>JAQBYC010000037.1 GCA_027623205.1 Pseudomonadota bacterium | reverse complement strand
TTGTGCGCCAAGCTTGTAATGAAAGTGCGGCGTCCGCTGTGGCTGGTCAGCTTGTCCAAGCCCGCAGCGTCGTAAAGCTGCAGGAAACGCTGGCACAGCCCGTTTGCGGAAAACCGCTTGCCTGTCTTGCTGGCTATCAGTGGGCGCTTGGGGTCCAGCTGCATGCTAAGAGTCTTTACGTATCGCTCCAGCTCAGCCTGCAGCTGGCTGTTGACCAGCACTGTCCGCGCTTGGTCACCTTTGGTCTGGTCAGCTCGCAGCTGGATTTCAGCGCGGATCGCGCCGTCAGCGCCGAGTACGTCGCCAATGTCCAACGCAGCAATCTCGCCAACACGCATGCCAGCAAGCCAGCTCAGCTGCAGCATGCAGCGGTTGCGGGCTGCATAGCTGGTGCGCTGCAGGTGCTGCAGCATGCGCTGCTTTTCGCGTTCGTTAAGTACGGGTGCCTGTTTCATCGCTACAGCTCCTAACATCATGTTTTAACTGCATTTAGTATGCATTCTGATGCTGGGCAGGACGACCTCTAAGATTGGGCTTTTTAGGCACAAGATTTCAATGACTTAGCGATTTGGTTCATCTTTGTTACATTTTATGATGTTGCCGCTTGACGCGAAAAAGTGTATCAATTCTCTGCGCTTTTAGGGCGCTGTGTAGCCTTAAAACTGCACATTTAGACTACACATAAAATTGTAAAATGTTGAAATAGTTGAGGTATTTGGCAGAACGACTGCACTCAAAATCTGTTGTCCTTACGGACGTCCCCGTTCGAGTCGGGGCAGGGGCACCAATTTTTTCAAGGCGTTAGCGGTGTACATCTGCTGGCGCCTTTGCTCTATCCGGCGTTCGGCAGGACCAAGGAGCGGCAACGATGCGACGATCACGACTGCCCGCGGGGGGCGCCAACATCTTTCAGAAGATCCGCGGCAAACGGGCCGAGGCGGCGGCCCGGGGACAAAAACTGTTGGATTTGTCCATTGGCGAGCCGAAGGGGCCGGCGCTGCCCAGCGCGCGGCAGGCGGCCAGCGCCGCCGTTCTGAGCGAGGCGGAAAGCATGCATGCCTACCAATACAACGACAGTCCGGCGGTGCCCGATTTCGCCCGCCGCTTCGTCCGCGCCCATCTGGATGCCGCACTGCCCAGTGACCAGAGCGCCGGGGGCCTGGACTATCTGCCAATCCCGGGCATCAAGCCGATCCTGGGGCTATTGCCCCTGGCCTGCGGCTGTGCGGGCGGGCCGGTGTCGGTGGCGACCATGACCAAGCCCGGCTATCCCACCCCCGCCGATTGGTGCGCCTACCATGTCAACGTCCGCCATTACCCGCTGGCCCTGAATGCCCAGAATGGCTTCCGCTTCGGCATCGCCGACATTGCGCCGGGCACCGACCTGATCATGCTCAACTATCCGCACAATCCCTCGGGCCAGATCGCCGAGGCCGCCTGGTTGCGGGAGCTTTGCCAATATTGCGCCACGCACGATATCCGCCTGTTCAACGATGCCGCCTATATCGCGCTCAGCCACACGGCGGATAGCGCCAGCCTGAGTGAAATCGCCATTGCTTACCCGGACCTGTCCTGGGCCGAGGCGTTCACGGCGGCGAAGCTGATCGGCAACGGCACCGGCTGGCATGTGGGCGCCATGGTCGGATCGGCGGACTTCATCGCCGACATGAAGGAAGTGAAAGGCAAGACCGATGCCGGCTTTGTCGCGCCCATGGCGGCCGGCGTCCTGGCCGCGCTGGAGACGGATCAAGCCGGGATCGCGCAATGTAGAGCCCTATACCAGCAGCGCCTGGCGCTGCTGGCGACACTGCTGACCGAATGCGGCATGCGCCTGGCCATCCAGCCCAGGGCCGGCTTTTTCACCCTTTGGGAAACGCCTAAGGAAGCCTTTGGCGAGGCCATGGCGAGCGCCGAACAGTTCAATTTCACGATGATCGAAAAGACCGGCGTCATTGGCGTGCATTTCGGTGATTTCCTGCGCTACGCCGTCTGCGCCGATGTGACCGCCATGCAAGGGGAACTCAAGGCGGCATTCGATACCGCCGCGGTATCCTATGGCTGACGGTGACGGAACTTGCGGCTTAGGACGTCTCGGGGCTATCCCGCCTGGACCCGCGTGTCCGGTGTGGCGGTCCCATCCGCTTCAGGGAACGGCGCGAAGGGATAGGGCCGTTGCTCCGTATGGAAGGTCTCGAACGCCACGATCTGCTGGATGTATTGGCCCAGGCGCGGGCCAAGAGCCTGCAACTCCGTATTCACCGAACCCGTTGTCAGGCGGATGATAAACTGTACCAGAGCAGCGGTGAAAACGATGAAAGCAACAAGGTTGAAGATCGCCGCAAACAGCAGCATGAAGCAAAGGCGCCGCCAGATCGATCGCTCGCTGATGTTGGCTTTGAACGTCCGGTCCATCCCGTCGCCTCCCCCTCACTATGGTGTGGTCATGAAAGATATGCACAACAGATAGGCGGCGCGGACAATCACGCAAGATGCAGGGCGGCGATTAAAGCGCCATCCGGGGCGGAATTACGCGGCGCATTTCCGGCCAGCTAGTCCGGCAGGCGGTTGCCGTGGCGGGCCTTGTGGCGGACGTTGAAATACCAGGACAGCACGACGAAAACGCCGATGGCCAATGCCCCAACGCTCAGAACCAGCAAAAAGGTGAACTCCGACCAGGTGATCCACAGCGCCAGGGGCGTCACCATGCCGACGAAGCCGAAAAATATCAGCGCCAGTTCCAATGCCCGATCGGGTATGGCGGCGAATGGATTATCTTGCATGATGCATCCTAACATATACGGCGCCTATATCGCCGGTCGGCTTGGCTGGGGCGGCAGGGATCGAACCTGCGATCACGGGATCAAAACCCGATGCCTTACCACTTGGCTACGCCCCAATTCGACGACCGGCAATATAGGCACCGAAACCTTTGGAAACAACGCTCTTGACAGGGAAATATGTGCTTATTTTTCGACCCATTTTTGCCGCTATTCCGCCGCGCCGCCGGCGGTCTGGCTGCGCCGGGACGGCCAGGCAACAATAACAGCGTAACAGCATACCGCCGCAATGCCCCAGGCCAGGGCGGTGCCGGGCGCGAACGACGCCAGCAAACCGGGTACGCCCGCCAGGCCCAGATAAACCAGCAGACCCCAACGCCACGGCATCCGCCGATAAAGCATATGGTGCAAATGATTGCGGTCGGAGGCAAAGGGCGAGCGGCCACGGGCCACCCGTACGGCCATGACGCGCAGACAATCGAGGACGGGTATCAAAAACCACAGCACCATCAGATCCGCGGGCAAAGCGGTGAAGGCGATGTCATAGACATAAACCGCCAGCAGGGCGAAAGTGAAGCTGAGAAAATAGCTGCCCGAATCGCCCAGGAACAATCGGCCCCGCAGATTGAATGCCAGGGTCACCACCAGCGACGCAGCCAGGGACAGCAGCACCAGCCGCATATGGTCGGGCGCGAACAGCAACAGTTCCAGGCACCAGAACAGGCACAGACCGATCACCAGGCCATTCTTGCCGTCGGCCATATTGACCGCATTTTGCAGGCCGACGATGCAGATGGCGGTAAAAACCAGGGCGAATTGCTCAAGAAATATGACCTGACCCAGGAAGCTGAAACGCAAAAAGGTCACCATCAGGTCCGGCACCACTTCCAAAACAGCCAAGGCCATCAAAAGGGACAATAACAGCCGATAGATCGGGCGGATATGGGCCCGGTCATCCAACAAGCCCAGCAACAAACAGGCCAATCCGGCGGCGGCCACGGTCAGATAGAGGGGCAGAAAAACCGTCGTCAGTGCGCCATACAGCAGCGCCAGCAGGGCGGGCAGACCAATCGCCAGGCCGCCGGCCAGGGGCGTAATGGTGGGATGAAGCTTGCGCTTGCCGTCTGGCGCATCCAAGACCCCCAGCCATTCACCAAGCGGCCGCGCAAAGACGCTGATCAACGCACTCATCCCGGCCGCCGCCGCGACCGCAATAAGTCCAGTTACAGCACTGCTCCAAACGCCGTTGATAGCCCCCTCCTTCACGTTGACGCGCCCCATGGGACGGCGTAATGAGTAACCAGTTCAGACCCTGCCGATCAGGCTAATAGACGGCTAAAAAGAATCTATGCCCGAATGCCACCATAAGCCAGTGCTTCGTTTGCCGTGGCTTGCGCGCTGGTGGCGGCAAGACCGTCAGATAGACGATTTAGTGCTGCCGGGTCAAACCACGCGGGTGGGAAAAGCGGCGCAGGCTTCGGAACATGCTTTTCCACGGGGATAAATAGCTGCGGTTTTGGAGCGATGGTGCGTATGACGAACCTACTTACCGGCGCGGCCGGCTTTATCGGCTTCCACGTGGCCCAGCGCCTGCTGGACCAGGGGGAACGGGTGGTCGGCGTCGACAATCTTAATCCGTACTATTCCGTAGTCTTGAAGGAAGATCGGCTGCGGCAATTGCTGGAGCATCCCAACTTCAGCTTCCATCAGGTCAATATCGCTGATCGCAGCGCCATGCAGGATGCCGTCGGTGAGTTGAAATTCACCTCGATCATTCACCTCGCCGCCCAGGCCGGTGTCCGTTATTCCATCGAAAACCCGTTTGCCTATATCGAGGCGAATTTGATTGGCCATATGGTCATTCTGGAACTGGCCCGCCAGCAATCGGCCCTAACGCATATGGTTTATGCGTCTTCCTCCTCGGTCTATGGCGGCAACACCAAGTTACCCTTTTCCGAGGAAGACCGGGTCGATCAACCGATTTCCCTTTATGCCGCGACCAAGAAATCGGACGAATTGCTGTCCTACTCCTATGCCCATCTGTATGGGATTCCGCAGACCGGTCTGCGCTTTTTCACCGTCTATGGGCCCTGGGGCCGGCCGGACATGGCGTTGTGGCTGTTTACCGAGGCCATCCTGGCCGGACGGCCAATCAAGGTCTTCAATCATGGCGACATGCACCGCGACTTCACCTATGTGGATGACATCGTCTCGGGGGTGCTGGCGGCACGCGACAATCCGCCCGGCGCGGATGAGGGCGCTGGAGACGCACCCACGGCACCGCATCGGATCTACAATATCGGCAACAATCATCCCGAGCCCCTGTTGCGCCTGATCGAGATTTTGGAAGATGCGCTGGGCCGCAAGGCGGCGCGCATATTGGAGCCGATGCAGCCGGGTGACGTGAAAAACACCTATGCCGACCTGACCGCCATCGAACGGGATCTCGGCTTTCGGCCCACGACCACCATTGCGGAGGGCGTCCCCCGCTTCGCCGCCTGGTTTCGGGAATACCACAAACTTTAGCGGCGGCCCCGAAGCAGGACGTGAGCAGGACGTGAGCAGGACCGACAAAGCGCGCGCGCCGGGGCGCATCGAGGCGCCGGGCCGCGGCATCGCCTGCATGATTGGCGGCAGCCTGCTGTTGACCATGAACGATGCCGTGGTGAAGTGGGTTGCAAGTGATTTTCAACTGGGGCAAATACTGGTTTCCCGCGGCTTGGCCGCCCTCATCATCATCACGCTGGTGCTAGGCTGGCGAAAAGAATTCCGTATCTTCCAGGTCAACCATCCCAAACTGCAATTGATCCGCGCCGCCCTGATGATCGTCAGCACCTTTTTGTTCATTTCGGGTTTGCGCCTGATGCCGTTGGCGGAGAATGTCGCCGTGGCTTTTGTCGGGCCTATTTTCGTCACCGCCCTGGCGCCCCTGATACTGGCTGAACGGGTTGGTTGGCGCCGCTGGACGGCCGTGCTGGTGGGATTCGCCGGTGTTCTGGTAATGTTGCGGCCCGGCGGCGATGGCCTGAATTGGGCCGCCCTGTTCCCCGCCGGCGCAGCGTTGTGCGGGGCCTTTCGCGATCTTCTGACCCGCCGCATCTCGCACACGGAAGCGTCAGGCACCACCCTGTTCTATTCCACATTGGGCGTCGCGCTGGCCGGGGCGGTCATGGCGCCGTTCGCCTGGCAGCCTCCCGGCGTGGCTGATATGGCCCTGTTGGCCCTGGCCGGCCTGCTGTTGTGCAGTGCACATTTTCTGCATATTGAGACCTTTCGCTTTGCCGAAGCCGCCCTGGTCACGCCGTTCAAATATTCCTCGCTGCTGTGGGCCGGGGCCATCGGCTTTCTGGTTTGGGGCGATATGCCCGACGGCTGGACAGTGCTGGGCGCCACCTTGCTAATTGGCAGCGGCCTTTACATATTTCACAGGGAAGCGCGGCAATCTGCTAAACTGGCGTCATGATGAATACCCCTCCCCCCCCCGTGCTGATCACCGGCGGCGCCGGCTATATTGGCAGCCACGCCATGCTGGCCCTGTTGGACAACGGCCGCACGGTCGTCGTGGTGGACGACCTGTCCACCGGCCGCCGCGGCGCAGTGCCGGGTGACGTGCCGTTTTATCAGGGCAAGGTCGGCAATAAAGCCCTGATCGGCCGGATTATCGCCGAACATGGTTGCCGTGCGGTGATGCATTTCGCCGGCTCCATCATCGTGCCGGAATCGGTGGCGCGCCCGCTGGACTATTATCAAAACAATGTGGTCAGCAGCGCCCAACTGCTACGCGCCTGCCTGGACAACGATATCAAAGATTTCGTCTTTTCATCCACCGCCGCGGTATATGACGGCAATACGGGTGGGGCGGTGCCCGTGGCCGAAGACGACAACCTGGCGCCGGCCAGTCCCTATGGCCGCAGCAAGCTGATGACGGAATGGATGTTGCGCGATATCGGCGCCGCTACCGGCCTGCGCTATGCCGTGCTGCGCTACTTCAACGTGGCCGGCGCGGATCAGGCCGGGCGGTCGGGACAGTATAGCAAAGCCGCGACCCATCTGATCAAACGCGCCTGCCAGACCGCGCTGGGTATCCTGCCTCACATGGATGTTTTCGGGAACGACTACCCGACCCCCGACGGCACCTGCGTACGGGACTATATTCACGTCAGCGATCTGGCCCAGGCCCATGTGGCCGTCCTGGATCACATTGGCGATAGCGGCGGCAACCTCACCCTGAATTGCGGTTACGGCCAAGGATTTTCAGTAACCCAGGTGCTTGATACGGTGGATCAGGTCGCCAATGACATGCTGGGCGTTGGGCCCATGCTGCGTCGGCCACAGCCACGCCGGGCCGGCGATCCGGCCAGCTTGATCGCCGCGACAGACTGCATTCGGAAAACCCTGAACTGGCAACCGCGGCATGATGATCTGACGGCCGTCATCACGACCGCCATGGCCTGGGAGAAGAAATCGATGGATGGAATGGATAGATGAATGTGCAGCAACTGGCCGGCCAGGTCGAGGCGGCGATCCGGGAATCGGTGGCCGTAAAGGAGCGGCTGCTGGCGGACGGTATCGGCGCCCAGCTTTCGGTCATGGCGGACAGGGTCGCCCAGTCCATCGCCAATGGGGGCAAGATCTTGTTGTGCGGCAATGGCGGATCGGCCGCCGATGCCCAGCATCTGGCCGGGGAATTCCTGGTCCGCCTGCGCGCGTCCCTGAATCGGGACGCCTTGCCGGCCCTGTCCCTCATTACCGACAGCTCCACACTGACCGCCTGCGCCAACGATTATGGTTTTGAACAGATCTTCGCCCGCCCCTTGCGGGCCCTGGGGCAAAAGGGCGATGTGCTGCTGGCGATTACCACCTCCGGCAATTCAGCCAATGTTTTGGCCGCCCTGGCCGTGGCCAGGACCCAAGGGTTGGTCAGCCTTGGGTTTTTGGGCGGCGACGGCGGTGCGGCCCTGGGTCCGTGTGATCAAGCCATCGTGGTGCCCAGCCATGACACCAACCGTATCCAGGAAAGCCACATCATGTTGGGCCATCTTCTGGTGCAGGGGGTGGAGGAAATTTTGCTGGCACAGGGTCATATCAGCGAAAACAGCTAAGCGGCCGGTTCGGATTGATAGTTGGTTGCCAGCGGTACGGGCAGGCTTTATTGAGGACCATTAATCCAAAGCTCCCAAACGCTGGCCGAGAAACACCGCCATGACAGAGACAAAATCCGCCGCCGCCAAGTCCATGCAGTTCGCGCCCCGGCAAAGCGTGGAACAGGTGGAAGAAGGCTTTGACCTGGCGCCTAAATTTGACGCCGACGGTCTTATTCCCGTGGTGACATCCGATGCCGGCAGCGGCGAGATGCTCATGCACGGCTATATGAATGATGAGGCCCTGCGCCGTACCATCGAAACCGGTGAGGCGCATTATTACAGCCGCAGCCGGCAAATGCTGTGGCACAAGGGGGCAACCTCGGGCCTGATACAACGGGTTGTGGAAATGCGCATTGACGACGATCAGGATTCGGTTTGGTTGCGGGTCGATGTTACCGGTGGCGCCTCCTGCCACGTCGGCTATCGCTCCTGCTTCTATCGCTCGATCCCCCTGGGCCCGAGCGGCAATGGCGCCCCGCCGCGCCTGCAATTCGAAGAAACGGAAAAGGTCTTCGATCCAGAGGTCGTTTATGGCGATGCGCCCAATCCGACGAAATTGTAGGCACTGGCATCGACGCACCTATGCCGACCCGTGCTGCAATTGCATCCGATCGAAATTGGTTTAACCCAAATTCTGCAGCAGAAAGCGGAAATTGATCGAAGTTGAGGGTTCCACATCCCGGTCACGGGTAAAATTTCGTTCGACCGTGAGGCTGAAGCCAATACATTCATCCAGGTATTGCAGGCCGCCGCCAGATCGTATCTGACTGCCCCCATTGCTGAGGTCGCGGCGGCTTTCCAGGGTGGCAAGCCAACGTTTGTCGATCTGCCAGCGCAGCGAGTTATATATTTCCTCCCGCGCCTCCAGATTATCTGCGGTCAACTCCTGGTCCAACGAAACATAGGATGTGTCAAAACGCAGAGATTTGGGGCCAACGGACAAATAGATTTCGTTGCGGTCCAGGGAAAATGTGTTGCGGTCCAGGCGAAGCCGGTTGGTCAGGTCAAAAAATTCCGACGGCGCAATGTTCAACGCCATGACATAGTCCGAGCGATGATCATCCAGCCCGGATTCTCGGGCGAAGGTATCGTCATCCTTCAGGCGAAACACCTGACCCACTGTCAGACTGGCATAGCCGCCCGAGACGCCATAGGCCGATGCTTTCAGACCCAGATTGACGCGCGGTCCGCTTTCAACCCGATCATGGCCGGGGAAGCGGTTCAGGCTGAACAGATTGGTCTCATCGAACTCCAGGCTGCGGCTGTCTTCATTGGGAATTTCCTTCGGATTGCCGCCGTAGGGGGTGAGGATCACCTGCGCCACCGGTTCGATCACCTGACGCACGCTGCCTTCACGGCGCACAAATGGAAAACGCCAATCCAAGGCGAGCGTGGGCCGTATGCGCACCTCCAGATCGTCGCTGCTGCCCGCGTTTGCGGAGTTGCCCTCGGGGGTAAAGCCGTTCAGCCAATAAAGATCCAGGCCCAGGTCGGCGGTTAGTTTATAGATATCGCCCGCTGGACCGACATAGGGCAATTGCCAGCTGCCATCGAGACTGAGCCGCCGGCTGTCGAATTCGTCCTCGCGATAAAGCGAAAGCGCAGAAGCATCAAAATATAACCGGCCTGGCAGGCGTTCGGGTTGCAGGGTCACGGAATAATCCAGCAGGGGCGCCACAAGAGGCGTCGTGCCGGAGTCGTCTCCCTCATCCAGGCCCTGGAACGCATAGGCCGAGGCCGCAATATATTGCCGGCCGCGAAAGCCTTCCACAAAAAGATTGGTGGTCAAGACGTCATCGTCACCGAAACCATAGCGGCGGAGATAGGTATCATCGGTGGCCCTGGCCAGATCAAAGCCCCAACGCCAAGTTTGATCAATATCAAACCGGCCCAAGGCATCGATATGACCGCGAAACTCCATGTCGTCCCGACTGTCATTGGGGTCGTGGCGGTTGTCCGTATAGGTCAGGCTGGCTTCCCCGTTGTAGCCGCCCTTGGCGGTCAGGGCGCGGTATTCGCTGGTCAGCACCACGCCTGCATCCGTGGTGAAGATCGGCGCGAAAGTAAGATCCCGGTCCGCTTCAATAGCCCAGAAATAGGGCACCTGAATGGATGTCCCCAAATCCGATGAAGAACCCAGCACTGGCGGCAGAAACCCGCTTTTACGCGGTGTCAAAGGATCGGCATGGCGAAAATACGGCGTATAGGCAATGGGCACGCCATATACTTCGAGCACTGCGTCCCGGTATTCGATCTCGTGGGCATCGCGGTGATAGATCACCCGGGCCGCTTTCAACTGCCACAACGGCGCCCGGTCGGGCTGTTCGCGGCAAATTTCGCAGGGTGAATAGACCGCCTTGGCCAATTCCAGCCGATCAGGGCCATAGCGCCGAGCCCCGTTGGCGGCAAAACGGGATTTATCCGTCAGCAGGATCCGTATGCTTTCGATGAAACCTTCGGTCAAATCGTCCGATAGCTGCAGATGCTCGGCAAAAATAACCTCGCCGCCAGGCTCCATCAGAGTCAGATTACCCGATGCCGTGACCACGCCGCCGCGTTGATTGTAGCTGACGCTGTCGGCCAGCAGAATGCGGTCTCCGCTGCTGATTTCCACATTGCCTTTGGCGGTGACCTGACCCAGCCGGTTATCGTGGATTATTTGATCCGCTGATAGCAGGAACGGCGCCCTGCCCGGCCCTTGTGTCAGGGCCGGGCCAATGGTGGAAAACAGCACGAATGGCGCGATCAAAAGGCAGCCTAGAGCATGTTTCCTTAAAACATGCCCAGACTCTCTAAGGATAGAGCAATTGAACCAATTACAAAAGTCGAGAGAACGAGTCCGATTAATTGAAAATAGCGCCAGAACACGTCTCAGGCGCGCATATCCAATTGATGGCGCCCCAAGGCACCCCAATCTAACCGTCCTCCAGGTGTAGCAGCAGGGACAGGCCCAACAGCGCGCAAACACCCGCAGGCGTCCAGGCGGCCAGAATTACGGGCAGAGTGCCGGCAATGCCAAAGGCGCGCACGACATCCGAAACAAAATATAGCACGAAGCCGGTCAATACACCCGCGCCCAGCAATAAACCCGTGTGGCCGCGCCGCGTCAGGCGCAGGGAAAAAGTCGCGGCCAACAGGATCATGGCCGCCAACAACAAGGGTGTGGCCAAAATACTGTGCCAATGCAGGCGGTGCCGGGTGGCGGAAAACCCGGCCATCTCCAGCGTCCGGATAAAACCCGGCAAGGACCAAAAGGACAGGGTCTGGGGCGAGGCGAAGCCTTCTTGGATCTGGGCCAAGGTCAGTGTGGTCTTGATTTCATATTCCGCCAGGCGTAGCGCCGCCTCCTGGGGTCGGGTCAACAAGGCATCGGTAAGGCGCCACCGGCCATCCAGCAACATCGCCTGTTTGGCATCGATGCGGCCGATGAATTCGTCGGTTCCCTTGTAGAGAAAGACGATGACGTCCTGCAACTCCGTGCCCGCCGAGGTGACATGCCGGGCGTGGATCACGGATTGGCCGAATTCGTCCGCCTGGCGCAGCCATAGACCCGTGGCTGAAACGGCCAACAGGCTTTGCCGGCCCTCCAAAAAACGCCCCTCCAACTGTTCATATCGTGCCGTCATGAGGGCGGCCAAGGGGTTGAACAGGGTCACCATGATGCCGCCCAGTAGTAACGCGATGACCAGGGCGGGGGCCAGGAATTGCCAGACCGAAACCCCAGAGGCGCGGGCCACGATCAGTTCATGGCTTCGGGTCAGGCGGGAAAAGGTCATGATGGCGCCGAACAGTGTCGCCACCGGCAGCACCTTCTGGGCTAGATTGGGCAGGTTCAAGGCCGCCATGCCAAGGATCAGGCCGAAGCCCGCAGCCTCATGATCGGCTGAACGGCGCAATAGTTCAACGACATCGATCAGAAAGATCAACGCCAGGAGAACCGCCATGACAAAGCTTATGCCCATCAGAAACTGCCGTCCCAGATAAAGGGAAAAAGTGGGCGATAGGCGCATTATGCCAATGGTCCTTGATATTGGTCGGCGCGGGGGTGCCGCCAGACCGGCCGCCGACGCCGCCAGAATCGCCCCCGCGTCAAGGCGAAAACACAGATAGCCATGACCAGTACGATATTCAGATACAGCAGCGGAATCAAAGCCGGAACCCTGGCCGACAGACCAATCAGGCCCAGGCCGACAGCCCGCATCAGGCCGATACAAAACACGGCCAGGACGATACGCCATGGTCGCCCCCGTCGGTTGAAATCGCCCGCCAACACCGCCGTCAGGGCAATCAGGGCAAAAGCCAGACTGTATAGGGGTGACGCCAGACGGTCATGCCCTTCCGCCCATAGGCGGGTTGCGTTGGCCAGATCGTCGGCGTTGCTCCCGGGCCAGAACAATTCGTGCAAATAGCGCTCTCCAGGCTCCAGCCAGCGGTCGCCGTCCGGTTGCACGAATTGGCTCAGGTCAAGGGCGTAACGGTTGAATTGCAACAGAGACAATTGCCCGGCGGCATGGTCGATCTGCTGCCGGTTACCGTTGATCATGATGAATCGGGGTCCCGCCGCGGTGCGGACCATGGCGCCCTTTTCCGCAATCATGGTCACCGGGCGCTGTCGGTCGCGGCTGTCATGCACCAGAATACCCAACATCTCGCCACCCGACTGCCGCGCGCGGATATAGACGGTCAAGCTGTCGCCGATGGTGTTGAAGGTACCTTCCTGCAACAGCACATAGGAAAGATTGGTCCGCAGGGAGGTTTTCATATCCTTGAAGGCCCGCTGACCCGTGGGCATCATGTACAAAGACAGGAAATAACCAAACAGCGTCACGGCGGCAGCCAGGACCAGGGCCGGCCTGGCCAGGGCAAAATTACCCAGACCGGAGGCCCGCATGACAACAATTTCGCTATCCCCATCCAGGCTGTGATAGACATACAGGACCGCCGCGAACAGGGCGATGGGCAGGATAATCGTCAACACGCTGGGCAGGATTAGCAAAGTCAACTGGGCGAAATAAGCGGCCGACAGGCCCTTGTTGATGATCAAGTCAACAAACCGCAGGGATTGGGTCAACCAGATCACGCCTGTCAACGACAACAGAAAAAAAACAAACGGGCCGGCCAATTGCCCAAGGATATATCGTTGCAATCTGTGCACGGCGGGAATCATACAGCGGCGCGCGCCGAAATAATAGAATCAACAGCGCCTCCGCGGCAGATATTGATCAATTATCCAGACCCCGCTTGCGCTGCTGCCGATCAGCCGTAAGATGCGTCCTGGCCTATTTTGAATTCGCCGCGACAATCAGGGGACGTTCATGAAGATCACCATCAACGAACATCAATTGCCACAATCGGGCGCGCTGGTCGCCAGCGCCCTGCAGGGCGGCAAATTGCTGGCTACCGCCAAGCAATTGGACAAGGCCAGCAAGGGCGCGATCAGCAAGGCCATCAAGGCGTCCCGCTTTGACGGCCGCAAGGGCCAATGGCTGGATATTCTGGCCCCCGCCGGGATTGGCGCGGACAGGGTATTGTTGGGCGGACTGGGAGAGGTCAAGGATATCAAGCCGCTCGGGCTGGAAGATTTTGGCGGCGCGGCCCTGCAACGCCTGGCCAGTTGTGGCCTGAAAAACATGATTATCGCCTGCGATCCCATCACCGGCGCCAAGGGTGACCCGGCCTTGAGCGCCGCCAGCATGGCCTATGGCGCCCGGCTGGCCAGCTATCGCTTCGATAAGTACCGCACCAAAATGAAGGCTGAAGACAAGCCGAGCGTGACCTCCCTTTCGGTGCTGGCGCAGAGCCCCGCCGCTGCCCGTCGTCACTTCAAGGCCTTGGAGGCGATCGCCGATGGCGTCTTCATGACCCGCGATCTGGTCAGCGAGCCGGCCAATGTGCTGTACCCCGACAGCATGGCGCAACAATGCAGGACCTTGAGCAAACTGGGCGTCAAGGTCGAGGTCCTGAACGAAGCGCGGATGGAGAAATTGGGCATGGGCGCCCTGTTGGGCGTGGGCCAGGGCAGTCCACGGGAAAGCCTCATGGTGGTGATGCGCTGGCAAGGCGCCGGCGCCAAAACCAAGCCTGTGGCCTTCGTGGGCAAGGGCGTGACCTTCGATACCGGCGGCATCTCTCTAAAGCCCGGACCCGGCATGGAAATGATGAAGTGGGATATGGGCGGCGCCGGTACCGTGATCGGATTGATGAAAGCCCTGGCGGGGCGCAAGGCCAAGGTCAATGCCATCGGCGTGGTCGGCCTGGTCGAAAATATGCCCGACGGCAAGGCGCAACGGCCTGGCGACATCGTCACCTCCATGTCGGGTCAGACCATCGAAATTCTGAACACCGACGCGGAAGGCCGCCTGGTCCTGGCCGATGCCCTTTGGTATACTCAGGAGCGTTTCAAGCCGCAATTCATGGTCAATCTCGCGACCCTGACAGGGGCCATGGTCATCGCCCTGGGTCATGAAAACGCCGGCCTGTTTTCCAACAACGACAAGCTGGCCCAGCAATTGTTCGACGCCGGGGCGGAAGTTGATGAAGGCGTATGGCGCATGCCTTTGTCCGATGCCTATGACAAGAAAATCAACTGCGCCATCGCCGATATGAAGAACATCGGCGGCCGTGACGCTGGCTCCATCACCGCCGCGCAGTTTCTGCAGCGGTTTGTCAACAAGGTGCCGTGGGCCCATCTGGACATCGCCGGCGTGGCCTGGGGCGATCAAGGCAAGCCGACCGTGCCCAAGGGCGGCACCGGTTGGGGTGTGCGTCTGTTGGACCGGCTGGTGGCCAACCATTACGAAGGCGGCAAATAGCCCGCCTATGAATGAGCACCGCCGATGACCACGGTTGGCTTTTACCATTTGCTGCATTGGCCCCTGGAAAAAGCGTTGCCAAAGCTGCTGGAAAAAGCACTGGAACGGGGGCATCGCGCCATCGTCCTGGCCGGTTCCCAGGAGCGGGTCGAGGATTTGAACAATGTCCTGTGGACCTATGATGATCGATCCTGGCTACCCCATGGCAGCAGCAGTGACGGTTTGCCGGGGGAACAGCCGATCTTTCTGACAATCGACGATGAGAACCCCAACGGCGCCGATGTTCTGGTGGCCGTTGATGGCCGCGAACCGGCCGTGGCCGGCGGCTTCGCCAGGATCATCGACCTGTTCGACGGCCGGGACGCGGCCATGGTCGCCGCCGCCCGGCAACGCTGGCGCCGCTATTTGGATCAAGGTCTCGAGTTGACCTACTGGCAGCAAACAGAAACCGGCGGCTGGGAGAAAAAATAGCATTGCTACGTTGGCAGGTCCGGCTTCAATCGCCTTTTCCGTGCGCCTTGCCGGGATGCGAAGCATCTCAATCGCGACTTAAGTAATTGGTTCAATAGCTCTATTCTGAAGATTCCGAGCACATTTGGATCAAATGTACTCTAGGATGGAGGCTGGAGGGCAGAACAATGGCTGAATTCAAGATTTTCGAACTGGGTAACCTGCGTTTGCAATGTGGCATGACCCTGCCCAATGCCCGGCTGGCCTACCAAACCTATGGCACTCTGGCGGCGGACAGGTCGAACGTTGTGCTGTATCCGACCTCGTATGGCGCCCAGCATGTGGATACGGAATGGCTGATCGGGCCGGGCCGGATACTGGAGTCCGATAAATACTTCATCGTCATCCCCAACATGTTCGGCAACGGCCTGTCCTCGTCCCCCAGCAACCTCGCCGAACCATACGGCATGGGCCGCTTTCCCGCCTTCAGCCATTGGGACAATGTGCAGGCGCAGCGCCGCCTGTTGGCCGAAGTTTTCGGGGTGGAGCGCCTGGCCCTGGTATATGGCTGGTCCATGGGCGCTCAGCAGGCCCTGCATTGGGGGGCGATGTTTCCCGATCTGGTGGATACCATCTGCGCCGTCTGCGGCTCGGCCCGCACCTCGCCCCACAACAAGGTCTTCCTGGAAGGCGTCCGCGCCACCCTGACGGCGGACCCGGCCTGGCAGGACGGCGGCTTTGCGGCGCGTCCCGTGCGCGGCCTGCGCGCCATGGGCCGGCTGTATGCCGGTTGGGCCATGTCCCAGGCCTTCTATCGGGAAGGCAAGCACCTGGAACTGGGGTTTGCCTCGTTGGAGGATTATCTGGTGCGGGTCTGGGAGGCAAACTTCCTGCGCCGGAGTGGCGATGACCTGCTGTCCATGCTGGCCACCTGGTATCGATCCGATATCAGCGACAATGAAATTTACCAGGGCGACTTGGCCACTGCCCTGGGCGCCATCCGGGCCCGCGCCATGATCATGCCCTCGCGCACGGATCTTTATTTCACGCCGGAGGACAGCGAGCGGGAATGCGGTCAGATGCCCAACGCCGAATTTCGCCCCATTGACTCCATTTGGGGCCATCGCGCCGGCAACCCGACCGACAATGCGGACGACGAGGCCTATCTGCGCGCCGCGGTGCAGGCGCTGCTGACGGGCGGGGCCTAGGTCATGCGGGATACCGCAGGCGCCCTGGTGCCGGGCACGTCCGTGCACATCAAGGGCGCGGCGGGCGGCCCTTTGTCGGGCTTGACCTTCGTCGCCAAGGATCTGTTCGATGTGGCGGGCTATCCCACGGGTGGTGGCAATCCGGACTGGCCCGGCAATGCGGCGCCCGCCGAACGCCATGCCTGGGCGGTGCAGGCCCTGCTGGATGGCGGCGCCGCCCTGGTGGGCAAGTCGATCACCGATGAAGTCTCGCTTGGCATCCTGGGCGAAAGCGCCTTTCACGGCACGCCCCTGAACAGCGCCGCGCCGGACCGGGTGCCGGGAGGCTCCTCTGCCGGCTCTGCCGCGGCGGTAGCCGCCGGGATGTGTGATATCGCCCTGGGCACGGACACCGGCGGTTCGGTCCGGGTACCGGCCAGCTTTTGCGGCCTGTACGGTATCCGCCCCACCCATGGCCGCCTGGATTTGCGCGGCATGATGGCCCAGGCGCCCAGTTCCGACACCACCGGCTGGTTCGCCCGCGACGGCGCCACCTTCGCCAAAGCCTCGGCCGTGCTGTTGGAAGAAGATATCTCCGACGCGCTGCCCGAACGATTGATCGTCGCCGTCGACGCCTTCGGTTTTGCCGGGCGCAAGGTTCGCGCCGCCCTGCGGCCGATGATTGAACGCCTGGGCGAATTGGTCGGCACGGTGGACGAGGAGGTCATGGCGCCGCCCGGCCTCAGCACCTGGGCCAAGGCGCAGCGCACCCTGCAACCCTACGAAGGCTGGCTGACCTTCAGGGCTTGGCTGGACGCAACCAACCCGGTCATGGCCTACAGCGTCGCGCGTGGTTTGGCCGCCGCAGCGTCCATTTCCCAGGCGGAACGGGAATGGGCCCAGATGATGCGCCAGGAGGCCCGCGCCCGTCTGGACTATCTGTTGGCGCCGAACGTTGTTCTTTGTCTGCCGACCACACCCTTTCCCGCGCCGCTAAAGGGCCTGCCGATCAGCCAGACCGATCCCTTGCGACTGCAGATCGCCTGTCTATGCAGCCATGGCGGCCTGACCGGCGTGCCCCAGGTTTCCATTCCCGGGGCCAGGCTGGACGGCTTACCCATGGGCCTATCGATTATCGGCCGCTGGCGCATGGATGGCCAACTGGTGGCGCTGGCAAAAGCATTGGAGGACGCCTCATGACTACCGCGGCAAACACGTTGGCCGTCAACGACCCGGAGGTCGTGGCGGAGCTCACGGCCTTGTTCGAGGCCTATGAACAGGCGCTGATCCAGAAGGATGTGGAGGTTCTGGACAACACCTTCTGGAACAGCCCCCACACCATCCGTTATGCCATGCATGAAAATGGTTATGGCTTTGACGACATCCACCGGCACCGGGTCGGCCGGGCGCCGGGGCCCGGCATCAAGGAGGTCAGGCGGCGTCTGGAAATTCTGACCCTGGGGGATACCTTTGCCACGGTGAACCTGGAATTCAAGGTGCGCGGCCAGGACGAAGTGGGCCGGCAGTCCCAGACCTGGGTGAAATTCCCCGATCTGGGCTGGAAGGTCGTCGCCGCCCATGTTTCCATCCAGGACAAGGCCCCCAGATGGTAGGAAAATATCGGTGAGGAAAGGCGGCACATTATGAACGATGCGCCGGCACGGCCGTCGCCACCCTGGCGCATCGGCGTTGACGTCGGCGGCACCTTCACCGATATGGTGCTGCGCGATCAAGGCGGCGGCCTGTGGGTCTTCAAGGCGCCGTCCGTGCCCGCCGATCCCAGCCAGGGCGTTCTGGCGGTGTTGCAGCGCGCCGTCGATGCTTTCGAAATGACCTTGTCCGATCTGCTGACGGATTGCGCGTTGTTTTTCCATGGCTCCACGGTCGCCACCAACACCATCCTGGAGAAAAAGGGCGCCAGGGTCGGCCTGCTGACCACCACGGGCTTTCGCGACAGCCTGGAAGTGCGCCGGGGCATTCGCGAAAACCAGTGGGATCACCGGGCGCCATTTCCCGAAGTCCTGGTACCCCGATACCTGCGCCGGCCCGTTGGCGGCCGTCTGGATAAGGACGGCATCGAGATGCAGGCGGTGGCGCTGGGCGATGTGGATGCGGCCATGGCGATCTTTGCCGATGAGGGCGTGGAAGCCATCGCCGTCGGATTGCTGAACAGCTATGGCAATCCAGCTCACGAGGACGCCGTCGCGGATCATCTGGCGCAATCCGGCGGCCCCCCCTGGGTATCGCTCTCCAGCCGCATCGCCCCGATCATGGGCGAGTATGAGCGCACCTCCACCGCCGTGGTCAATGCCTATATCGCACCGAAAGTGGTGGGCTACCTGCGGGACCTGGACAGCTATTTGCATCGCCATGGCCTGGCCCGCCCGATCCTGTTGCTGCAAAGCAACGGCGGCGCGGTATCGGTGGAACAGGTTACGGAACGGCCCGTAAATCTGGTGCTATCGGGGCCAGCCGCCGGTGTCGGCGCCCTGGGCCTGTACAGCGGTGCGGCGGGTTCCGGCAATTTGATCGCCATGGAAATCGGCGGCACCAGTTGCGATGTCATGCTGATGGCCGAGGGCCAGGTCGCGGTTACCGATGAGTTGATCATCGACGGTTATCATCTGGCGACGCCATCGGTGGACATCCACACGGTCGGCGCGGGCGGCGGCACCATTGCCAGAGTGGATCAGGCCGGCCTGCTGCATGTGGGCCCCCAGGGCGCGGGTGCGGTGCCCGGCCCGGCCTGTTATGGTCTGGGCGGCCAGGCGCCCACCGTGACCGATGCCTATATGGTACTGGGCCGGCTGCGTCCCGGCCCCTATGCGGGCGGCAGCGTTACGTTGGACGGCAACCTGGCGCGTGAAGCCATCGCGAACAAGATCGGGGCGCCCCTGGGGATTGGGGTGGAAGAGGCCGCGGCGGGGATCATCCGCTTGCTGGAACAAAACCTGTTGCATGCGGTGGAGCATATTTCGATCCAGCGCGGCCATAACCCACAACGCTTTACCCTGGTGGCGGCGGGCGGTGCCGGGCCCATGCACGGCGCCACGGTGGCCCGCGCCCTGGGCTGCCCGCTGGCCTATGTGCCGCGTCAGGCCGGGGCGTTTTGCGCCCTGGGCATGTTGCACACGGATGTGCGTCAGGATTATCTCGCCGTACATTTCGACAACCTGGATACGGTCGGCGCAGAGACACTGGAACAGGTGTTTGAACCCCTGGCCGCGCGGGCAGGCGAAGCGCTGGCGGCTGAAGGTTTCTGGGGCAATAACGCGATCCTGCATCGGGAACTGGATCTACGCTATCGCGGACAGCTTTGGTCGATCCGGGTGGAATTGCCTGGCGGCAGCTTTGATCCGGCCGCCGTGCGGGGCGCCTTCGATGCAGATCATCAACGTCAATACGGCCATACCCAGCCCGGCGGCACCATCGAGATTACCGCCCTGCGGGTGACCGCGCGCGGCTTGATCGAAGGTATTGCACCTGATCCGGTGCCGCCCGCCACAAAGCTGCCGCAGCCGACCGCGATCCGTCAGGTCTATACCGACCATGTTCACGGCTGGCAGGAGACACCGGTCTATGCCGGGGTGGATTTGCGGCCAGGTTTTGCCCACGACGGCCCGTTGCTGGTGGAAGAATTGACCACCACGGTCTTTGTCGGACCAATGGACCGCCTGGCGGTCGACAAGGCAGATAACTTCGTGATCGAAATCGACGGGAGAACAAAGTGACATGAGCAGGCAGGAAAACTCAGATGCCACTGTGCTCGATCCCATCGTCTTGGCCCTGGTGCAGAACCGCCTGGATCATATTTCCCATCAGATGGGTTGGGTGATGACCCGCACCGCCCGCAGCCCGATCTTTTCCCAAAGTCATGATTTCTCCTGCTTCATCGCCGATCCGGACGGCACCCTGGTTAGCCAGGCCGACGGCATCCCGATCCATACGGGAGGCGGAGGCTTTGCCGTACGTGCCCTGTTGCGGGATTTCGCGGGCGAGATTGACGACGGCGACGTCTTTGTCCTGAACGATCCCTACACCGCCGGCGGCAACCATCTGCCCGACTGGGTGATTGCCCGGCCGGTCTTCGTGGCGGGAATCCTGGTTGCCTTCGCCTGCAACCGGGCGCATCAGTCAGACATCGGCGGCGGCGCCGCCGGCACCTATAATTCCGCAGCCAGGGAAATCTTCCACGAAGGCATCCGTCTGCCGGTCATGAAGCTGATCGCGAAGGACGAAACCCGGCAGGACATCTGGCGCCTGTTGATGATCAACACCCGCACGGCGGAGGCGTTGGACGGCGACCTGCGTGCGATGATCGGCTCCACCCGCATCGGCGCGGACCGCATTGCGGCCCTGGTCGAGGAATTGGGCATGGCGCAATACCGTGACTATTTCGAAGGCATCCTGGAACATGCGGACCGCAGCTTCCGCCGCTGCGTCGCCACCATCCCCGACGGCGATTACCGGGCCGAGGAAGCGATCGACAACGATTGTTTCGAGCCCCTGGACGATGCCATCCGGGTACGCCTGGGCGTCAGCGGCGAGGCGTTGGAGGTCGATTTCACCGGCACCGCGCCGCAGATCCAGGGCTTCAAGAACTCGTCGGTCGCCAATACCTGGTCGGCGGTCTACATGGCCCTGGCCTCATACTTCGACCCGGACCTGCCGCGCAACGAAGGTACCTTCCGCACAGTGACGATCACCGCGCCGGAAGGCACCATCGTCAACGCCAGACCGCCCGCCGCCATGACCATGAACACGGTCTTTGTGGCGCACGAGATCGTGCATGCCATCTGGAAAACCTTGAACCAGGCCCTGCCGGAACGCAGTTGCGCCGGCTGGGCAAAGGCGGTGCATGGCACCACTTCGGGCCGTACGGACGAAGAAAGTCCCTTTGTCATGTACCACTGGAATTCCGCCCCTGGCGGTGGCGGCGTCGAGGGCCGCGACGGTTTCAACCAGATCGGTCATTTGATCGCCCTGGGCGGACTGGTGCTGCCGAATGTCGAGACCTACGAGCGGCTTTATCCGGTTCTTTTCAAACGCCAGGAATTCCGTACCGATGCCGCGGGACCCGGCGCCTACCGCGGCGGCACAGGCTGCGATTTCGAGGTACAGATCAACGTGGCCGCTGAATACGCTTTTCGCGGCGAGGGCCTGCACACCCCATCATGCTTTGGTGCCGCGGGCGGGCGGGCGGGCGAGGTTGGCGAGATGGACCTGACCTTCGCGGATGGCAGCACGGCGCAACCGCCGAAGTATGCGGTGCGGCGTTACGGACCCCTGACATTACGGGCCGCTTCGCCCGGCGGCGGCGGGTGGGGCGAGCCGCGGCAGCGGGAACCTCACCGGGTGCTGCGCGACGTCCGCGACGGCGTGGTCAGCCGCGAGGCCGCGGCAAGCATCTATGGCGTGGCCCTCGGCGCCGACGGCAAATCGGTGGACGAGACCGCCACCGCAGCCCTGCGGACCGGCTTATAATTGAGAGTGAAATGCAAAACCATTGCAATGCAGGATCGTTTTAAGTCTGATCCTACTATGGCCGAATAGAGAGATAAGGGAGTTGCCGCCAAATGAGTAGCGAGATGAACGGGGCCGAAAGCCTGGTGCGGACGTTGATCGCCGGTGGCGTGGATGTTTGCTTCACCAATCCGGGAACCTCCGAGATGCATTTTGTCGCCGCGCTGGACAAGGTGCCAGGTATGCGGTGCGTGCTGGGCCTGTTTGAAGGCGTGGTGACCGGCGCGGCGGATGGCTACTACCGCATGCTGGGAAAGCCGGCCTCCACCTTGCTGCATCTGGCGCCGGGCCTGGCCAACGGCCTCGCCAATTTGCACAACGCCAAAAAGGCCGATTCCGGTATCGTCAATATCGTTGGCGAACATGCCACCTACCACATTAAGTATGACGCCCCCCTGACCGCCGATATCGAAGGAACGGCAGCCCCGATGTCCCATTGGGTCAAGACCTCGCCCACCTCGCAGACCATCGCGGCTGACGGCGCCCTGGCCATCGCGGCGGCGCGGCAGACACCGGGACAAATTGCGACCCTAATCCTGCCGGCGGACACCGCCTGGGGACCGGCGGATGCCGTCGCCGAAACCGCGCCGGCGGCGGCGCCGGCACGGGTCTCCGATGCTGCCGTCAAAGCGGCGGCGGCCCTGCTGCGCAGCGGCCAACCGGCCACCTTGTTGATGGGTGGCGCCGCCCTGCGCCAACCCTGCCTGGAACTGGCCGGGCGGATCGCCGCAAAGACTGGCTGCGGCATCCTGACGGAGGGTGCCAATACCCGTTTGGAACGGGGTGCCGGCCGGGTTCAAGTCAACCGCATCCCTTATGTGGTGGAGCAGGCCCTTGCGGTGATGAAAAAAGCCGGCAATCTGGTTTTGGTTGGCGCCCGGGAACCGGTCGCCTTCTTTGCCTACCCGGACAAGCCCAGTCTGTTGATGGATCCGGGCGCCTCATCCACCAAGCTGGCCGGTGTCGAAGACGACATGGCAGCCGCATTGGCGGCGCTCGCAGGGGAGTTGGACTGCCTGGACATGGCGCCCGCAGGGGTCGCAACGCCGCACCGCCCGGTGCTGCCGAATGGCGAGATCACACCGGCCGCCATCGCCGCCACCCTGGGCGCGATGCTGCCCGAAGGCGCCATTGTGGTGGACGAAAGCGTGACCACGGGCCGGGAGTTTTTCCCCGCAACCGCCGGTGCGCCGCCGCATGACTGGATCAATAATCGCGGCGGCTCCATCGGCTATGGCATGCCCGTCGCCATTGGCGCCGCCATCGCCTGCCCCGACCGCAAGGTCGTCGCGCTGGTGGGCGACGGCAGTGCCATGTACACGGTGCAATCCCTGTGGACCATGGCCCGCGAAAATCTGGACATAACCGTACTGATTTTCGCCAACGGCACCTATAACATCCTGCGTGGCGAGTTGACCAACGTGGGGGTGCAAAACCCCGGCCCGCGCGCCGTGGATATGCTGTCCATCGACCGGCCCAACCTGAACTGGGTCGCCATGGCCAAGGGTATGGGCGTTGAGGCCTCGCGTGCCAACAACGCCGAGGAGTTGGCCAAGGCCATGGATGCCGGCCTGCATTCCGAAGGCCCCTATCTGATCGAAGTTGCGCTTTAGACCGTTTTCGCGATTGTTCTACCCGCCCCCTCCCGACGACCCCCAGGAGCTCTTGGGATCATAGTCCCGCGGGTGATCGGAAGGGTATTTTTTGCAGAGGGGGGACGTCGCAACCCATCTGTTAACAGAATATGGTCATTTTCTGGCTGCAATCGCCTTGAAGAACGTGTAACAGAAAACACCGTCGGCTTTGGTCGTTCTGTACAAATCCCGGATGCCTTCATCAAATGTGCTTGCATGGATTAATTCAGCCGCAAGGGCAGCGCCTCGAATGCCTTCGATCATGGCGGTAAAAGTATCCTTCGTGAAACCGTTGACCAGACCGGGTTTGCTGGCGTCAACGTAGACCATTCGGGGACTGACATTGATCGCATCGAACCCTGCTTGCCGCAACAGCGGGTAGAGCTCCCGCCCAATCAGCGCATTGCCGCCCGCCCGCCGCTGCAATTCGACCTGACAATGGATTGCCAGCCTGGCAGCTTCGCTGTCGGGATAAAAATATGCCGAGTCATGATCGCCTTCGATGACGGTGATACTACCGCCAACCTTGATAAGTTTCTTCAGGGCCTTCAAGGCCTGCGCCGGCCGGGAAAGGTGCTCCAACACGTGGCAAACAAACACATGATCGAACGACTCCGGCGCATACTGCAAATTGAAAATATCGGCCTTTTCAAATCGGACGTTATCCAAGCCTGCCGATTGCACGGCGTTTGTCGCCTCGGCAATTGAAGCCGTGGAAATATCGATGGAGGTGAAAGACGCAGTCGGACTGTTGCGGGCAAGGGTGACAGTTTGTGCACCAACGCCGCACCCGGCTTCCAAAACGCGGCTTCCCTTCTGGTAATGCGTGTCGGCATGCAGGAGTTCAACCAGCACATTGGCTTGATCCTGGAGCCGCTGGTTTTCTCTTGGGCTATATCCGTGAACATAGGCCTGGCCCATCGCTACACCCTTTCCTACATCACCTTCGCCATATCGTCGGCGCCCATCCTACTGGCTGCGCCCAGATGACCGGATCGCATTACCTGTTCTTCCCGACTGGCACGACAACCCAATAGCCTGGCAGGTCAAAAAGCATACGAAATACCAATGCGCCTCGATATAATATGGCTGAACACACGATACCAGCGGAACAGCAACCGGCCTTAGCGGCACCTGAAAGCGACAGGGAGAGAATGGACGCACGCCAGCAGCTGGAGCGGGGCTTCGCGCACCATCAGGCCGGACGCCTCGAGCGGGCGGAGCGGCTCTATCGTGCAGTGCTGCGACAGCGCCCGGACAATTGCGACGCCCTGCACCTGCTAGGGCTTCTGGCCCATGCCCGCGGCGACCACGCCGAGGCTGAGCAGCGATTGCGCGGCGCCATCGCGGGCAACCGCAAAAGCGCGCTTTATTGGCGCAATCTGGCCGCGGTGCTGGCGGCCAGGGGCAAAATCGGCGAGGCCGAGGGGGCTTATCGCGAGGTATTGCGCCTGTCGCCGGAGGATTTTGTCGCTCTCAATGACCTCGGCGGGCTCTATAACCGCCAGCGCCGACTGGAGGAGGCGGTGACCTGCTATCGCCGTGCCGTCGCCATCCAGCCAGGCTCGGCAGTGGCCCAGTACAATCTGGGGAACGCGCTCTACAAGATGGGCCAACGGTCGGACGCGCTGCGGCACCTCCGCCGGTCCCTGGAACTCGAACCGACCGAGGCACGCAGTTTGCACATGGTGCGCGCCCTGAGTGGCGAGGCCGCCGTCTCGGCGCCCCTCGACTACGTGCGCAGCCTGTTTGATGACTACGCCGAGAGTTTCGAGAGGGACCTGGTGGAACGCCTCGACTATCAGGTTCCTATCCTGCTCCGTGAGGAATTTGACGCACTGCTGGCGGATGACCGGCGCCTGGGAAATGCACTCGACCTCGGTTGCGGCACCGGCCTTTCCGGCGCCGCCTTTCGCGACCGGGTCGACCGCTTGACCGGGATCGATCTGTCGCGCCGGATGATCGAACAGGCGGCGCAGAAAGGCATCTACGACGAGTTGACCTGTGCCGAGGCCGTCCAGTATCTCACGGCCGGCGAGGCAAGCTTCGATCTGTTCATCGCCGCGGATGTCTTCATCTATGTCGGCGTCCTGGATGAATTGTTCCCAGCCATCGCGGCGCGCGCCGCACCCGGGGCCTGGCTCGCCTGCTCGATCGAGCGCAGCAAAGATACCGGCGTGGCACTCCAGCCGAGCGGCCGTTTCGCCCATTCCACCGCCTATATCGAGGCCGGCGCCACTGCCGCCGGCTTCCGCGTCGAGCGCGCCGTCGACGCGGTGATCCGCAAAGGCGACGATGGTGAAATCGACGGGGCGCTATATCTGTTGCGAAAAGGATAGGTCAGTTTGCAAACCTGCCAAGATGGGACAATGATCAGCGCAGGGGGCGGCTCATCGGCCGTGCAACCGCCGCCCGGCGCAACGGCATGTAAATGAACAAGGGAGACGCTCGATGGATGTCGGCATGATGATGGTATTCGCCAGTTACGGTTGGGACAATTGTCCCGATGCGCGCGTGTGGGACGAGGAGATCGGGCTGGCCAGGCTCGCCGCCGACTCTGGCTTCGACTGCCTGTGGTCGGCCGAACACCACTTCAACGATTATTCTTTCGTCCCCGACAACATCAACCTCATGACCTATCTGACGGCGATCTGTCCCAACATCGATGTGGGTACCGCCGCCGTCATCCTGCCCTGGCACGATCCCCTGCGCGTAGCCGAGAATGCAGCCGTGCTTGATATGTTGAGCAAGGGCAGGCTTCGCCTGGGCATGGGGCGCGGGCTCGCACGGCGCGAATTCGATGCCTTCCGCATCAGCATGGATGAATCGCGGGGACGTTTCGACGAGGCAGCGCCGATGATCATCAATGCCCTCAAGACCGGCTACATCGAGGGCGACGGCAGATACTACAAACAACCACGTACCGAGATCCGTCCGCGGCCGCAAAATTCCTTCGACGGGCGCATTTATGCCGTGGCGTCCAGTGAGGACTCGGTCGAGTCCGCCGCCAAACTCGGCGCCCATATTGTGATGTTCGCCGACCGGCCTTGGGAGATGCGGGCGCCGGTGATCGAACATGGGCGCGAACTCCATCGCAAGTATCACGGCAGCGAACCGCCACACATCATGCTGACGGAGTTCTGCGTGTGCGGCGGCGATCTGGCCGAGACCGAGGTGGAAGCACGCCAGTACCAGGGCAAGTTTGTCGAGAGCAACTTTCATCACTACGAATTTCTTGGCGAGCACTTCAAGTCGGTAAAGGGTTACGACTCCTACCAGCAGAAGGCGGAAATCGCGCGGCAGAGTGGGGTTGAGGGCGCGGTGACAGGCTTCATGCAGGCGGCAAGCTGGGGAACACCGGACAAGATTCTGCGTGGCCTTGAAGAACGACGCAAGGTCGTCGGCGACTTCGAACTCAACATCGCTTTCCGTTTCGGCGGCACACCTTACGCAGTCGCCGAGCGGGGCCTTAAGTTGTTCGCCAAAGAGGTATTACCTGTGCTCAAATCGTGGTGACCGGCGGCATAGATCATCGACGGGTAATTGCAGGGAGATATTTCAAATGAAAATCAAACGGGTGGAGCATATCGCCATAGCGGTGCGGGACATGGCGGCATCCATGGCCATGCTGGAGCAAACCCTCGGCCTGAAACTGGACTACGAAGAAACCATCGCCAGCACCAGGCTGGCCATGTATCCGGTCGGCGAAACCTACCTGGAACTGCTGCAGGCGAACGACGCGGCCTCGCCGGTGGCCGATTGGATCGCCGAACGGGGACAAAGTCTGTTTCACCTCTGTTTCGAAGTCGAGGATATCGACGCTGCGCTGGCGGAGTTGCGCGCGAAGGGCGTAAAATTGCTGGATGAGACGCCGAAGGGTGGTCACGGCGGCAGCCGTATTGCCTTCCTCGACCCGGCCTCCACTGGCGACATCCTGATCGAGTTGGCCGAACTGCCGGACGGGCACGCCTGAAGCAGTTTTCAAATCATGGGCGTTGTTTAGAGATGCCCAGTAGTGAAAGTACGGGTCGGATTGGCGGCGGAAAATATCGAGGCGCTACAGGCGCGCTACGGTCCCACGTATCGATGGATTGTCACCCTGACGGGGATGACCGCCGCTATGACGATGATTCTATCGTCAACCATGGTGAATGTCGCCGTGCCCACCATCATGGGGACCTTCGGCGTTGGGCAAAGCGACGCGCAGTGGATGTCGACGGCCTTCCTTTCCGCGATGACGGCGAGCCAACTGCTCGGCGCCTGGCTCATTTCAATGTTCGGGCCGCGCGGCGGATACCTGGGCGCGGTGGCGTTGTTTTTCTTCGGCTCCCTGCTCGGCGCCTGGGCGCCGAATATCGATATTCTGATCCTCGCGCGGACACTGCAGGGCATGGCGGCCGGCGCCGTGCAACCGATTGCGATGGTGACTATATTCCGGGTGTTTCCAACGCAACAGCGCGGCCTGGCGCTTAGCATCTATGGCATGGGTATCATGCTGGCGCCGATCATGGGACCGGTGGTCGGCGGGATCACCATCGACGCTTCGAGTTGGCGGTATTTATTCTTTATTCCCTTGCCGATCGCCGGTCTTGCGATCCTGCTAGGCACCCTGTTCATGCCGGCGCGAGACAAAGATACCGTTGGTCTGCCATTTGATTGGATAGGATACGGCTTGGTCGTCGGCGCCATTGTCTGCACGATGACGGCAATCGCCAACGGCCAGCGCGACGGTTGGGGATCCGAAAAGATCGTGCTGTTGGGATCGGCCGGTCTGGGCCTGTCCAGCGCCTTCGTTATTTCCCAGTTGCGCTCCGCGGCGCCGATCCTCGACTTTTCAGTCTTCCGTCACAGGCAGTTTGCGGCGGCGGCGGCGCTCGGCTTCGTCTTCGGCGCCGGAAATTTCGCCTCCACCTACATCATACCGGTCTTCGTCCAGACCGTGCAGAATTTTACCCCGACGGCCGCCGGCCTGGTGACGGCGCCGGCCGGACTCGTCGTCATGCTGTTCTTTCCCATCGCTGGCCGCATGATCGATGCCTTTCCCGCACATTACCTGGCGATGGTCGGCCTGCTGCTTTTCGCCCTTGGTGCGGCGCTACTGCATCTGGCCGACGTCAACACCGCCTTCTACACTTTGGTTTTCTACGTAGTCATCGGGCGCGTCGGCCAAAGCATCATGCTGCCGGCGATCAATGTCTCTGCGCTTGGCGCGCTGCCGCCTGACAAGCTCAACAACGGATCCGGCACGATCAATTTCGTTCGCCTGATGGGCGGCGCATTCGGCGTGAATCTGCTGGTCGTCTTCATTGAACAGCGGACGGCATTCCATTCGACCGCGCTGACCGCGACACAGACACCCGACAACGCCGCAAGTCAGGAACTCCTCGGCCATCTCTCGGATCTGCTCGCCCAAGGCGGCGTATCCGAGGCGCTGGTGCAATCGGGTTCGCTCAACTTCCTTAGCCGCGTGATTGAGGCACAGGCCAATACGATGGGTTTCAAGGACGGTTTCATGATCATTGCCGTGGTGTTCGTCTTGGCCTTGCTGCCGGCACTCGTGCTTGGAAACTCACGAAAGAGATAGCCGTATCCACACGGCGACGGATTATCCGTCAATACTTGCCAGCGTCACGGCCAGGCTTTTTTCCTGCTGCACGAGTCTTGGATTTAATGTTACGGATGCGGTAGTAAACTGCTCGATATTGTCAGCGAGCCGCTCCACTGGTTCGCAATCTTCCACACGGAGTAGATAGATGGCAGGACCGCTTGACGGCGTTCGGATACTCGATGTGACCACAGTTGGTTATGGGCCCTATGCCTGCCAGATCCTTGGCGACTATGGCGCCGAAGTCATTAAGGTCGAGTCACGGGAAGGCGATATCACCCGGGGAATTTCCCCTTTCCGCAACGCGGGAATGGGGCACTTCTTTCTGATGGCAAATCGGAACAAACGCAGCATCGTGCTTGATTTGAAGACCGCGCCGGGCCGGGAGATTTTCCTCAAACTGGTGGAAACCATGGATGCGGTGATATGTTCCATCCGCCCGGCGGCGATGGATCGTTTGGGACTTGGCTATGACGATTGCCGGGCGGTCAACCCGAAGATTGTCTATGTTGCATTGGTGGGGTTTGGCCAGTCAGGACCGTATGCCAAACGCCCGGCCTATGACGATGTTATACAAGGCATGTCCGGCATGGCCCATATGCAGGGCGGCCGCGTTGGGCCGCCGAAATTCGTAAATGCCTCAATATGCGATAAAATATGTTCGCAGGTTGCAGCGCATTCTACTTTGGCCGCATTGTTCAGCCGGGATCGCACCGGTAGGGGACAATTGGTAGAGGTGCCGATGTTCGAAGCCATGGTCGGCTTCAATCTGGTCGAGCATCACTCCGGTCAAACCTTTGAACCGCCGCTGGGGCCCGCTGGTTACGAGCGGGCCATGGTCGAATACCGCCGGCCCTATGCGACGGCTGACGGCTATGTCTGTGCCTTGCCGTACAATACAAAACAATGGCGGGCCTTTTTTTCGTTCATGAAACGAGACGACATGATGGATGATCCACGCGTCGTCGACCCGAAGGCCCGCAGCGAGAAGATTGGCGAACTTTACGAACTGGTCGCGCAGCTGGTGAAGGATTGGAAGACCGCCGACCTGCTGGCGGCGCTCAAGGAAGCTGATATTCCGCACGGTGAGGCGGCGCGGTTCGACGAACTGGCGGATGATCCGCACATGCAAGCGGTCGGCTTTTTTGAAACTTTCGAACACCCGAGTGAAGGCTGCATCAAATTGACCTCACCGCCGATGAAATTTTCAGAGACGCCGCCGGACATCCGCCGGTTGCCGGCAATGCTGGGCGAGCATAGTGTGGAAATATTGCGCGAAGCCGGTTATTCGGAGGCGCAAATTTCGCAGCTGTTGGCGGAAGATATCAGCCTTGATGGGCGCGCCGGCATCTCGCAGCCGGCATCGGGACCGCCGGCGGCATAGCCCAAGACCCGAATTGATGACTTTCGTGGGCGCGTGGGATAGGAGACGGGGCGTTGCGGCGCGGCGGACGGATTACGCGATCCCTTCGTGATCTTCGGCAGATCGGTAGAGTAACCGCCAATAGCCCGCTATACTTTCGGATCATTGGTTCCTCGGCAGCATGTCGGTCGGCAGCACCACAGGCGGGGATTTGTTCCATGCGCCGCTCCCGCTCGGGATGGTCATGACGGAAGGCTTGTTCATGTCGGAATTCACGCCGAAAGCGCGTCGTCGGTGGCTGAAGCCATTGCTCTTCGTGGCCGCCGCGCTATTGCTCGGCGTCGCCGTCGTCGAAAGCCTGCATTGGTGGCGCCATGTGGATGAGCCCAACGCCCGGGTCCAGGTGGATTTCACATTGCTGTCTTCCAGCGTCAATGCCACTGTCAAAACCGTGCATGTGCGTCGTGGCGACCGGGTTAAAAAAGGCGCGCTGCTTGCCTCCATGGACACGGAGGTCGCGAGCCTGGATGTGGCCACGCTCGAGGCGGAGGCCGCCAGGGAGCGGGCCGCCCGAGACCAGGTCGAAGCGGAACTTGCCCAGTATCAGCGGGAAATGAATGACAAAATCGCCACCGCCACGGTGGCAGTGAGCCTGCAGCGCCGCGAGCATGCCAACTGGCGAAACCGCCTGGACATAGCCCAGAGCAATGTGGATCGCAACAAGAAACTTGCCTCCCGACGCGCCATCTCCAATCGTCAACTGGATGATGCGACCGATCGCTTGCTCGACATCACCTCGAATCTGCGTTCGCTTGAGACCGATATTCAAACCAGCCAGAAAAAGCTCCAGGAACTGACCAGCGCCCTGCAAAAGGAGAGCGTGTATCGAAGCCGAATTCAGGCGATCAACCGCAGCATCGATAAGATCCACGTCCAGCTGCGGCAATCCAAACAGCGCCTCATGGAGATGCATATCCGTGCCCCGATCGCCGGCATTATCGACGAGGTCTATGTCAGCGCCGGCGTCTATGTCGAGGATGCGGATCGCGCCTTCCTGCTACATGATCCGAATGCGCTATGGCTCGAGGCCAAGGTCGATGAAAGCGATATTGGCCTGGTCGCGCCTGGACAGCCGGTAACGATCGAATTCGATGCCTATCCGTTCGATTATTTCCAGGGCAAGGTCCGTGCCGTCGGTGACGCCACCCTGGGCTCGATGACCGATGGCGGCAACGAGGCGGCGGATCCACGCATGGCGCAACGCGTCCCGGTCCTGATCGACCTGCCGAAGATGGAAAAGGCGATCTGGCCCGGCATGCGCGCCAGCATAAACATCAAGGTTCGCTAGGCGGTATCGCCGACATGGATCTTTCACTTTTCAGCGCGCGGACGATCCTCGCCATCGCCACCATTTCCATGCTCGTGCAGCAGGCATTTTCATACGTTTGCCAGATTGTCATGCCCATCCTGGCTAACCGCCTGGCCGAGGATTTCGGCATTTCGCCGGCCTGGCTTGGCCTCTATCTGTTTTTGCAGAATGTGACGGCAATCGTCGCGGCGCTTGGCTGCGGCAGTTTTATTTTGCGCTATGGCCCGCTTCGGATCAGCCAAATCACCTTGTTCATGATGGGTGGCAGCTTGGTGGTGATCGCGTCGGGCACGCTTTGGCTGTATCCTCTCGGCGCCGTTCTGTTGGGCGCGGCCGCGGTTTCGACCCCGGCTAGCTCGCACATCCTGGCCCGGGTCTGCCCGCCTCGACTGGTGTCGGTGGTTTTTTCGGTCAAACAAACCGGTGTCCCGGTGGGCAGCCTGATCGGCGGCCTGCTGATCCCCTTTCTCCTGGGGCTGGTGATCTATAGCGCCACCATCGGCACCACCATCCGCCCCGGCCCCTATGGCGCCGCGCTGATGACGGCCATGATCGTCTTTGCGGTGGCGCTTTCGCTGCAACCGCTCCGCGACTATTTCGACCGCGATCGCGATCCCAGCCAAAAGATTGGTTTTGGCGATATGCGGACGACGCTTGCCATGGTGCTTCGGAACCCGGCCTTGCGCGATATTTCCTTCGCCGCGTTTGCCTTTGGCGGCCTGCAGTCGCTGTTTTCCGGCTTTTTCATTCTCTATCTGATTGACGGACTTGGCTATTCCGAGATTGAGGCCGGATCCGCCTTCGCTGTTTCGTCCTTTACCGCCATCTGGGCGCGGATTTTATGGGGCGTGCTCGGCGGCAGTATTATCCCGACCCGCTGGGTCCTCGCCGGCATCGGTCTGTTTGGCGGCATTGCGGCATTGCTGATGACGCTGTTTGATTTCACCTGGAGCTTGAACGGGATCATCGCGGTGGCGATCCTGTTCAACATTACCGCGTTGAGTTGGCACGGCATTCTGCTGGCGGAAACCGCGCGTCTTTCGCCGGAGGGACAGGTCGGCGGCGTCACCGGCGGCGTGCTCTCCTTTACCTCGATTGCGATGATGATCTACCCGGCGATCTATGGGCTGATCCTGGCCGCCACGGGGTCTTATGAAACCGGCTTCGCGTTTGCGGCGGTCCCCGCCTTCGCCGCCTTTGTCATCTTCCTGAACCCATCCTTTCAGGGGTCGTGGTTCGGCTTCTGTCTGGGGCTGGGACGGTACCTGTTCTCGCTCCGGTCGCTTTCCCGAATGGCCATCCTAGTGGCGTGCGGCGTGGCCTTCGGCCTGCTGTTTCAAGCCTTGGGTTTTTAGCTGCCGGCAACACCATTTGCGTCTTCATGCCGCCATTCTGTCGCAGCGCATTTTCCGCCCTTGATTAGTTTGACGTTAAACCATATATGTTTAACGCTGAACTATTTTAACGGCTCCCCATGGAGGTGACAAACATGAACAGGCGCAGGTTTTTGCAGATTGCAGGCTCTTCCGGCGTCATCATTGCCGCCGGTGGCGTAGGTTTCCTCGCCACCCGCACCCCAAAGGATGCTCTCGTGCCCTGGGAACAGGCGGGATCGTTGTATTCCGACCCTCTGCGCCGGGCCCTATCGTACGCCATTCTAGCGCCCAATCCCCATAACCGGCAGCCGTGGCTGGTCGAGCTGAAAAGCGAGACCGAGGCGGTGCTGACCTGTGACTTGGGCCGGCTGCTACCGATCACGGACCCCTTCAGCAGGCAGATCGTGATCGGACTGGGATGCTTCCTGGAACTATTTTCGATCGCGGCGGCGGCGCAAGGCTACCGCGCCAATATTCGATATTTTCCCAATGGGGAACCGGACGTCGGCTTGGACCAGGGGCCTATTGCCCACCTGTCACTGCAGCAGCAAAAGGGTCTGGCTGGCGAGCCATTGTTTGGCCACGTCCTGGAACGCCATACCAATCGGAACGCCTATGACGCAAACCGGGTCATCGATGATGCCGTCGCGCGGCGATTGCGCGCTGCGGCGCCGAGAAATATTCACATCGGCACCGCGAATGGTGGCGCGCTTTTGCAGGACCTGCGGGCCCTCACCAGAGATGCAATGTGGACCGAAGTTCGGACGGCGGAGGCATATCAGGAGAGCATCGATCTGATGCGCATCGGACGGGATGAGATCGAGGCCAATCCAGATGGCATCGCCCTGGGCGGCGGGTTTCTGGAGACCTTGAAGCTGACCGGCTTATTGAGCCGGGACAGCCTCGCGGATCCGGCCTCGCGCGCCTATCGAATTGGCCTGTCAATGATCGAAGACGGCGCGATGACGTCCATGGGATTTGTCTGGATCAAGACCGATGGCAACAGCCGGACGGCACAGATCGAGGCCGGGCGGGCCTATCTGCGCGTCGCCCTACAGGCCACCGCCGATGGCCTCGCCATGCAGCCCATGAGCCAGGCGTTGCAGGAATACGCCGCCATGCAGCCGTTTTACGAAACGATCCATGATCGTTTGGCGAAACAGTCCGGCGAACGGGTGCAAATGCTCGCCCGCCTTGGTTATGCCCAGGCGATAGGTCCCGCCCCGCGCTGGCCGTTGGCGACGAGAATAGGCCCGAAGGAAAGCTGATGTCAGAACCAATTGAAGACCCGCTTGCCTTCCACCTTTTCATGGAAATCGGCATTATCGAGCAATTGGCCCGCAACCGGTTGGAGCGCGCATTGCCCAATGGCCTGAAGGTGTCACAATTTACCGTGCTGAGCCATTTGGTGCGCCTGGGCGGCGAATGGAGCCCCGCGCGCCTCGCCGCCGCCTTCCAGGTAACCAAGGGGGCGATGACCAACAATCTGCAGCGGCTGGAGTCGCGCGGCCTGGTGCGAATTCTGGCCAACCCAACCGACGGGCGGGGCAAGCTGGTCAGCATCACCGAGGCCGGGCGGGACATGAGGCTGCGTTGCGTGGAAAGCGTTGGACCTTTTCTCGTTGATCTTTCAAGGGAACTTAGAGACGAGGACCTAGGTTCTGCCCTTCTGGTTCTTGAAAAAGTCCGCATCTATTTGGATACCCACCGATCGTAAATCCCACGTCGCACTGATCGGCCCGCGCCCATAACCGCCAATTCGTCAAATCAGCAATACCTGGCGGGCGGACGGCCACCAGCCGCGATAGGTGGTTTGCAGGGCCCAAGTCGCCGTTGCCTCCGGACCGCGACAGTTCCCTAATATCTGGCCGGGCGTTTTGCTTGAAAGGCGGCGACACCTTCGGTGAAATCGGGGCTGGCGCGGACCTCATCGCCCAGGGCCTGTTCCATTGCCTCGCGTGGTCTGTTCAGGGCGTCGTCGGTGGCGCTGATCTGCTGTTTGACCGCCTGTACCGCCGCCGGGCTGTTGGCCGCAATGGCCTCAGCCGTGCGCAGGGCCCAGGGCATCAATTCTTCCCTGGGCAGAACCCGGTTCACCAGGCCAATGCGCGCCGCCTCGTCCGCGTCGATCAACTGGCCGGTCAACAACAGCTCCATTGCGTGCACATGGCCGATTTGCTGGCGCAGGCGCAACGCCGCGCCACCAAAAGGATAAACGCCCCAGCGAACTTCCGGCAGGCCGAAGCGCGCTTCCGGCGTTGCCGCGCGAATGTCCGTTGAGAGCAACAGTTCAACCCCACCCCCGGCGCAGTCGCCGTTCACGGCGGCGATGACGGGCTTGCGATAGGCACCGTATTTCAGCAGGCCCTGGTAAATGATCTCGGACAGCTCCGGCCCTGCGGAAAGATCGCCGGACAGATCCGCACCGGCACAAAAGGATTTCTCCCCGGCGCCGGTCAGGATCAAACAGCGATAGGGGGCCTCTTGCAGCCGCACCCAGACGTCGCCCAATTCGCGCAGATCGTCACGGCTGAGCGCATTGCGCTTGGCCTGATTGTCCAAGACGATGATGGCAATATGCGGGCTATGTTCCTTGACATGTAGTGTCACGTTTGCAACTCCCAGTACGGCTCTACGCTGGCGCCACCTCGACCACCACCTTACCAAAGGCGCGGCGTTCAGTCAGCAGGCGCAGAGCCTCCACGCCCCGATCCAGGGGCAGGCGGTGGCTGATGATGGGGTGCAAACGCCCCTGGCCATAAAACTCGCCCAGTTCAGCCATGGAACGTTGCACCAGGTCGGGCCGGTGCCAGCGGAAATAGCGGTATGACGATCCCAGCGCCGAGCGATGCTTGACCAGCAACCGGTTGGCCGGCACCTGGGGTACCCCGCCGACAAAGCCGAAATGGATGAAACGCCCGCCCCAGCCCAGGGACGATAGCGCGTTGTCGAACAGCTTGCCGCCCACGGGATCAAAACAGACATCGGCGCCCCGGCCGTCGGTCAGGGCCATCACCCGGTCTTTCAGGTTTTCAGCCGCGTAGTTCACCACCTCGTCGGCGCCATGGTTGCGGACGGCCTGTAGCCTCTCATCACTGCTCGCCCCGGCGATCACCCGCGCCCCCATCGCCTTGCCAATTTCAACCGCCGCCAGGCCGGACCCTCCCGCCGCGCCCAGCACCAGCATGGTTTCACCCGCTTCCAGCCGGCCCTGCCAGCGGATCGCCAGGTGAGTGGAAAGATAGGCCACGGTAAAGGCGGCGCCATCCGCGAAGCTCATGCCATCGAATAGGGGCCAGGTTTCCGCCACTGCCGCGACGGCCTGTTCGGCAAAACCGCCATGGGCCAGGGTCGCCATGACAGGGTCACCAGGCTGAAACTCTTCCACCCCCTCGCCGACCTTGGCGACCCGTCCCGCCGCCTCCAGACCGGGGGCAAAAGGAAAATTCGGTTTGGTCTGATATTTCCCGGCAACCATGATGCTATCGGCAAAGTTGGCTGAACTCGCCACGACATCCAGCAGAATTTCCCCTGGTCCCGGTTCAGGCGCCGCCATCTCGCCCAATTCAAGTGTGTCAATGCCGCCCCAGGCCCGGCAAATCAGTGCCCGCATGTTGTCTCTCCCGTCGTACGCCGTCGATCTCAAAAATCCGCCCCCATGATGCCCCAGCAGCCACCGGATGCAAATGCCCAACAGGCAGTATGCGATTGGCGTCTTTCCCCGCGTTGGGCTACAAATAGGACCCTTGACAGCAAAACATGAAAGATGCCGGCGCCATGCACCTAAAGACCGACAAGATGATTGCCCGCAAGGAAGACGGCGTCGGCTGGCTGATCTTCAACAATCCGGCCCGCCGTAACGCCGTGTCCCTGGCCATGTGGGAGGCCGTGGGCGAGGTGATGGAAGATTTCGCCGCCGATGATGATATTCGGGTCGCGGTGCTGGCGGGCGCTGGGGACAAGGCTTTTGTCTCGGGCGCCGATATTTCGGAATTCGCCGAAAATCGGAATTCCGCCGCGTCCGAAGAGCTTTACAAGGCCGCTACCGCATCCGCCCATCAAGCCATGGCGGGCTTCGAAAAACCCCTGCTGGCGATGATCCAGGGTTTCTGCATCGGCGGCGGCGTGGCGGTGGCCCTGGCCGCCGATATTCGCATTGCCTCCGATGACAGTCAGTTTGCCGTGCCCGCCGCCCGCCTGGGGCTGGGCTACAACTATGGCGGACTGAAAACCCTGACCAGCCTGGTTGGCCCATCCATGGCCAAGGAAATATTTTTCACCGCGCGGCGCTTTAGCGCTGAAGAGGCCCTGGCCATGGGACTGATCAACCGGGTGGTGCCGCGGGATCAGTTGGAGGCGATGGTAGCCGAATACACCGGCATGATCGCCGAAAACGCGCCCCTGACGATCCGTGCCGCCAAGGCCACCGTGGCGGAAGTTCTGAAAGATCCTGAAAAACGCAACATGGACCGACTGGACAAGATGATTACCGCCTGTTTCGACAGCGAAGACTTCACCGAAGGCCGCACCGCTTTCATGGAAAAACGCAAACCCAGCTTCAAAGGCTACTGACCATAATTTGCGTTTAAATGGTCAGCTAGAGAAACTTTCAATTCATCGGAGTCGCTATCGCGACGTAAGTAATTGGTTCAATTGCTCTATTCATACGAGTCCAAGCATGTTTCGAAGAAACATGCTCTGGGGCTTATGTACGTCACGGCCACATGGTGCCCGCGCCCCATGGCGCACTGATGTAATACCAGATTGCGTTGATTGAGACTCATATGTGCCCTTTCCAATTGTCGCGAAGTCTGAATCAATGTTGGTG
>JAQBYC010000036.1 GCA_027623205.1 Pseudomonadota bacterium | reverse complement strand
TGACAACAAGAATCCTTTAAAATGAATTTGGCAAGGATTTTTCGCTTACTCAATGAGTCGGAGTATAGATAGGGCGCATTTTCAAAGTCGCCATTCGGACTTATCAGGGAGAAGTCCGGACTGTCTGAGAACTTGACTTATTTTTAGTTGTCAGCGGGGGCCGGCGGGAGCGAGGGCACAAAGGCCGCTTCCCGCAGGAGGACGATGGAAATACGCCGATTGGTCGGCAAGGTCGGATCTTCGGCCACCAGAGGTTCCGTATCGGCCTTGCCGCTGACCGTGGCTATACGGCTGATGGGCACACCGAAACCAATCAAGGCGCGGCGCGAGGCGTTGGCCCGTTCGGCGGAGAGTTCCCAGTTGCTATAGTCTTTTTTGCCCCGGAAAGGCACCGAGTCCGTGTGGCCGGTAATGGCTATCTGGTTTGGCATACGGTGAATTATATCCGCCACCTTTTCCAGAATCATTTTCAAGTTGTCCTGCAATTGCGAACCGCCGGAGGCGAACATCGAGGCATTTTCCTGGTCCACCAATTGGATACGCAGGCCTTCGGGGGTGTTATCAATGATTAAATTCTGCGCCATATCCGACAGGCCGGGTGAATCTTCCATCGCCTGGCGAAGGGTCGCCTCGGCATTCTCAAACTCTTGCTGTTCCCGCTCGGCCATTTCCCGCTGCAATTCTTCTTCGCTGAGACTTCCGGCTTCGCCCTCTTTTTCGATCGTGTCCTCGTCCGCTGGTTTGCGTTGACGGGGTGGGGCCATTTCCATTGTCACGCTCAATGGCGCGCTCTGGCCAATCCGGGCGCCTTCCGTCGTCAGGGACGTGCCGCCCATGATGCCGCCGCTGCCAGAGGTGGATTGGGACGCCGCCGTAGGCGCAAAATAATCGGCCAAGCCACGCTTTTGTTCATCGGTTGTCACGTTCAACAGCCATAGCAACAGGAAGAAGGCCATCATGGCGGTCACGAAATCGGCGTAGGCAACTTTCCAGGCGCCGCCATGAGCGGCGGCACCACCCTTGACGACCTTCTTGATGATAATTGTGCCTTCGTTACCGCGTGCCATGATTTACCACCCCGCGAACCAGCATTTCATCTAACCGGCATTTAACCTGGCGCCAATTCGTTGGTCGCATCCTCTAGTTCAAAAAAGCTGGGCCGATCGTGCCCGTTCAACGTCTTGCGCGCGAATTCCACGGAAATGGCCGGGGCATAGCCTTGCACGTGCGCCAAAATGCCCGAGCGCATACACTCAAAGTATTTGAACTCGGCATCGCAATAGCTCATCAGATAAGTGCCCATTGGGGCCACGACGCCGTAGGACATTAAAATGCCGAAAAACGTGCCAACCAGGGCGCCACCGATCAGGGCCCCCAGCACCTCTGGAGGCTCGGAGATACTGCCCATGGTCACTATAACGCCCAACACCGCGGCGACGATACCGAAGGCGGGAAGACCTTCGCCCAACTGACCCACTGCGTGGGCCACGGCATGGGCTTCATGTTTCCGCGACTCGATATCACCATCCATCATGGCTTCAAGCTCGTACGGGTTCTCTGTTCCCATGGTAATCAGACGCAGCGTGTCGCACAGAAAATCGACCGCATCCAGGTTCTTCATGAAGCCGGGATAGTTGGCGAAAATCGCACTATCCTCTGGATTTTCAATATGCGCTTCCAACGCCAGGGCGCCCTTGCTTTTCGCCAATTTGAAAAGCGAAAACTGCAGGCAGAGCAGTTCCACATAGTCTTGCTTGTTGTAGGGGGCACCCTTCAATAATCGGCCCAGGTGCCTGCCCGTGGCCATGGTCACGTCTTTCGGATTGGAAATAATGAACCCACCCAGTGCGGCCCCCAAAATGATCAAAAATTCATACGGTTGCCAAAGCACCCGCAGGTCGCCATGTGGCACATAACCGCCAACCACGGAGCCGAACACGACGACCAATCCAATTATCAGAAACATATCTCGCCCATCAATTCGACGCACAAAAACCAAGCGTTGTCGACACCCGACCGAAAGGCCGATTGGTCGTGCTTGGATGCTGGCGAGATAAGGTTAAGATAGCGTTAGTCTGACGCCTGTAAGTGCCGTTGCCGGCTGTCTTGTTGCCAACTTTCCGCAGATGATCCGAAATGACGTGATGGTGTTTGAAACGACCGTGACAAATCTTTTTTCGATCAGGGGCCGTTACCAACGCAATTCCCATGCCTTTTTCGAGTAATCACTCTAAAATTCATTGTCTGGAGCATGTTGCCTTAAAACATGCTCGGACTCATTAAGGTTAGAGCAATTGAACCAATAACTTAAGTCGCGAGAGCGACTCCGGTTAATTGAAAATTGCTCCTAGGATGTATATTGGCGTCGATTTGGCCGCAGCAGGACGCGACGGGCGGCGGCACGGGGGGTCGGGGGTACAACATGAGTATTGAAAGCATTGATCCGCGGGCCTTTCGCGACGCCATGGGCTGTTTTGCCTCCGCCGTCACGATCGTATCCACCACCACAAAACAGGGTCAGGCCATTGGCATGACCGTCAATTCCTTCAATTCCGTATCCCTGGATCCTCCCTTGATCCTGTTTTGCCTGGGCCGGGAAGCAACAAATTATGAGCATTTTCTGGCTGCGGGCCGTTTTGCGGTAAATATCCTGCGCCGGGATCAGGACCAGATCTCGACTGGTTTCGCCAGGGCCGGGGCAAATTTCTTTCAGACTCTGGCGCACAAAGTATCAAGCATGGGCAATCCACTGGTGCCGAATGCCTTGGCCATTTTCGACTGCCAGACCGAGGCGATCCACGATGGCGGCGACCATGTGATCCTGATTGGCCGCGTCAACGAATTACGCCATGATCCCGACGGCGACCCGCTAGTCTATTATCGCGGCCGCTATAGCGGGGTCAGTCCCGAAACTTGATCGGGCTGGTCTACCCTGGGTGAATACCTACAAGCGCGAGTATCATACCAACCCGCGTTGGTATTAGCCGGCATCAGGGGTATCGATCAGTTCACGCACCTTGTAGCCGGCCTCGCCTAGGACGCCGGCGATCTCGCCAATATGATCCCGGTCACGGGTTTCGAGCACCAGATCCAGTTCGGCCAATTTGGCCGGCACGCCAGGAAAATTCCGCTGATGCTGAACTTCCAATATATTGCCCCCGCGGTTGCCGACCAACTGCGCCACCTTGGCCAAGGCGCCGGGGAGATCGCTGATTTCCACCCGCATGCGGGTGATCCGGCCTTCCCGGATCAAGCCGCGCATCAGGATCGATGACAACATTCTGGTATCAATGTTGCCGCCGCACAGGATCAACCCCACCACGCGACCGCGAAAGCGTTCCGGATAGGCCAACAGGGCCGCCAGACCGGCCGCGCCGGCTCCTTCGGTGACGGTTTTTTCTATGGTGATCAGTAGATCGATGGCCCGTTCAATATCCTGTTCCGACAGCAGCAGAATATCGCTGACCAGATCATCCATGACGGGCAACGTCAGTTTTCCCAGCTGCGCCACCGCGATGCCCTCGGCAATTGTATGACCGCCACAATCGCTGGTCAGGCCATGACGTGCCTGATAGGCGGAGGGGTACAACCGGCTTTCAACACCAATAATCTCGATGCTGGGTTTTATGGCGCGGGCGGCTATGGCATTGCCGGCGATCAATCCGCCGCCGCCAATGGGCACCACCAAGGTGTCGATCCTTGGTGCGGCCTCCAGCATCTCTATCGCGACGGTACCCTGACCGGCGATGATCGCCGCATCGTCATAAGGATGGATGAAAGTCAAATTCTTCTCTTCGCAAATCGCCCGGGCGCTGATGGCCGCCTCGTCCACCGTCTCGCCGCACAAGATGATTTCGGCGCCCAGGTCGCGGGTCTGGCGCACCTTTATATTCGGCGTCCCGACCGGCATGACGATGGTCGCCTGTATCCCCAGGCGCTGGGCATGATAGGCCACGCCTTGGGCGTGATTGCCGGCGGAATTGGCGATCACGCCGGCAGCGCGTTCCTCCGGATCCAACTGCAGCAACTTGATCAAGGCGCCGCGGTCCTTAAAGGACCCAGTGAATTGCAGATTTTCAAATTTCAAGAACACTTCCGCCCCGGTGATCCGCGACAGGGTCATGGATTTGATGCAGGGAGTCCGCACGACAATACCGGCCAACTGCGCCTGGGCCCGGCGGATATCCTCGAAGCTAACGTGATGCATTGGCCTCTCCCATTGTTCGCACATTTGCGCGGGCTTCGCGGTTTTGATCCATAACTTGCACATCCACCCTTGAGACCGCCATGATAGCCCCATGATGGTCATGGAACCCAGTTGGCAAATGTGGGCTACATTCGCGCTGATCGCAGGCGCTATCGTGCTCTATGCCACGGAACGCTTTCCCCTGGAACAGACTTCGCTGGCGCTGTTGGCGGCCTTGTTGCTGTTGTTCCATTTCGCGCCAGTTGCGCTGCCGGGAGACATTTCCGGACAACGTCTCGATGCCCGACGCCTGCTTGCCGGTTTTGGCGATCCGGCATTGATCGCGGTTCTGGCCTTGATGGTCGTCGGGCAGGGTTTGATCCGCACCGGCGCGCTCGATGAAGCGATCCGGTTTATGAGCCGCCGCTTCCAGCGCAGACCTGGACTTTCATTGATCGTGGCGCTAACGGTTGTCGCCGCGCTCAGCGCATTCATCAACAATACGCCCATCGTGGTGATCTTCATTCCCGTGATGGCCACCATCGCCGAACGCCTTCACCGGGGCCCCTCGCGGCTGATGATGCCATTAAGTTTCGCCGCCATTCTGGGCGGCACGGTCACCTTGATCGGCTCGTCGACCAATCTACTGGTGGCCGGCGCCGCCGCCGGCATGGGCCAGCCGGCTATCGAATTTTTCGATTTCGCCATGCCCGGTGTCGTGCTGGCGATCGTCGGTCTGGTTTATGTGTTCTTTATTCTGCCGCACCTGTTGCACGAACGGGCCTCCTTGGCCAGCGAGATCACCGGCGACGGCAAGCAGTTCATCGCCCAAATCGCAGTGCGCCCCGGTAGCCCATTGGTCGGGCAAACCGCCGTCGCCGGCATGATCCCACAGCTGCAAGGGATGACCGTCCGCCTGATCCAGCGCGGCGCGGAAAGTCATTTGCCGCCCTTCGAGGACGTGCTGTTAAGGCCCGGCGATACCGTGGTCGTAGCCGCCACCCGCGCCGTGCTGGCCGAGGCCCTGGCCCGCATGCCGGAACTGGCCGATGCGAAGGACGAGGGCGGGGAAAGCGGCGGCGTGGGCGATAGCCTGCTGGCCGAGGCGATGGTAACGCCGGCCTCGCGGGTCATCGGGCGCAGTTTGCGTCTGGTTGGATTTCACTATCACACGGGTTGCGTCATTCTAGGCGTGCAGCGACGCTCACGCATGATGCGCGGACGCATGGAGGACATCCGCCTGGAAGCCGGCGATGTATTGCTGCTGCTGGGGCCGCGGGACCGTGTGACCAACCTGCGGTTCAGCCGTGAAGTATTGTTGATCGAATGGTCGGCCCTGGAACTGCCTTCACGCCTGCATGCTAAACGGGCACTGGGCCTCTTCGCCGCGGTCGTGGCGGCTGCGGCCACCGGCCTGGTACCAATTGTTGTCGCCGCCCTGGCTGGCGCCTTGGGTATGATCATGCTTGGTTGCCTGAACATCAATCAGGCAGCCCGTGCCGTGGACCGTCAGGTGGCCTTTCTGGTCGCTGCCGCCCTGGCCATGGGCAGCGCCCTGCAAGGCACGGGCGGCGCGGCTTATCTGGCCCAGCATATGATCTCCGCCATGGCCGGCCAGAGCCCGGCGGTGTTGCTGTCTGCCCTATTCGCCCTGGTGGCGGTCATGACCAACGTCCTCTCCAACGCCGCCACCGCCGTCCTGTTCACCCCCATCGCCATCAACACCGCCCTGTCCCTGGGGGTGGCGCCCACGGCCTTCATTCATGCGATCATTTTCGCCGCTAACTGCTCCTTCGCCACACCCATGGGATATCAGACAAATTTGTTGGTAATGGGGCCAGGTCACTATAAATTCAGCGACTATCTACGCGGGGGCGCGCCATTGGTCGTGCTAATTTGGCTTGCATTTTCTCTGTTCGCCCCATGGTATTACGGGTTCTGAAAGAAAATTCGCATAAGCAGATGCTATGAAACCATTTTCGCCGCAATCATTGACCTATTTTTTCTTGTCCCGGGCTTCGGCTTGCCCCTACTTGCCGGACAGGGTCGAGCAGATGGTTTTCACCGATCTGTCGAGCGCCGGCACGCCGCAAAAACTACACAACCAATTGTCCCGCACCGGCTTTCGCCGTAGCCAGGGCATCGCGTACAAGCCTAATTGCCCTGACTGCCAGGCCTGCCGCGCGGTCCGCGTCCCGGTGGCGACCTTTACCCCTGGGCGCAGTCTACAACGCATTGCCCGGCGCAATGCCGGCATCACCGCCAAGGTCCTGCCGTCGGCTGGGCGGGGCGAGCATTACGCCCTGTTTCACCGCTATGTCCGCTCCCGCCACGGCGACGGCGGCATGGCGGGCATGAGCTTCGACGACTATTTGGCGATGGTGCAGGACACGCCAGTGCCGTCCGAGTTGATCGAATTTCGCACCGCGGACGACGAATTATACGGCGTTTGCCTGACCGATCCGTTGGATGACGGCCTCTCCCTGGTTTATAGTTTTTTTGATCCCCACCTGGCCGGCGACAGCCCCGGAAAATATATCATTCTGTGGCATATCGACGAGGCCCGACGCCGCGGATTGCCTTATGTCTATCTGGGCTATTGGATCGAAGAAAGCCGCAAAATGGCCTATAAGGCCCGCTTTCGCCCCCTGGAAGCGCACGGCCCGAACGGCTGGGAATTATTGTATAATTAAACCTGAAAACGCACCGTAAGGAGAGGCCGTAATGCCTTACGACCATATCATCGTGGAACGCGCGCGGCGCACGGCGACCATTACACTGAACCGGCCCGACGCCATGAACGCCCTGACGCCGGAAATGCTGGGGGAAGTTGCCATGGCGCTGGGCGAAATTGCGGTGGACCCGGATGTTGGCGTCCTGGTGATGACCGGCGCGGGACGAGGCTTTTGCGCCGGCGTCGACCTGAAGGCCCTGCAGGCGCGCGGCGTCGACCTTTCCAGCGGCAATGTGGGCGATGACCTGAACAATGGCGCCCGTGCGGTGTTGGAAAGCATCGAGGCCATGCCCCAAGCCACCATCGCCAAGGTCAATGGCTTCTGCTTCACGGGCGGCATGGAGTTGATGCTGGCCTTCGACATTGCCATCGTGGCCGAGCAGGCCAAATTGGGCGATACCCATGCCTTGCTTGGTTTTCGCCCCAGTTGGGGCATGACTCAGCGCCTGCCACGCCGGGTCGGTGTCATGCGCGCCAAGGAATTATCATTTACCGCCCGCACCATCAGCGGCATCGAGGCGGCCTGGATCGGCCTGGCGCTTGAAGCCGTCCCCCTTGCCCAGTTGGATGCCCGCGTGGACGCGTTGGCCGGCGCCATCGCCCGCAACAGCCCCGGTTCCATCCAGGCCTACAAGGACCTCTACAGCCGGGCCGAAAACGCCGGCCTGAATGACGGCCTGGACTATGAACGCGACACCCCCTACGACATCCCCGACGCTGGCCGGCGCATGGCCGATTTCGTGGCCAAGCTGGGCAGCAAGGCTTAGAAAAATTTCGCCAGGCTGCAGAGTTCGCACTCCCTCCGGCCGGAGGGCTTCCATCTGCATGGGTCCATCCATGCAAAAGAAAGCATCCTTGATGACGGAATGGCGGTGCCAGGGCACGGCCTCGCCTGGCGCCTAGGTCAGGATCGAAACGCACAAGTCCTCAACCGCCGCCAAACGCTCCCGCTGCTGAATTTTGCCGCTCAACTTGACGTCTTCCGTCATGGCCCGTCTCCCATTGCGGTCGATCATTGCCGTCAATTTGCGATCACCGGGCAATCTCCTGCTACAGTCGGGCCATGAACTGGTCCGATGAAGGATATGTGCTTTCTGTCCGGCGTCACGGCGAGGCGGCGGCAATTGTAAATTTGTTGACCCGCGAGCATGGCCGCCACGCCGGCCTGGTTCGGGGCGGCATGGGCCGCCGCCTGCGCGGCGTGCTGCAACCGGGCAATCAGGTGGCCGCATCCTGGCGGGGGCGGCTGTCCGAGCATCTGGGCAGCTTTACGGTGGAGGCCATGCGCGACCATGCCGCCGGCCTGCTGTCGGACGGCGACCGTCTGGCCGGATTGGCCTCGGCGGCGGCGCTGACCGAGGCCGCGTTGCCGGAGCGGGAGCCGCATCTGGCCATCCACGACGGCTTTGCCGCCCTGCTGGAGGCCCTGGGCGGGGCGCCGGCCTGGGCCGCCATTTATGTGCGATTCGAACTGGGATTGCTGGCCGAGCTTGGTTTTGGCTTGGATTTGAGCCAATGCGCGGCAACCGGACGCACCGATGACCTGGCCTATGTCTCGCCGCGTTCCGCCCGCGCGGTCAGCCGCAGCGCCGCAGCGCCGTACAAAGACAGATTGTTGCCGTTGCCGCGCTTTCTACTGCCCGGCGCAACGGAAAAACCGACCAATGCGGAGGTTCTCGATGGCCTGAGATTGACCGGGTATTTCCTTCAATCCCAAGTCTTCGCCCCCCACCACCGCCCAACGCCGGCGGCCAGAAGCCGCCTTTTGGAACGCATTTCGCGCACAGACAAAGCATCTGATGGTACATTAGGGGATGATAGAGATTCTCGACGGCGGTGAAATCCGCGACACGCCCCTCAGTGAGGCCCTTGGCGAACGCTACCTCTCCTATGCCCTATCCACCATCATGTCCCGGTCGCTACCGGATGTGCGCGATGGCCTGAAGCCGGTGCATCGGCGCATTCTTTTCGCCATGCGGCAATTGAAGCTGAACCCGGAGACGGGCTTCAAAAAATGCGCCCGCATCGTCGGCGATGTCATGGGCAAGTTTCATCCCCATGGCGATCAGGCGATTTATGACGCACTGGTCCGTCTGGCCCAGGAGTTCGCCCAGCGCTATCCCCTGGTCGATGGGCAGGGCAATTTCGGCAACGTGGACGGCGATAACGCCGCCGCCATGCGCTATACGGAAGCCCGCATGACCGCCGTGGCCCAGGCCCTGCTGCAGGGCATTGACCTGGACACGGTGGATTTCCGCGGCACCTACGATGGCGAGGACGAGGAACCCCAGGTGCTGCCGGCGGCCTTTCCCAACCTGTTGGCCAATGGCGCCACTGGCATCGCGGTTGGCATGGCGACCTCTATCCCGCCGCACAACATCCGCGAATTATGCGCCGCCCTGCTGCACCTGATCAAATTTCCCAATGCCGGCTTGGACAAGCTGGTGCAAATAGTCCCCGGCCCCGACTTTCCCACGGGCGGGATTATCGTCGAAGACCCGGCCGCCATATTAGAGGCCTATAAAACCGGGCGTGGCGGTTTTCGCCTGCGCGCCAGATGGGAGGTGGAGCCAGGCAAGCGCGGTACCTACAACATCGTGGTCACCGAGATCCCTTATCAGGTCTCCAAGGGCCGGGTAATCGAGAAAATCGCCGAGCTGATGCACTTGCGCAAGCTGCCCTTGTTGGCGGATATTCGCGATGAATCCGCCGAGGATATCCGCCTGGTGTTGGAGCCGAAATCGGGCCGGGTTGAGGCCGGAATGCTGATGGAGCATTTATTCCGCCTGTCCGACCTGGAAGTGCGCATCGGTTTAAACCTGAACGTCCTGGACGCGGACCAGACGCCGAAAGTAATGAATCTGCGGGAAGCCTTGCAGGCCTTTCTGGATCACCGTCATGTGGTCCTGGTCCGCCGCTCCGAACACCGTCTGGGGCAGATCGAACGGCGTCTGGAAGTGTTGGGCGCCTACCTGATCTGTTATTTGAACCTGGATGAAGTGATCCGGATCATTCGCGAAGAGGATGAAGTTAAACCGGCCCTGATGAGCGCCTTTGGCCTCAACGATGCCCAGGCCGAAGCAATCCTGAACATGCGCCTGCGCGCCCTGCGCCGCCTGGAAGAGATGGAAATCCGGGCGGAAGACAAAGCCCTGCAGGTGGAACGAGGGGACCTGAACGCGTTGCTGGCCTCCGAAAGCGGCCGCTGGGCCGCGATCTCAGAGGAGATTCGCGAGATGCGCCGGATCTTCGGCGACGATCCGGCCCTGGGACCGCGCCGCAGCACCTTCGCCGGCGCCCCGACCGGCGAACTGATGCCCATTGAGTCCATGGTGGAGCGCGAGCCGATTACCGTGGTCTGTTCCGACAAAGGCTGGCTGCGCGCCCTGCGTGGTCATGTCGAGGAAGGCCACGACGTACATTACAAGGACGGTGACAAAGGCCGTTTCTGGCTGCATGCGCAAAGCACGGACAAGCTGGTTCTGTTCGCCACCAACGGCCGGTTCTACACCCTGACCTGTGACAAACTGCCGGCTGGCCGGGGCAATGGGGAGCCGGTTCGCCTGTTGCTGGACATGGCCAACGATCAGGACATCATTACCGTCATGGTGCATGATCCAGCACGCAAACTGGTTGTCGCGGCCAGCGATGGCCGGGGCTTCATCGTGGCGGAAAAGGACATCGTGGCGCAAACCCGCGGCGGCCGTCAGGTTCTCAACGTCTCGGGTGACGTAGAAGCGGCTGTTTGCGCCGCCGTGGCAGGTGACCATCTGGCCGTGGTTGGAGAGAACCACAAATTGTTGCTATTCCCCTTGTCCGAGCTGCCGGAAATGAACCGTGGCCGCGGCGTGGTGCTGCAACGCTACCGTGATGGCGGCCTGGGCGACGTCAAGACCATGAATTTGGCCGACGGCCTGACCTGGCGCCAGGCCGGCGGGCGCACGCGTACCGAACTGGACCTGGAGATGTGGCGCGGCAAACGCGGCCAATCCGGCAGGTTGGCCCCGAAAGGCTTCCCCAAAAACCATTCATTCGGCGAGAGCATGTTGCCTTGAAACATGCTCAGGCTCTTTAAGGATAGAGCAATTGAACCAATTACTTAAGTCGCGAGAATTGCTCCGTTTAATTGAAAATTGCTCTGGCCGGCAATGATCGAACCTCGGTTCGATACGGTGCACGCGGTTTTCCAGCGGGCAGCCGAGCAATGGCCCGATCAGGGCGCGCTGTGTGCCACGCCCATGCCGGGGCGGGATTATTATCCGGACGGCAAGGAGTTCACCTACGCCCGGGCCTGGATGCGGATCGAGACACTACGGGAAATCTACAGCGCCGCGGGTTTTGGCCATGGCCACCGGGTGGCCCTGCTGCTGGAGCAACGGCCGGAATTCTTCTTTCATTATCTGGCCCTGAACGGCCTGGGCTGCGCCATTGTGCCGATCAACCCTGACTACCGTCACGACGAATTGCTCTACCAGATGGAACATTCGGAAGCTGACATGGTTATCTGCATCGAAAGCCGGGTGGAAGATCTGCAGCGGGTCGCAGCGGTACGCGGAAAACCCCTGCCCGTTGTGCCGTTCGAAACCTTCCCCCAGAATTTGCCCAAGCCGGGATCAACACCCCATGCTGCCCCACCGGGGCCCCATAGCCAGACCAGCCTGCTCTACACATCCGGCACGACCGGCCGGCCCAAGGGCTGTATCCTGAGCAATGAGTTTTATGTGCAGGCCGGGCGCTGGTATCTGTCCATGGGTGGCCGCCTGAGCTTCGCCGCGCCGGAACGCATCCTGAACCCGCTGCCATTTTTTCACGTCAACGCACAGGCCGTCTGCGCCACCGCGCTGTTCCTATCAGGCGGTTGCCTGATTGCCCCAGACCGTTTTCATCCCTCAACCTGGTGGCAGGATGTGATCGCCACCAACGCCACCGCCATGCATTATCTGGGCGTAGTACCGCCGCTGCTGTTGAACCAGCCGGTCACACCGGAGGAAACACAGCATAAACTGCGTTTTGGCACCGGCGCGGGCGTTGAACCGGAATTGCATCGCCGCTTCGAAAAACGCTTTGGCTTTCCCCTGGTGGAAGTCTGGGGCATGACCGAGACCGGCCGCGTTTTTGCCGACTGCCACGAACCGAGACAAATCGATACCCGCGCCTTTGGCAAGCCATTGGCCAAGCTGGAGGCGCGGGTGGTTGACGATGATGACAACGACGTTGGCAACGGCCGGGATGGCGAATTGCTGGTCCGCCATAGCGCCGAGACGCCGCGCAAATGGTTTTTTTCCGGCTATCTGAAGAACGAGACGGAAACCGAACATGCCTGGCGCAATGGCTGGTTCCACACCGGCGATACGGTGCGCCAGGAAGCCGATGGCATGATGTATTTCGTCGACCGCAAAAAGAACATCATTCGCCGCTCGGGCGAGAACATCGCCGCCGCCGAGATTGAGGCCTGCCTGCAAGCCCATGACGAGGTCGCACAGGTGGCGGTCCTGCCGGTCCCCGACGACATTCGCGAAGAGGAGGTCCTGGCCTGCATCGTCGCCATGCCCGGCACGCCCACGGATGCGGATCAGGCCCGCGCCCTGTTCGACTGGTGTTTCGCGCGGCTGTCCTATTACAAGGCACCCGGCTGGTTATTATTCGTCGACGGCCTGCCGACAACCGGCACACAAAAAATCCAGAAAGCGCAAATCTTCGGCACCGACGAAGACCCCCGGGAAAACCCGCTTATCAACGATCTCCGCAGGCTGAAAAAACGCCACCGCTAGTTAGGTTCTAAACCGGCCGGTCACCTTGGATGGTGACACGGTAGCCGTGGCGGACGTTGGGGTAATAGTCCCAGGCCGCATGATGCTGGACACATCGGTTGTCCCAAAACGCCACAGAATTGTTCTCCCAGCGGTAGCGGCACTGGAATTGCACGCCGCGGGCAATGTGGTTGCACAGCATTTGCAGAATATCGTGACTTTCCGCCTTGCTTAACTCCATAATTCTTGTGGTGAACGAGGCATTGACGTAAAGCCCCTTGCGCCCGGTCACCGGATGGGTGCGCACGACCGGGTGAATGGCTTCCGGATAGTCGTCATCGCGCAATTTTTCCTTCAGGCCGTAGCGGCCCTTGTGTACATGTTCCGAGCGATGCATGGCGGTCAGGCCATCAAGAAATTGCTGCATCCTGTCCGACAGGGATTCATAGGCCGCGTACATGTTGGAGAACAGGGTATCGCCGCCAACCTCGGGCGCGGTGTGGATGTGCAGGATGCTGCCCATGGGGGGTTCCACATCGCAACTGACGTCCGTGTGCCAGCCCTCACCCGCGACATGCTTGGATTTCTCGTCTGCATGGATGACCAGAATTTCAGGATGCCCTTTCGGACCCGGCGCCGCCGGATGCACATGCAAGTCGCCAAAGCGGCGGCCGAAATCCTTGTGCTGTTCCAGGGTCATCTCCTGGTCACGAAAGAAAATTACCTGATGATCCATCAAGGCATCGTGCAAGGCGGTAAAGGTGGCATCACTTAACGGTTCGGCCAGGCTAACACCCTCCACCTCGGCCCCGATGGCCGCCGTCAATGGTTTCACGCGGATATTGCTCAAGATCATAAGACGTCCCCAAATTTACTTGCCGCCCGGAACGGACGCGCCCGGACTTATGTTAAACTTACCGGCGCCAGCGAGACAAGCCCCAATCAGGTTTGCAGGTACCCTGCGGATGACACAGGAGATGACAGAAGGGCCTGTTGCATCCTGGCCTGGAGGGGCTTATCTAACCGCCCATGATTCCAGATAGAATGAAGCCATATAAACCCATTCACGTCATTGGCGGCGGCCTGGCCGGCTCCGAGGCGGCCTGGCAAATCGCGCGTGCCGGCGTGGGGGTTGTGCTGCATGAAATGCGCCCCGAACGCATGACCGAGGCCCATAGGAGCGATGGTCTGGCGGAACTGGTCTGTTCCAACTCCTTCCGCTCCGACGATGCCCAGGCCAGCGCCGTCGGACTGCTGCACGAGGAAATGCGCCGCTGCGACAGCCTGATCATGGCCGCCGCCGATGCCAACAAGGTACCGGCGGGCGGCGCCTTGGCCATGGACCGCGCAGCCTTTTCCGCCCATGTCGGCGCCGCCCTGGCCGCCGAACCCTTGGTGGCGCTGGCCAGGGGTGAAGTGACCGGCCTGCCGCCCGCGGACTGGGATAGCGTGATTGTCGCCACCGGCCCCCTCACCTCACCCAATTTGGCCACCGCCATCGTCGATCTGACGGGAGCCGAGCATCTGGCTTTTTTCGATGCCATCGCGCCCATTGTCTATGCGGATTCCGTCGATATGAGCCAAGCCTGGTTTCAATCCCGCTATGACAAGCCGGGACCGGGCGGCACGGGCAAGGATTACCTGAACTGCCCTTTGAGCAAGGATCAATACGAGGCCTTTGTTGCAACCCTGCTGGCCGGCGAAATGACCGAATTTCACGATTGGGAGCGCGATACGCCTTATTTTGAAGGCTGCCTGCCGGTCGAAGTGATGGCCGAGCGGGGCCCGGAGACCCTGCGTTTCGGACCCATGAAGCCGGTCGGCCTGACCAACGCCCACCAGCCCGACATCAAGCCATATGCTGTAGTGCAACTGCGCCAGGATAACGCCCAGGGGACTCTGTATAATCTGGTCGGGTTTCAAACCAAGTTGAAGCATGGCGCCCAGGCGGAAATTCTGCGCACCATTCCCGGCCTGGAAAGCGCCCGCTTTGCCCGCATGGGCGGCATCCACCGCAATACGTTCTTGAACAGCCCTGCGCTGTTGGATGGCACCTGCCGCCTGATGGCCCAACCGCGCCTGCGCTTCGCAGGCCAGATCACCGGCGTTGAGGGTTATGTGGAAAGCGCCGCCATAGGCCTGTTGACCGGCCGTTTCGCCGCTGCCGAGCGTTTGGGCCAAAGCCCGGCGCTGCCGCCGGCGACAACGTCGATGGGTACGTTACTCGGTCATATCACCGGCGCCGCGAAGCACCGGGATACCAATGCTGGCAAGGTGTTGGATTTTCAGCCCATGAACGCCAATTTCGGCCTGTTTCCCTTATTGAGACCGCCCGTAAAGAAGAAACTGCGCAAGGCGGCCTATGCGGACCGGGCCCTCAATGATTTGGCCGCCTGGCTTGCCGCATAAGCCTGGATTCAAGGCTAAATCCATCGAACCAGCACACCGCGCCATAGTGGCACTGCCGGTTGACTTTGATTGCCGCCCGCAGCCGGCGTTTCAGGGTCACTATGGGCGGCGCCAGGACGCCGCCAACGGACAGTTATCTGGTTGTCCGCGAGGATGCGGGCATAAATAATTTCAACGGCGGCGCAATTTGGCTACTGTTACCACAATTCTGAAGGTTATCGTTAGACCATAGTGCCTCGGCTCAGGGCGCCCGTCTTGCGCAGCCGGACCAATTGTCAAACCTGTATCCCAAAGTGCGTCAAATTCAACTGTCCGCTTTGGTTGGGAGTCAATGAGATCGATGGGATTAAGACTTCTCCTCTTCATCGTTTTATCGATGGCCGCCCTTATTCCGGTCGTTTTTTTCGGCGTCTGGCCGCATTCCCGTGCGTTCGATAAAGAGCTCTCGGATGTTACCGACCGTCACCTGTTGTTGGCGCGAAACATGGGCGCGGCGTTGCAGCGCTATGACCGCGACGTAAAATCGACCTTTCGGTCCCTGACCTTGAATTTGGTTCGGGATACGCCGCTCACGGCAACCAAGGAAATCCTTTCCAACTTGAATTTTCGACATATATGCGTGGCAAGAATTGGGGATGGAACCGTCGTTCACTCGCTGTACGAAGAAGGTGCGCCATGCCCAGAGCGTGTACCCGCAAAGCGGTTGGCCATTTTCAAGGAAATAGCTTCAAAGGATGAAGTCAAATTTACGGAAGTATTGCCAGGCCCCCACGGCGGGCCATTAATCTATGTCGTCTTGATCGTTGGCGACTATTTATCCGTTGGCGCCATTACTACCGATTACATCGTAGAACTTGCAAAGGCCATCTCATTCGGCACACGCGGCCATGCGGCGATTGTCGATCATAAGGGTAAGGTTCTTGCTCATCCGTTGCCAATGTGGCGGCAAACAATGAAAGATATATCGGCAGTGGAGCCGGTCAAACGGATGCTGAATATGGAAACCGGTGTTGCGACATTTTATTCGCCGGCCTTGAAAGACGATATGATCGCGGGTTTCGCCTGGGTTCCGGGGCCGAATTGGGGCGTGATGATTCCACAACCCTTGTCGGAACTACGCGCGCGGGCAGATGCGGTCCAGAGATATGCGTTGGGAGTCATCGCCGCTGGGGTACTGGCAGCCGCTATCCTGAGCTGGTTTCTTTCCGGATACCTGACGCGCCCGGTGCTTGCCGTGGTCAATACCGCGCGAGAGATGGCCGGTGGTGTCCGCAGTGTTCGGGTCCCCGCGATCAACAAAGCTGCCCCGCGAGAGTTGAAGGCGCTACGAGAAACCTTCAATGCCATGGCGAACGCAAACGATGCGGCACACCAAAAGCTTACTGCCGTTGCCGAAGCCGTTTCTTCCGCCACTGGCGAGAATGCTTTTGAGCAGCTGGTACGCAGCCTCGCCCAAATTCTACAGGTCGATTATGTTTTTATAGGCGAACTTGCAGCCGCCAGTGGCAACCAGATTCGCACGATAGCTTTTTGCCGCGATGGGGTTGTTGCCGATAATTTCGATTACAACCTCATTGGCGCGCCATGCGAAAATGTGTTTGGCAAAAAAACCTGCATCTACAGGCGCGACGTCCAATTGGAGTTTCCCAGGGACAAGAAGCTGATAATGCTGGAGGTTCAAAGCTATATCGGCATGCCGCTGTTCGATCCTGATGGCACGCACCTTGGTCTGATCGTCATGATGCATCGCGAACCGCTTGACGATTTTGGCACGGCCATGGACCTGCTCCATATCCTGGCCAATCGCGCTGCGGCCGAGCTGCATCGACGCAACCTCGAGAACCGCCTCATCCAGGCGCAGAAAATGGAGGCGGTAGGCCAACTCACGGGCGGCATCGCACACGACTTCAACAATCTGCTAGCCGTCATTATAGGCAATCTCGATATCATAAATGAGGACCTAGAAGGCAACGCGGAATTGCGTCCTTTGTTGGAAAATGCGACGAAGGCCGCGCTTAGCGGCGCGAATTTAAACGCCCAACTCCTCGCATTTTCACGCAAACAGCCGTTGTCACCCAAAGTCATCGACCTGACTGAAACGGTGTCAGGCATGCTTGAAATGCTGCAGCGAACATTGGGTGCAACGGTCGAGATCGAGACAAAGCAGCACCCGGGCCGGTGTACGACAGAGGTTGATCCGGCCCAGTTGGAAAGCGCACTGCTCAATCTCGCCGTCAACGCCCGAGACGCGATGCCGGGGGGCGGCAAACTGATCATCGAGACGATGAAAGTACGGCTCGACGACGAGGATGTCTCGACCCGTCCCGAGATGACGGCAGGCGAATTTGTGAGGCTTGCGGTGAGTGACACGGGGATGGGTATGTCACAGGAGGTTCTTTCTCACGTCTTCGAGCCGTTTTTTACGACCAAGGATGTGGGCAAGGGGTCAGGACTTGGTCTCAGCATGGTGTTCGGTTTCACCAAACAGTCCGGTGGTCATGTCGAGATTGAAAGCGAGTTGGATGTCGGGACGACCGTGCGCCTATATTTGCCCTATACGTCGCTGGCACCAACAGTTGCGCCGGAAAAGAGCGCGACGATGCCGAAAGGACGCGGTGAGACGGTCCTTGTGGTCGAAGACGATCCGGATATACGGCGACTGGCGGTAAGACTTCTCGTTAGCTTGGACTATACGGTCCTTGAAGCCTGGAACGGGAAATCGGCCTTGGCGGAACTGGAGAGTGTGACGGACATCGATCTGCTGTTGACGGATATGGTGATGCCGGGCGGCATAAGCGGCCCCGACCTGGCGAAAGAAGCCGTGGCGCGGCTTCCCAACATTAAGGTGTTGTACATGTCAGGCTATACGTCGGATTCGATGCTGCCTGTAGATGACCTCGCCGATGATACGGAAGTGCTGCGGAAGCCTTTTCGCAAGTTCGACCTGGCAAACATGGTGCGCGCCGCTTTAGACACATGATTGAATATTAGCATCGCGAAACAAAAGCAGCGCCGGAAGTTGCGAGTTCAATCCACGCGCCGGAACTCTGGGCTGATTCCAATCCGCTAGCTTACAAGTTGCTCGGGCGCGATGGCGTACAAGGGTCCGGATCCGGCGGTGATGCTGGGTAACAGGGCCGGCGCCTGCGGCAATAATTGCTCGCCATAAAAACACGCTGTGGCGACCCGGGTCGCCAGGAACGGCGTATCTGCATCTGCTTCGCCCGCCTGGGCGGCGGCGGCCAAACCGCCCTTGGCAATGAGATACCCGCCAACCGTCAGTCCGAACATGCGCAAATAGGGCGTCGCGCCGGCGGCGGCGGCGTTGGGGTCCGCCACCGCGGCTTCCGCCAACCACCGAGTGGCAGCCTCCAAGCTGTCAAGGGCGGCGCCCAGATTTGCACGGGTCTTGGCGAAGGTCTCGCCGCCCCCCGCCAAAGCCGCGTCCAGGCTGCGCATCTCGCCCAGATACCGGCGCACCACCTCACCCCCCTGCAGGCCCAGTTTTCGCATCACCAGATCCAGCGCCTGGATACCGTTGGTGCCTTCGTAAATCGGGGCGATACGGGCATCGCGGTAAAATTGTGCCGCACCGGTTTCTTCAATGAAGCCCATGCCGCCATGAATTTGCACCCCCAGGGAGGCGATCTCGCAACCCAGATCCGTGCACCAGGCCTTGGATAATGGCGTTAACAATTCGGCCAGCTGGCCAAACCAGGCACGTTGCGCCTCATCGCCGTGGTGGCGGGACAAATCCAGGGCCTGACCGTTGACGTAGCACAATGCCCGCATGGCATCGATCTGCGCCTTCATGGTCATTAGCATGCGGCGCACATCGGCGTGCTCCACGATGGCCGCGGGTCCCGAGTCCGTGGCGCCGATGGCCTTGCCCTGACGCCGTTCCAAGGCATAAGCCACGGCATGTTGATAGGCGGCTTCGGCAATGGCCAGGCCTTCCACGCCAACACCGAGACGCGCTGCGTTCATCATGGTGAACATGCAGCGCATGCCTTTATTTTCATCTCCCAGCAGGTAACCAACCGCGCCTTCATTGTCACCGAAGCTCATGACCGCCGTGGGCGAGGCATGGATACCCAGTTTTTCTTCCAGGTTAATGCAACGCAGATCATTGCGCTGCCCCAGGCTGCCGTCGGGGTTGACCAAAAATTTCGGCACCACGAATAGCGAAATGCCCCGGGTGCCTTCGGGGCTGCCTGGGGTGCGGGCCAGCACCAGGTGAATGATATTTTCGGCAAAATCGTGCTCGCCATAGGTGATGAAGATTTTTTGCCCCTTGATGCGCCAAGTCCCATCCCCGGCCGGCTCGGCCCGACTGCGCAGAGCGCCCACGTCAGAGCCGGCCTGCGGCTCGGTCAAATTCATGGTACCGGTCCAATGTCCCGAGACGAGTTTTTCCAGATAGGTTTCCTTCAATTCATCGCTGCCATGGGTGCTCACCGCATCGATCGCGCCCTGCGTCAACATGGCGCATAGGGCAAAACCCATGTTGGCGCTGTTCCACAACTCGGCACAGGCATTGCCGATCACAAGAGGCAGGCCCATGCCGCCATATAGCGGATCGAATTGAATGCCGTTCCAGCCGCCATCGCGAAATGCCGCATACGCGTCGCGGAAGCCATCAGGCGTGGTCACCACGCCATTGGCCAGTGTCGCGCCTTGAACATCCCCTTGGCGGTTCAAGGGGGCCAAAACGCCTGCAGCCAAGCGCCCGGCCTCTTCCAGGACCGCATTGATGGTATCGCCATCGCAATCGGCGAAATCCGGCAGCGTCAGTAATTTTTCCAGATCGCAAATCTGGCTCAGGGTGAAGCGGATATCCTTGAGGGGAGCTTGATATGCACTCATGTTGGCGGGACCTATCAGCGGCTGGAGTTTATCGTGTCCATTCGGTAATATGCTATCTCTCCCACCAAAGGCAACGCCAAGCTGGTTTGGCACCATTGCCCGGCCCGGAAAGCGTATATGAACGATCAAGCAAAAACCCTCGGCGGCGCATTGAATGCCTATGATGACGCCCCGGTCGGCACCCGTTTTCCGGTGTTTTCCAGCCATATCGATCAGGCGCGGCAGGCGCATTATCATCAGACCACGGATATATCGGGTGCGCTTTTTGACGGTTTGGCCGATGTTTCGATCTTTGCGCAGGATGTTTCCCGCGCCGTGACCATGGCCGGCCTGCCTAACGACGGCCGTGTCCTGGTGTGTCAGCGTCTGTTCCAGACCGGCCGCATACGCCTGGGCGAGGCGTTGTCCGTGGAGGGGGAAATTGGCCCTTATGGAGAAGGACCGCGGGGCCGCTATCTGACCTGCCACGTTGCCTTCCGCCGGGCCAACGGCACGGTGCCCTTGCGCATGGCGACGGAACACCTGCTGCCGTATGACGAAACACCCGCGGTGCGAAAAAAGACCGCAGCCGCCAAGCGTGACGATCCGCGTCTCGGCATGCAGTCCGTGGGCAATCTGAAACTGAACCCGGAAAAAGTCATGGGTTATGCCAAAGAGGTCGGCAATAAAATTCATTCCGATCCCGTATTCGCCCGATCCCGGGGTTATCGCGCGCCTCTGGCCCAAGGTCTGATGCAATTGACAGCCCTGCACGGCGTCATCGTCCAGCGCGCCATGCCCTGGGAAATGGACCTGGAAACACGTTTTCTGCGGCCCGTGTTCTGGGATGACCAATTGACCCTGTACAGCGATCCTGCAGGTCGGCTGTACCGCTGCATTGATCAGGACGGAAAAATGACGGCAGAGGCAAAACTGCATCATCTGACCACCCGGGATATGGAGCCATGAACGAACCGGCGGACAAAGTTGCGGCAGAACGTGTCGTCGGCATGGTGCTGCAGGACTGGTCGACGGTGGTCACGGCCGAGCGGCAGGCCCGCTATCATGCGGCGGCGGAGGTCGCCCGCGGCCTTTTCGGCGATATGGTCGATCTTTCGATCTTGGCCAACGACACGATTCTCGCCACTGCGTATCTGAAAACCCAGGCGGTCGACGGCCTGCACGCCGGCCAGCGCATGCAGCAACACGAACCTGTTTATTTAGGCGAGCCTTTGACCCTGAAAGGCCGGATCGGTTCCATCCGTGCCACGGCCAAAGGTAATATTGTGATCTATGCCTTCGATTTTCGGCGGCCAAACGGCAGCATTCCCGTTACCGGAGAATTGATTTCGTTTCAGGTGGACCCCGCCGCCATGCGCGCATCGGGCGCTGGCAAGCCGGTCGTGGCCGATGCCGCGGGTTTCACCAAGGTCGGCCACAAGACGCTGCGACCCGAATTAGTCGGTGAATACAGCTTTGAATTTCCCGGCTACCTTGTGCATTTCGACCCGAAGGAGGCGGCGGCCGTCGGCTTGCCGGCACCCGTGGCCCAGGGCCTGATGTCCCTGACCTGGATGATGGAGTCCCTAGCCTTGGATGGTGTACCTAAGACGATCAATATCGCGGCGGATTTCCGCAGCCCGATCTTCTGGGAAGACAGCGTTGATATTTTTTGCCGCGACAGCACCGAGTTGATGGTGGCCAAGGCGGCCGGGTCGATTTGCTCTCTGGGCCGGATCACGGATTTGGTGCGTTAGCACATGGCAATCAAGGGCCGCGCCGATCGGCCAGAAGATATAATCAGGGCGGCTGAATTGCTGCTGGCGGGGCAACTGGTCGCCTTTCCAACGGAAACGGTTTATGGCCTGGGCGCGGACGCCACCAGCGGGCCGGCGGTGGCTGCCATATTCGGGGCCAAGCAACGTCCGGCTTTCAATCCCCTGATCTCTCATTTGGCCGATGCCGGGTCGGTCGAGGCATTTGCTCTTTGGAACGAGGCCGCCCGCGCTTTGGCACAGGCTTTTTGGCCCGGCGCCCTGACCCTGGTGTTGCCCCGCCGCGAGCATTGCGCCATCGCCCATATTGCCTGCGCCGGGTTGAACAGCGTTGCCTTGCGAGTGCCGAGCCATCCTGCCGCGCATGCTCTTTTGGCGGCGACCGGCCGGCCCATCGCCGCCCCCTCCGCCAATCGTTCCGGCCGTATCAGCCCCACTACGGCGGCGCATGTGGCGCTGGAGCTGGGTGACGAAGTGGCCCTGATTCTGGACGGCGGGCCATGTGATATTGGCCTGGAGAGTACTGTCGTGGGATTTCATCGGGAACGGCCCGTGTTGTTGCGGCCGGGCGGCATAGCGGTAGAGCAATTGCGGGTCGTGGTCGGCGCGGTGGAGGTGGCGGTGGCGGCACCGGCGGCGCCCAGCGCGCCGGGCCAATTGACAAGCCATTATGCGCCGGACAAACCCCTTCGTCTGAATGCGCGGGAAGCGGCGCCCGGAGAAATTCTCTTGGGTTTTGGCCCCGGCAGCACTGCTGAGCATAACCTCAGCCCAAGCGGCGATTTGATCGAGGCGGCAGCCAGGCTGTTTGCCATGCTGCGGCGACTGGACCTTGGCCCCGGCGAGACCATTGCCGTGGCGCCAATCCCCGATCACGGCCTGGGTCGGGCCATCAATGACCGTTTGCAGCGGGCCGCGGCGCCACGGATCTGATCTTGTTGCCTGGCCGGAAACGCGTTACACCAACCCCATGAAAGCGAATGACAAAGATGCGAAGACCCGGCCAAACGCCGTTGACGCGGCGGTTCTGGAGCGGATAAAGGCGGCCGTCGGTCCAAAGGGTTACACCATCGATCCCGCTGAAATTGCGCCCCATTGCCAGTCCTGGCGCGATAATTGGCATGGTTGGGTGCCCATGGTGGTAAAACCGGCTAATGTGGACGAAGTGGCCGCCGTGGTCGCCATATGCGCGGAAAGCCGCACGCCGATCGTGCCCCAAGGCGGCAATACGGGTTTGACGGGCGGCGGTCAGCCGCACGCCGGTGGCACCGAAATCATCATCTCCACTTCACGCATGAACAAAGTTCGCGAGATCGACACATTAAATAACACCATGACGGTCGAGGCCGGTTGTATCCTGGCCGATCTGCAAGTGGCGGCGTCGGACGCGGACCGCCTGTTTCCTTTATCCCTGGCCGCGGAAGGCTCCTGTCAGATCGGCGGCAATCTTTCCACCAATGCGGGCGGTACCCAGGTCCTGCGTTATGGCAACGCCCGCAATCTGGTGCTTGGTTTGGAAGTGGTTTTGCCTGACGGTCGGATCTGGCATGGCCTGCGTGGTCTGCGCAAGGATAATACGGGCTATGACCTGAAACAGCTTTTCGTCGGCGCCGAAGGCACTCTGGGGATGATCACCGCGGCGGTGCTGAAGCTGTTTCCCAAGCCGACAGAAGTGCAGACAGCGCTGGTCGCGGTGCCCGGTCCAAGGGCGGCCTTGGCACTGTTGAGCCGCGCCACCGAAACAATCGGCGAACAGGTCACGGCGTTCGAGTTGATCCAGCGCCGGGCCATCGATTTCGTCCTGCAGCACATTCCCGATGTAACCGATCCCCTGAGCAATGCCTATCCCTGGTACGTGCTGATGGAGGTGTCCGGCCAGGGCGCGCCGGACAGCCTGCGCGCCGCGGTCGAAGCAATTTTGACCGACGGCCTGGAGCAAGAAGACGTACTGGACGCGGTGTTGGCTGGCAATCAGGCGCAGGCCAGGGCGCTATGGAAAATTCGCGAGTCGATCCCCGAAGCGCAAAATTATGAAGGCCAATCGGTAAAACACGACGTCTCGGTGCCCCTGTCGCGGATCGCGGAATTTATTGAACGGGCTGATCTGGCGCTGGCGGCGGCCTACCCCGGCGTCCGCTGCGTTGCTTTTGGTCATATTGGCGACGGCAATATTCATTACAATCCGGCGCAACCACTGGGCGATGACGGTGCGGGATTCGGGGCGGAATATGGCGCCATCAACCGTATCGTCCATGATCTGATCACGGACCTGAAGGGCTCCATCAGCGCCGAACATGGCCTGGGCCGGCTGCGCCGCGAGGAAGCCAGGCACTACAAATCAAGTGTCGAAATGGACCTGATGCGGACGGTTAAAATGGCCTTGGACCCGAACAACATCATGAATCCGGGCAAGGTGGTCTAACTTGGGCCAAGCCGGTCCGGCGTGCTTCGGGCAAAACCGTTGGGGCGTTGTCGCAATCGCGATCGCCGCCGGTATCGTAGCCGCCGTCCAGGTCGGCAAGGTACCGCCCCTGATTATTCTGTTGCAGGCGGAGTTGGAATTGTCACTGTTGGCCGCCGGCTGGTTGGTCTCGCTGTTTAATCTTACCGGTGCGCTGTTCGGGGTAATGGGTGGCGCCATGGCAGATAAATTGGGCGCCCGACGGATGCTATTGGCTGGGCTCGGGGGCATGGCCCTCGCCGGGTTCGGTGGGGCCATGGCACCAGATGCGGCATGGTTGTTGTCCTTTCGGATTATTGAGAGCGTCGCATTCCTGTCCTGCGTGGTGACCGCGCCACGCTTGATTGTGGCTGCCACCGCCCTGCGCCAGCGCAATCTGGCCATGGGCGCGTGGGGCAGTTACATGCCGATCGGCATGGCGCTGGCGTTGTTGGGCGCGCCGCCCATGGCGTCCCGTTTCGGCTGGCAGGGAGTCTGGCTGGCCGCCGCCGGACTGGCCGTGCTCTGTTTTCTGGCCGTTGCCTGGTTTACCGGGGTGAAACGCTGGCCACAGACACCTCATGTTGAGCCAGCATTGTCCTGGCGCACCCTGGGCCAAGCGGTTTGTCGTACAGGGCCTGTGCTGATGAGCCTTTGTTTCCTCCTGTACGCGGTGCAGTTCTTTGCCGTCGCCTCCTGGTTGCCAACCTATTTGATCGAGGTCTTGGCCCATACGCCGGGCCGGGCCGGCGCGGCGACAGCGCTGGTGGTCGGCGGCAACGCGCTGGGCAATTTGTCAGCGGCGCTGCTGCTGCATCGCGGGGTCCGCCGCTGGTGGTTGATATTGCTGGCTTTTGTCATGATGCTGATATGCGGCGCCGGAATATTTTCCGCTACCATGCTGGTGCTCTGGAAGCTGCCGCTGGCCTTTGCCTTCAATTTTTTTGGCGGCCTGTTGCCGGCCGCCATCCTGGCCGGGACAGCCGTCCACGCGCCCCGTCCCGCCATGATCGGTACTGTCAACGGCATCGTCGTTCAGGGGGCCAACATTGGCAGTTTGGCCGGGCCGCCGGCCATGGCCATCATGATTGCTGGTTTTGGCGGTTGGGCCGGGACTTATTGGTTATTGGCGGTTTGCAGCATTCTAGGCGTTGGTCTGGCGATCCGGCTGGGCGTCGTTGAGCGGCGCCTGGGCATCGAATAGCTCAAAACAGACGGCCTTGGATCGGTGTTTTAGGGGCGGCTTGCAGGCAGCCGGCATCATCGTTGCGCGGACTGTTGACCCGGTGTGATACGGGGTGGGCCTGCATGCGCGGCGCCTGCTCCGGCGCGAACAATTCCGGCGGCGGGGTGCGGTCCGGGTTCAGCCAGGCAGCGTAATCTTTTTCCCGCATGATCACCGGCATGCGGTGATGGATCGAACGCAACGCTGGCGCCGCCGCCGTCGTCAGAATTGCAAAACTGACGATTTCCCCCGCCTGGCCGGCCGACCAGGTTTCCCACAGCCCCGCGAAGGCAAAGGGCGCGCCATCGATCCGGCTGATCCAGTAGGGCTGTTTGCCGCCCTCGATTTTTTGCCACTCATAGAACCCGTCGCTGGGTACCAGACAGCGGCGCAGACGGCAGGCCGCGCGAAAGGTCGGCTTTTCCATCGCTGTTTCGCTGCGCGCATTGATTTGACCCGCGCCGCGGCTGCCTGGACCCTGGCTCCAACCAGGGATCAAGCCCCAGGTCATGCCCACCAGTTCCTGCCCTAGGCCATCAGCGCCGCAGCGCACCACTGGCGCGGTTTGGCTCGGCGCAATATTGAAGCGCGGTTGTGCCCAAGCGCCGGTAACCCCTGCCGGTAGATCAAACAACAGGCGCATGGCGTCTTCGGGCGAGGTCAAGCTATAACGGCCGCACATGTTTAAAGTTTAACACAATCACAATAAGGCCCGTCGGTTATAGCGCATTGTTAATAACCGTTAGCAGTTTATTCGCTTTATTTTGTCACAAAGACCCCCGCAAGGATGAACATTTTTTGAGGATTTCAGTGCGTCTGCATTGATGGACGACCGCCCCGCGTGTCGAGGACGATTGTATATGGCGAGCATGGCAATACGGCATGACTCCGGCGATGGACAACCCAGCATCGCTGTAGGCCACGCTTTCAAATTGGATCATCTCGGGACGACGCCCGATCGCGCAGCTACCTTTGCATCAATCGTGGCTTTGCTGATCTTTGTCCTCGTGGGCGGGCTTACGGCACTGATAACAACCGCGGTCCATCCGATCTCGGGTTTTTCAATGTCCTCGCCAGTATTGATCTCATTTGCCGTGATCGGGCTAGCGCTCTCCGCAACCTCCGCCTTGGCCATGCGCCGGGCAATTCTGCATATGGCGGCATCCGCGATTGCGGCGGAAGTCGCACCAAGGGCCAAGTTGTTTCATGCAATGGTGGATCATTTGCCCGAAGGCATCGCCCTGTGGGATGAGGATGATCGATTGGTCCTGTGCAACCAAGCCTATCGCCGCATCTTTTCCCGTATTGAGAGCGATCTGCGCCCCGGCGCGCATTTCGACGATTTGTTGATTGCGGAACTTGACGCGGCCTATATCCCCACTGCCGCCGCGTCTATCTGGTTAGAAAAGCGTCGGCAACACCATTGGATTGGTGATATCGGCGAACAGCGTGAAATCGACGGCCGCGACTATGAGTTTGTGGATTCTCTGTGCGATGGCGGCGGCACCCTGACCCTGGTCCGCGATGTCACAACCTTGAAAACCAGGGAGCGGGACTTGCGCGATAGCCAGGAACGCTATGCCCTGGTCTCCTTGGCCTCGAACGAGGGCCTGTGGGACATGGACATGCGTACCGGCCGCTTTTATATTTCGCCCCGGGTGCTATCCCTTATTGGCGCGCAATGCGAAGCTGCCGGTTTCCGGCGGGGAGACTGGATAGCCGTGATCCATCCCGATGATCAGCACAGCTATCACCAACACTGGCAGGAACATTTAGACGGCGACAGCCAAGTGTTCAATATGGAATACCGGGTCATTCATATGAACGGTGAACTGCGCTGGATCGCTGACCGGGCCCTGGCTTTGCGCGATTCCACCGGTCATGCCTACCGCATTGCCGGTTCGGTGTCCGATATTACCGCCCGAAAACGGGCGGAAGTGGAAATGTCCCAGGCCAAGGATGCAGCGGAAATCGCGAACCGCGCCAAGACCCAGTTTCTGGCCATTGTCAGCCATGAATTGCGCACGCCGTTGAATACCATCATCGGCTTTTCCGAGTTGTTGAGCAACCACGGTGACGGTCAATTTTCAGGCGAAGACAGTCGTGATTTTTTACATTCCATCAACAGTTCGGGCCGTGAGCTGCTGGTGGTCATCAACGACATTCTGGATATGTCACGAATTGAAACCGGCGACGTGGCATTGGCGGAAGGCATCGTGGATCTGGAAGAATGTATTCGATCATCCATTGCCATGATCGCCCAGCAGGCCGCCACCAAAGGTTTGGTGATGAAGGAAAGTCTGCCGCGCCATTTGCCCGAACTGATCGGCGATCAAACCAAAATCAAACAAATGCTGCTGAATCTGTTGACGAATGCGATCAAATTCACTGATAACGGCGGCGAGGTAGAAATCGGTGTCAAATTTGAGCTCGGTGACGGTTTGGACCTGTTCGTGCGTGATAACGGTATTGGCATGGATGAAGGGGAACTGGAGCGGGCTCGGTTATCCTTTGCCCAGCTCAACGATGCACCAAGCCGCCGGCATGGCGGTCTGGGTCTCGGCTTGGCTATCACCACGGCATTCGCGGAAATGCATGACGGCAGCCTGGAACTGAAATCGGAATTGGGCGCGGGAACCCGCGCGACCCTGCATTTTCCGACTGAACGGGTTAAATGAATACTTCCGGGCAGCCCGTTTAAAAGCCGCAATCCAAACTGCTAAATTATGATAGCTTGAATAGCCCCACTCACGGTGCGACCTTGCGGCCTAATCCTCAATTGAAGTGTTTGCTGAATTCATGAAACCGCATCAATTCATCCGCTTGAGCCGGTACCCGGTTGGCTTTTTTCCGGTCGTGATCGTGACATGCTCTCTGCTGCTCCCTGGCGCTCCAGGCTTGGCGCAGAAGACAACGCCCCAGAAGACGGAGGCGAAAGCGGCCGGGAACGCGGCCCTGGTTGGTGTCGACGAAGTGCGCTCGGAAAATGTCCTGCAAACCTTTCCTGTAATTGGACGCCTGGTGGCCCGGCAATCCGGCGTCGTGGCCGCGAGGGTCGGTGGCCCGGTAGGCGAGATGCGGGCCGACGTGGGTGATCGAATGAAAAAAGGCGAAGTGCTGGCAGTACTTGTGCGCGAGCAATTGCATTGGGTGCGTGAGCGGCGGGCTGCCGAGGTGACGTCTCGCAGGGCCCAGTTGGCCGGCCGCAAGGCGGAACTGATGATGAAAAATATGGAAATGGAGCGCTTGGAACAACTGCGAAAGAACAAGTCGGCCGCCCACCGCGCCTCCAAGTTTGATGACATGCGTCAAGAGGTGGCAATCTTGAACAGCCAGGTTACCGAAGCCTCCGCGCGATTGCTACAGGCCGACGCCGACGCCCATCTGGCGGAGATCGACCTTGGTTACGCCACCGTCAGAGCGCCATTTTCGGGCGTTGTCACCCAGCGCCATACAGATGTTGGCGCATATTTAAGTGTTGGGCAGCCGGTCGTCACAATGATCGACGATAGTGCCCTGGAAGTGGAGGCCGAAGTGCCGGCTAATCGGCTGGCGGGATTATTGCCAGGCGCGGAAGTCACGGTTCGGACCAACAATCAAACCATCGCGGCCAAGGTCCGCGCCGTGGTGCCCCAGGAAAATCCCCTGACCAGGACCAGAGCGGTCCGCTTTACCGCCGATATAGCCGCCCTGCTGGGCCGTTTGGCCAGCAATCAGAGCGTCACGGTGGCCATCCCCCTCAATGCCGGGGAAAAAGTCGTTTCCGTCCACAAAGATGCAATTCTAAAGCGCAACGGCAATGATATGGTATTCGTGGTCGTGGAGGGCGCGGTCCAGGCACGCGATATCGCGATCGGCGAAGGGGTGGGGGGACGGTTTGTGGTGCGGAAAGGTTTGCAAGTGGGCGAGGTGGTGGTCATACGTGGCAATGAGCGGCTGTTTCCCGGACAGCCTGTGCGCTTTTGAGCGTTGCCATTCCCAGCCGCATCATGCAGCATCGCGTCGTGCATGATAGCCCTGTTGGGGATGACGCATGAACCTGATCCGTGTATCCATCGAACGCCCCATCGCCGTGGTGGCGGCGGTATTGATGATTCTGTTGTTCGGTTTGCTGGCTTTGCAGACTATTCCCATTCAATTGACCCCGGATGTCCGCCGCCCGGTTCTGAACATCCAAACAACCTGGTACGGTGCCGCCCCGGCGGAGATCGAACGGGAAATCATCAACCGCCAGGAAGAAGCCCTCAAGGGGCTGCCGGGCGTGAGCGAGATTACCAGCCAGGCCGAAGACGGCCGCGCCAGCATCAGCCTCGAATTTGATCTTGCCCAGAATATGGATCGGGCGCTTCTGCTGGTGGCCAACCGGCTGGACCGGGTGACGGGTTATCCGCTCGAAGCGGATGAACCCACCATTAGCACCTCCAGTTCCGACGATAATCCAATCGGTTGGTTCATCATCGGCCGCCTGCCGGGCAATGACCGGCCGATCCATACCTTCGGCGATCAGGTGGACGATCTGGTGCGCGATCGGTTGGAGCGGGTGCCGGGCGTTTCCCGCGTCAATGTCTATGGCGGCAGCGAGCGGGAATTGCGGGTTATTGTCGATCCGGAAAAGCTGGCCCGTTATGGTCTGACCGTGCCACGGGTCGTGCAGGCCCTGAAGGAAGCCAATACTTCCATGTCGGGGGGCGACGTCGTCGAGGGCAAACGCCGCTATGTGGTGCGCACCGAGGGCGGATTCACTTCAACCGAACAAGTTGCCGCCGTGCTGGTGCGTTCCGAAGGGAATGGCGCTACGGGCCGCATTGGCCGGGTCACCATAGGTGATATCGCCAACGTCGAATTTTCCCACAAATCACCGACGGCTTATATTCGTAGCTTGGGCAACCCGACCTTGGCGGTCAACACCATTCGTGACGCCGGCGCCAACGTCATTGAGGTGATGGCTGGTATTCATGCGGCAGTCCGCGAGTTGGCCGAGGTCACCCTGCCGGCTATCGGCTTGACCATACATCAGGTCTATGACGAGACTGTGTACATCAATTCAGCCATAAATCTGGTGCAGAACAATATCGTCGTTGGCGGTTTGTTGGCTGCCATCGTGCTATTGCTGTTCCTGCGTTCGGTCCGCGCCACGCTTGTGATCTCGCTGGCCATTCCGGTATCCGTGGTTGGCGCGTTCGTTGCCATGGCCGCGCTGGGCCGGTCCCTGAATGTGATTTCGCTGGCCGGCATCGCCTTTTCGGTCGGTATGGTGGTCGACGCGGCAATCGTGGTGCTGGAAAATATTTACCGCCACCGACAGGCGGGCACGGCGCCAAAGATGGCGGCCTTTTTGGGCGCCCAGGAAGTATGGGGCGCTATCCTGGTATCCGCCCTGACCACGGTTCTGGTATTTTTGCCCCTGCTGGTGATGAAATTGGAAGTGGGCCAGTTGTTCCGCGATATCGCCGTGGCAATTTCCGTCTCGGTCTTATTGTCTCTTTTGGTATCGGTGACCGTGGTCCCGGCCTTGTCCCGGCGCCTGTTGAGCGAAAATACAAAAAGCCTGCACGCGCCCCTTCGTCTGCCCGTATTTGATGCCGCCGCCAGCGCTTTCAGCCGGGGGGTCATGTATTTCACCCACCGGATTGTGCGGAACCGTTCTCTTGCCGTAACGGTGGTTGTCCTGTTGAGTGGCGCCGGCGCCATCGCGACCTGGGCCTTTCTGCCCAAGCTTGATTATCTGCCGACCGGCAACCGCAACTTGATCTTTGGCGTAATCCAGCCACCGCCCGGCTACAACCTTGATACCACCACCGCCATCGCGGAAGGTTTGGAAAAGGCCGTCCGGCCCTTATGGGCCTCGGAAACCGGTCCGGTGGCGGAACCGGGCAAACCGCCGAAAATCGAGAATTTCTTTTTTGTATCACTCAGGGCCCGGACCATTGTCGGCGCCTCTGCGGTCGATCCCGATCGGGTGGGCGAACTAATCCCGGTATTGCAGGCGCCGATCTTCAAAGAACCGGGAACCTATGGCTTCATCTCTCAACGTTCGTTGTTTGGCCGTGGCATTGGTGGTGGGCGTAGCATAAATTTGAACGTCTCGGGCCCGGACCTGGAGGTGGTGCTGGAGGTGGCGCGGCAGGCCGCACGCCTGATTGGCGGCGCTTTGCCCCGAACACAGGGAAACCAATTGCGGCCAAAACCGGGTTTGGAACTGGGCGCGCCGGAAATTCGGGTGGTGCCAAATCCATTGCTGCTGGCGGACAACGGCGTTACGGCGTTGGAACTGGGCCTGACCGTGGACGCTTTCAACGATGGTCTGCGGGTCGCGGAAGTAACCGTTGACGGCCGCCGCATCGATCTGATGCTGGCGGGTCCCGACGGCCAGATTACGACCACTCAGGGTATCGGCAGCCTACCCGTCGTGACCCGATCGGGTGCCATTTTACCAGTTGCCTCCCTGGCGGATGTCACGATAACGGCGGGACCGACCGAAATCCTGCATGTTGAGCGGGAACGCACGGTGACCCTGGAGGTCAAGCCCAGAGCTGATCTGCCGCTGGAAGCAGCCATGGAAATCCTGCAAAGCGACGTAATCGGCCCGTTGAGCAGGCAGGGCCTGCCGCCGGCTGTAAAACTGCGCTTGTCCGGCACCGCGGACAAGCTGACCGCCGCCTGGGATCATCTGGTGGTTGACCTCGCCGTCGCCGTGGTGATCGTCTATCTGGTCATGGCGGTATTGTTTGAAAGTTTTCTCTATCCCCTGATCATTTTGTTTTCCGTGCCACTGGCCACGGCGGGCGGTGTACTCGGCCTGGCGCTGTTGAATGTGTTCAGCTTCCAGTCCTTGGATATGTTGACCATGCTGGGCTTTGTCATTTTGATTGGTATCGTGGTCAACAACGCCATTTTGATTGTACATCAAACTCTGTTTCTTGTGCGCGCTAGAGGGATGCACGCGGAGGAGGCTATTATCGAGGCTGTGCGGAACCGCATTCGGCCAATCTTCATGTCCACTTTAACCTCTGTTTTCGGTATGCTGCCGCTGGTTGTTTTTCCGGGTGCCGGTTCGGAATTGTATCGTGGCCTGGGCTCGGTGGTATTGGGCGGGTTATCCCTGTCGGCGGTATTGACCCTGTTGATAATTCCGCCGCTGTTGAGCCTGGTTTCGGCGGTGGTGGAGCGGGGCCGGCATCTGGACGCGGACGCAAACACCCAAGCTGCGGAATAGCAAAGAAACACAGATGGGGAGCAGGATGACAAACTACGTAACGCCCGACCAATTGAAGGCCATGCTCGGCGACGGCGGCGAGCTGGCGCTGCTGGACGTCCGTGAGGAAGGCGCGCATTCTCAATCTCATCTGTTTTACGCCGCGCCCATGCCCCTTAGTGTGCTGGAATTACTGGCGGAATCCTTGGTGCCGCGTCTGGGCACCCGGACCGTCCTTGTGGACGCAGGCGGCGGCTTGGCGGATCGCGCCGCGGCCAAGTTGGCTGACCTGGGATATACCGACGTGGCCTGTCTTCAGGGTGGCGTTGCGGCCTGGGAGGCTGCCGGGTTCGTGTTGTTTTCCGGTGTCCATGTGCCCTGCAAGGCGTTTGGCGAATATATTGAGCATCATTACGGCACGCCACACATTGATGCGGAAGAATTACAGGCCATGCGTGATGCGGGCGATGACCTGGTAATTCTAGACAGCCGGCCCATGGATGAATTCCAACTGATGAATATTCCAGACGGCATTGATTGTCCGGGCGCGGAACTGGCCTATCGGGTGCACGACTTGGCACCCGACCCCAAAACGACCGTGGTGGTCAATTGCGCCGGCCGCACCCGCAGCATCATCGGCGCCCAGTCATTAATCAACGCGGCGATCCCGAACCCGGTGATGGCGCTGAAAAATGGCACCATGGGTTGGCATCTGGCGGGTTATGAATTGGAACGGGGACAAAGCCGCAGGGCGCCATCACCTTCCATCGAGGGGCTGGCCAAGGCCCGGATCAGCGCCGGGGCCGCGGCCAAACGATTTCAGGTGCCGATCATTGACCGTGCCACCCTGGCCCAATGGCAGGCCGAGGCAACGCGGCGCACATTGTACATTCTGGATGTGCGCGATCCGTCCGAATATGCCGCTGGTCATCCGATGGGGGTGGCCAATGCGCCCGGCGGGCAGTTGGTGCAGGGGATAGAGGCATGGTGCGCGACGCTGGGCGCCCGCGTCGTACTGGTGGATGATACCGGTGTGCGCGCCACCATGACCGCATCGTGGCTGGTGCAGATGGGCTGGGATGTGGCGGTCCTGGATGGTGGCCTGGATGGTTTTGAAATGACGACGGAAAATCCCCGTCGCGGACCGGCGGAAATTGGGCAGGCTGGGAAGAACGAAATCTCTCCCGCTGAATTGGCGGCCCGGATCACGACAGACGATGTCTTGGTCGTCGATCTGGCACCCAGCCCGGACTATGCCAAAGGCCATGTGCCCGGCGCCTGGTGGGCCGTGCGGGCCCGTCTGGCGGACAGTTTGCCGAAGTTGGCCAAAAAATCGCTGCTGGTTCTGACTTCGCCGGACGCCATTGTCGCCCGTTTGGCGGCGCCCGAGGCCTCCGAATTAACGGCCATGCCGGTGGCCGTCCTAACCGGCGGCACGGCGGCCTGGACCCAAGCCGGGCAAAAGGTAGTTCAAGGCCTGGAGAATTTGGCGGATGAGCGTGACGATATCTGGCTGAAACCCTATGATAGTGACGGCGACGTGGAATCGCGCATGCGCGCCTATCTGACCTGGGAAGTGAATTTATTGCAGGATATCGAACGGGACGGCGATCACCGTTTTCGGCTGTTTACATGAGATCGATCGCCCGCATGGCTGTCGGTCTGGTCCTATTTGCCGTGTTCGCAAGTCTGTCCCCGGCCTATTTGTCAACGGCTATTGCACAATCCCAGAATGGCGCCCAGACCGGCACGGGCAGTCCCATGCAATCGATTGAGGCGTTGCAGACGGAAGCCAAAAAGCACTGGGACGGCCCTGCCGGCCAATTGGTCAAAGGCGCCGTGGGCCTTGCCGGCCTGGCCGCGGCGCTTTCGCTGGCTAACGACGCCTTGACCTACGAGCTACAAGTCCGCGCTGACGGTTCCGTCAGTTCGGTCAGCACCACCACGACAACGGCGACGTCAACGTCAACGTCGACCTCCACTTCGACATCGACCAGTTCATCCACTTCCACCAACTAGGCAACGGACATGACCGATCAACAGCTGGCTCAGGAACGGGATCGGCGCAATGTTACAGTGATCGGGGCGGGCATCGTTGGCCTTTGTTGCGCCCGTACCTTGCAGCGGCGCGGCTGTTCGGTCTCGGTGATAGATCCGGACGAAGCGGGACGCGGAACCTCGTACGGTAACGCGGGCATCTTCGCCACCGGCTCGGTCCTGCCCGAGGGCAAGCCCGGTTTATGGAAGCGGGTACCCGGCATGCTGTTGGACCCGTTGGGGCCGTTGACCATCCGGCTCAGCTATCTCCCGCAGCTGACGCCTTGGATGCTGCGGTTCATGGCGAACACCACGCCCCGGCGAGTCGAAGAAATTTCCCAGGCGCTAGCGACCATCGTGCTGCCCGGCCTGCGGCATTATAACGAGCTGCTGGACGACGTCCCCAGGGATCAGGTGCCGATCCGCCAACAGGGCTGCTTATATATTTATCCCAACGCGGCCGATGCCGCCGCGGCCAAGTCCGACAACGCCACCCGCACGCGCCGAGGCGTCGCGTTGGAGATATTGGGCCCCGATGAAATTCGCCAACTGGTGCCGGCGATTGGCCCTGACATGGCGGGCGGCGCGCTGGCCACGCAATCGGGCCACGCTACCTCACCCCTCGCCCTGTCACAACTTCTAGCGGCCCGGATCGTGGCGGATGGCGGTACCTTCGTGCGCGCCAAGGCGACCGGCTTTGCCGTCGGCGAGAGCGGCCCCACGCATGTGCATACGGATCAGGGTGATTTTCCGGTCGAGGATCTGGTGATCGCGGCGGGGGCCTTTTCGAAACCGCTAGCCAAGGCCCTGGGCAACGCGGTTCCTTTGGACACCGAGCGGGGTTACCACGTGATGCTGCCCACGCCGGAGATAGAGGTGCGGGTACCCATGCTGATCAGCTCGCTAGGTTTTGGCATTACCCCCATGAACGAGGGGCTGCGGCTGGCCGGCACCGTAGAATTCGGTGGTTTGACGGCGCCGCCCAACTATGCCCGTGCGGATGCCTTGCTGATAAATGCCAAGCGGCTGTTTCCCGGCCTGAAAGATGCCGGTGCGGAACGCTGGATGGGGCATCGGCCATCCATGCCCGATTCACTACCCGTGATCGGTCGTTCCAGCCGTTTCCCTCATGTATTTTTTGCCTTTGGTCATGGTCACTTAGGACTGTCTCTCGGCGCTGTTACCGGGCGCCTGATCGCCGACCTGGTGCAGGATCGTCCCACTGCAATTGATCCGACACCTTTTCGTGCGGACCGCTTCTAGAGCATGTTTCCCAAAAACATGCTCGGACTCCTTAAAGATTAGAGCAATTGAACCAATTACTTAAGTCACGAGCGCGACCTCAATTAACTGAAAATTGCTCCAGTACGGATTTGCCTGGGGCCTTCCGGCAGCGCCCGCCCTGGTGGGGCGGAGATTTGCAGACGCTGCGCAATTCCTTGATCAAGGCGCCCCGGCCGCTGCCGGGCGAGCGTCTGCAAATGGCCATGGCGGACGGCAGTGGCGACCGCCTTTGGGCCCTGTACAATGCCGGTGACGATGCCGTCAAGCCATTGGTGATCCTGATCCATGGTCTGGCCGGATGCGAGGGCAGCAGCTATATCACCGTAAGTGCGCGGTATTTTCTGCAACAGGGATTTAGCGTCCTGCGTCTGAATCTACGCGGCGCCGGCCCCTCGCGGCCAACCTGCGCCCTGCAATCCCATGCCGGGCGCAGCCAGGATCTGCACGACGCGATTTTGGCGTTGCCGACAGCCGCTGTCGCCCAGGGCGTGGTTGTCGTAGGTTTTTCCCTGGCCGGCAATATGAGCCTGAAATTCGCGGCTGAATATGGCGCTGAATTATCCATTCGGGCGGTCGCCAGCATCTCGGCCCCAATCGATCTGGCGGTGACCGCCGCCAACATGTTACGGGCGCGGAATGTCCTCTATAACAGAAAATTGTTACGGGATTTTTGCCGTGAATGTTTGGCCCCGGGCGCTGCCCTCGATGGGCGCGAGCGGGCCGCCATCGTAGCAGCGCGAAACTTTGTCGATCTGGATAATGATTTCGTCGCGCCGCGCAATGGCTATCGCGATGCGTGCGACTACTGGGCGAATTGCCAAGCGCTGGGATATTTGGCACAAATCAAGGTGCCGACACTGCTGCTGCATGCACAAGATGACCCCATCGTCCCAGTGGCGCCCTATTGCGACTATCCCTGGGGCCGCAATTCATGGCTGTTTCCTGAAATTTCTCGATGGGGTGGCCATGTCGGCTTTCACACCAAGCGCAATCGCCACTGGCATCTGGATAGAGTGTTGAATTTCCTCACGCAACTGCGTTGAGTTCGCACTTTCTACAGGAGATCTCCACAAGATGAACCACAAGGTTATCCACAGGATTTGGTATAGTTCCTATTTTGTACCTACATTATATATTGTTTTGACCGCCAAGCATCGCTACAATAGACCTCGGTAAAACGACAACAGTTGAATTTGCTGTGGGGGCGTGACATGGCCGTAGACTGGACAGACGAACGTGTTACACAACTATCGAGACTTTGGCAGGAAGGCTATTCCGCCCGGCAAATTGCGGAGCGTTTGGATGAAGGGATCACCCGAAACGCCGTGATCGGCAAAGCCAACCGGTTGGGCCTTTCCAAACCGTCGAAATCGTCGGTGACGCGGCAGCAGCGGCAAATAGAACGCGCCGAGAAGGTCTTGCAATTGCAACCTCCGATAGATCAGGGCGCAACCATATTTTCATTGACGGCGTCAACCTGCCGCTGGCCGATTGGCGACCCCGGTGACCTGGGTTTTCATTTTTGCGGTGCGAACAGCAAGGTAGGTGCGCCATATTGCGACTACCATGCAGCCATGGCCTACCAGCCGCCAAAAGCCAAAAACGCCAATCGCAAACGCTCAGCCTAGAGCCCATTTGATCCAAATATGCCCGGCGCCTTTAATAGGTAGAGCCGTTGAACCAATCACTTATTTTGCCTTCGCGCCTCCAATAAATTGAAAACTGCTCCGGGCAAATCAGATGCCTTTCGGGGCGTTCTGTTCCTATTAACAATTCAGCTAATTTAGGGTCGGCCGCAGGATGATCCCGCATCGCTGAGTCGGGACGGGTCGCCGGCCTTCACCACGGTACCCATGAATACACATGGGCGGTGCGGTTGTCTGATAGCTGGAAAGGTTCAGATCGCTGCGTCAGGCAAGTATGCCGTGAAAGAGCACAATAATTGGACTCCAGGCCGCCACCGCCAGCGATATCCAAATGGGTACGGCAACAAGGTATGGCAGCCGCGCTTCTTCACGATCGACAGTGATCCGATCCGCCGCTCCGAATGATATGGTTTGCATATATGCCATCTGGCGCTCCTCTGCGCTGCGCTTTCGGATGCCCTGAAAGTTAACGGCATTCTGTTAACGAACGGTAAAAGCGGGACTGCTGTCGGTAACCTGCACTTGTGGCGGCGGTCTCCGGTAAAAACACCGGCAGTTTAGAGCGTGTCGCATTTAATTAGCCTCATATCCCGCTGCGTTGAAGAAGTTTCGGCATTCTTTCTCTGTGAAGAGGTCGCAGAC
>JAQBYC010000178.1 GCA_027623205.1 Pseudomonadota bacterium | reverse complement strand
GCCAAGGCGCCCCAGCCGGCCCGGTTCCATGGCTCAATTTGGTTGTTGGGATATTTCCGCGACAGAGATGCCTTGGTGAAGGGGGACGGGCGTTGGGTAGTTATTTAGTGAAACGCTTTCTGTTGATGATTCTGACGCTGATTGGGATTTCAATCATCATCTTTGTCCTGCTGCGGCTGATGCCCGGCAACATCGCCGACATCATGTTTGATTCGGCAGGCTTCGTGGATCCGGCGGAAAAAGCCAAGATTGAAAAGGAACTGGGCCTGGATCTACCGATCCCGGTGCAATATTTCGAATGGATCAAGGGCTTGCTGGTCTGGGATCTGGGCTATTCCTATGTTTCGGAAATGCCTTCAATCGACGAACTGGGACCCCGTATACCGATAACCGCAAAACTGGCGGGCCTGGCGCTGTTCTTTTCCGTCCTGTTCGGCCTGCCTCTGGGCGTTATCAGCGCCGTGAAACAGGATACCGCACTGGATTACATCTTGCGGATCATCTCGCTCAGCGGCCTGTCGTTACCCTCCTTTTGGCTGGCGCTGTTGATCCTGATGTTCTTCGTTGCCAGTTTCGGCACCATCCCGATCTATATGGACCCGCCGGATAATCTTTGGGACGAACTGGTGCTGTATTCCATACCGGCGGCGGCGGTGGGTTTCCGTTCCTCCGCCCTTATCATGCGGTTGACCCGTTCCTCCATGCTGGAGGTCATGCGGCAGGACTATATCCGCACCGCGCGCTCCAAGGGCGCGTCGGAAAACTCCATCAACTATCGCCATGCCTTGAAAAACGCGGTCCTGCCGGTGACCACAATCATCGGGATCGAGGCGGCGTTTTTGATTGGCGGTCTGATCATTACCGAAACTGTTTTCAATATTCCCGGCGTGGCGCATTTCCTGGTCGAGGCAATCCTGATGCGGGATTACCCTATTGTGCAGAATTTGGTCATGCTGATCGCCGTCGTCACGGTGGTGATCAATTTTGCGGTTGATCTGTTGTACGCCGTACTGGACCCGAGGATTAAGTATGCCGAATAGAGCAAATTTGGAACCGGCGGCGCCATCGGCGCAGGATGGGGACCGGAACAATGGTTGATATCGACCATCACGCTGAACTGGCAAAAGCCGGTGCTCATGTCACGACCCGCTGGGATCGAGTTCTGTTCTATGCGAGCCGCTATCCCCTGGGCGCCATTGGCGCGGTGATCATGATCGTTTTTGTGTTTTCCGCTGTCTTTGCCGATGTACTCGCACCCAAGGATCCCGTGCAGACCTTGGCCTCGGCCTCGTTGCACGCGCCGGGCGGGGACTTTTTGATGGGCGCCGACATGATGGGCCGCGATATGTTGAGCCGTATCATCCACGGCGCACGCATTTCCCTGACCGTCGGCGTCGCCTCGATCCTGTTGGGCGGTAGCATTGGCGTTATCATCGGCTTGATGTCGGGCTATCTGCTGGGTTGGTTCGACCTTCTCATGCAACGCCTGATCGATATCATGCAGGCGCTGCCACTGCTGGTGCTGGCTCTGGTGATGGCGGCCTCATTAGGGCCATCGCTGGAGAATACGGTAATCGCCATTTCGATCCCGTTGGTGCCGAACGTGGCGCGCGTCGTGCGCTCCTCCACCCTGTCCCTGCGCGAGATGCCGTTCGTCGAGGCCGCCAGGGCCGCCGGCATGAGTGAACTTCGCGTCGCCCTGCGCCATGTTCTGCCGAATATTTTGGCGCCATTGATCGTCCTGTTCACGGCCCAGCTTGGCGCTGCTATTTTAGTCGAAGCCTCGCTCTCTTTCCTTGGCCTGGGCGTACCGGAACCGCATCCTTCATGGGGACGCATGTTGTCTGAATCAGCCGCCGAGTATGTCCGCGTGGCGCCCTGGCTGGTGATTTTCCCCGGCCTGGCCATCAGCCTGGCGGTTTTCGGAACCAACCTTTTCGGCGATGCCTTACGCGACGTTCTCGACCCAAGGCAGCGCAATTGAGCTGCAAGGTTCGGGCGTGAAATACCTCTCGACACAATCTGAAACCAAATTCTGAACGGCGGACGCATGGCCGATACGGCGAACAACAATCTGGAAACACCGGCAAGAACGGTGCCTCGAAGCAATGTTACAGCGCTTGAGGTAGAGGGACTGCAAACCTATTTTTATACCCGCGAGGGCATCGTCAAGGCGGTGGACGGTGTATCGTTCAATTTGCGCAAGGGCGAAACCTTGGGCATTGTCGGCGAGTCCGGCTGCGGTAAAAGCATAACCGCCCTCTCCGTCATGCGTTTAGTACCCGACCCGCCGGGGCGGATCGTCGGCGGTCGGGTCACCTTGGATGGCCGGAATCTTCTCGATCTTGACGAGTCCGAGATGCGGAAAATCCGCGGCAATGACATATCGATGATTTTTCAGGAACCGATGACCTCGCTGAACCCGGTCCTGACGATCGGCTTTCAGATTGCAGAGGCCGTGGTGTTGCATCAGAATGTAACCATGAACCAGGCCATGGAGCGGGCAGTGGAGATGCTGGAACTGGTAAAAATTCCCGAGCCGGCGCAGCGGGCCAAGGAATATCCCCACCAGCTTTCCGGCGGCATGCGCCAACGCGTGATGATCGCCATGGCGCTGGCATGCAATCCCAAGGTGTTGATCGCCGACGAACCGACGACGGCGCTTGATGTCACCATACAGGCGCAAATTCTCGATCTGATCCTGGGACTTCAGGAACAACTGGGAACGGCCGTAATACTGATCACCCACGACCTGGGCGTCATTGCGGAAACCGCCCAGCGGGTCATTGTGATGTACGCCGGCAGGAAGGTGGAAGAGGCCGATGTCGAACCGCTGTTTGCCGCACCCATGCACCCCTATACCCGCGGCCTGATGGCCTCGGTGCCGCATCTGGACATCATCAAGGGCGAGGACCATGTCACCGCCGCGCGGTTGGAGGAAATTCCCGGTATCGTCCCGGCCCTGAACAATTTGCCGCCCGGCTGCGTCTTCGCGCCCCGCTGTCGATTCGCCGATGACGAATGCCGGTTGGAATATCCGCCATACGAAGAAAAACGGCCCGGACACTGGGCCGCCTGCTGGCATTCGGATCGCTTGTATGGAGGCCAGAATGACTGAGCCGGCCCAGACCTCGGTGGGTACGGGGGAAGCGCCGCTTCTCGACATCGTCAATCTAAAGAAGCACTTTCCCGTTAAAAAAGGCTTTCTGTCGCGCGGCGTCAGCAAGGTTTATGCGGTCGATGGCATCAGTTTTCACATCAATCAAGGCGAAACCCTCGGCCTGGTGGGCGAAAGCGGCTGCGGCAAATCGACCGTGGGCAGAACCGTGCTCCGGCTGCTCGATCCCACCGAAGGCAGCATCAAGCTTAACGGCCGTGATATCACCCACTTGAATAAGGCCGATATGCGGCCAGTCCGCCGCGAGATGCAGATTATTTTTCAGGACCCGTACTCCTCGCTGAACCCGCGCATGTCGGCGGGAGACATTGTCGAAGAATTGCTGATTGTCCACGGTATCGGTACGGCCCCCGAGCGCAAGCAACGGGTCGCCGAACTGTTCGAACGGGTCGGCTTGCGTAAAGCGCAAATGAACAGTTTTCCACATGAATTTTCCGGCGGCCAGCGCCAACGCATTGGTATCGCCCGGGCCCTGGCCTTGAATCCGCAGGTGATCATCGGCGACGAGCCGGTATCCGCCCTTGATGTCTCGATCCAGGCGCAGGTCATCAATCTGTTGATGGACCTGCAGGCAGAGCTCAATCTATCCTATTTGTTCATCGCTCATGACTTGGCCGTGGTCGAGCATATCAGCCACCGCATCGCGGTGATGTATCTGGGCAAAATCGTCGAATACACCGACAAGAAAACACTCTTCACCAATCCCCAGCACCCCTACACCGAAGCGCTTCTTTCGGCCGTGCCCATTCCCGACCCGACAATCAAGCGCAAGAAAACCATCCTGCAGGGCGACGTACCCAGCCCAATCCAGCCGCCGTCGGGCTGCCATTTCCACACCCGGTGTCCCTATGCCGAAGCACAATGCAAGATCGACGTGCCGGTATTGAAGGCGTATGGCCCAGGTCACATGGTGTCCTGTCACCTGCGATAGAGCAATTTTCAATCACTTGGATTCGCTATAGCGATCCAAGTGATTGGTTCAATTTCTCTTCCCTGAATAGTCTGGGCACAATTGGATCAAATACGGTCTCGTGGTTCGGGTGGGGTAATACCGTATTTTTCCAGGCAGGGACGCAAACGCGGCATGATTTCAGGGTGCAGGGCCACGCCGTTCTTACGTTGATCCGACAGGGCTTCGTGCGCCCGGTCGCCCGGCACACGCACGGCCGGGCCATCGGCGAGGGGCGTTGCCTCGCGGCAGATTTGACCCAGAAAACCGGTTTCGCGGCGAAATGCCTCGATGCCACCGAATGCCGCTGGATCGATCAATTGCAGGAAGACATTGCTGCCCAGGGCCGGACCGGCGCCCGCTTCTGCGTTCGCCGCGGCAGCCCGTCCACGCCCGGCAAGGCCCGATGTCAGGGCTTCCACGAACAATGCCAGGGCGAAACCCTTGTGCCCCATGTCGAGACCGCCCGCCGGCAGAATGGCGCCCGGAGGGTCGGTATAGATCACCTCCGGGTCGTCACTGGGACGGCCCGCATTGTCCACCAGCCAGGCCTGGGGCAGCCGTTCACCGGCCCGCCGGGCCCGTTCGATCCGCCGATTGGTGGTGGCCGATGCGCTGGTGTCGATCAGGATCGGCGCGCCGTCGGTCGGAATACCGATCGCGATCGGGTTGGTGGACAGGCGCGGCGAGCGGCCGCCATGGGGCGCCACCACCGCATTGCCGGGCGAGGACGTGGTCAATAGGGCCATTTGACCGTTATCGGCCGCCCGTTTGACATAGGTGGCGAGGCAGGAAATGTTTTGGCTGCCGCGTATGGCGACGGAAACAACCGGATGTTTGCGCATTCCGATGAAAACGGCCACTGATTCCGACGGAAAGCGGCCACCTTTTCCAATCCAAAACGGCCACTTTTACCGCGGCTCGGTTTGGGCGGCGTGATCGACGCCATTGGGTGATGCTTTGTTGTCATTTTCCAGTTGCTTGGTCAATGGTGTTGAGTCCGTTTTGCTCGGCAACGGTCTTGCGCATGGAGGGCCCGTCGAGATCTATCCGATGGGCGTTGTGGACGATGCGGTCGAGGATAGCGTCGGCAAAGGTCGGCTCGCCGATGACCTCGTGCCACTTTGCCAGAGGCAACTGGGAGGTGATCAGGATGGCGGCGTTCTGGTATCGATCCTCGACGATTTCCATCAGGTCGCGGCGCTGCTCGGCGCTGAGGCGTTCGGGTCCCCAGTCATCGAGGATCAGCAGATTGGCCTTGGTCAGGGCCCGGAACAGACGCGGGTAGCGGCCATCGGCACGGCCCATTTCCAGTTCGGCGAACATCCTGGGCAGGCGTTTGTAGAGCACGGAGCGGTCGTCACGGCAGGCCTTTTGACCGAGGGCGCAGGCCAGCCATGACTTGCCGACGCCGCAAGGGCCGGTGATGATCAGGTTCTGCTTGCTTGTGATCCATTGCCCCCGCGCCAGCTGTTGGAACAGGACTTTATCAAGGCGCCGGGGGCTGCCTTCGCCGCCACGCTGTAGCGGTTGCGGTCAAAGCAGACCAGGCAACTCTTCGACGCCGCCACATTCGTCTCGTTCCAGCCATCGAACGGTCCTGCATACGGGATCAATGCCGAGCGCTCCTCCTCGAAGACCTCCCAGACCGTTTTGTCCTTCATCTCCGGGTGGGCCATCGAGCGGGCCCGCGCCATGCATCGCTCCACAAGCCAGGCATTCAACTCGTCGAGATCCTGGAAGCGTAGACGTGGGGTGAAAAACCATTCCCGGACATTGCCGACTTGGTTCTCCACCTGTCCCTTCTCCCAACCCGCCGCCGGCGTACAGGCCACCGGCTCGACCAGGTAGTGGGAGCAGAGTTGCTCGAAACGGCGGTTGAAGGTGCGGCGCTTGCCAACGAAAATCGCATCAACCGCCGTCTTCATGTTGTCGTAAATACCACGCTGGCAGGCGCCGCCGAAGAAGGAGAAGGCCCGGTCATGGGCATCGAACACCATCTCCTGAGTCTCGCGCGGATAGGCCACCACCAGGAACATTCGACTGTGGCAAAGACGAATGTGGGCGGCCTTCACCCGCACCGGTTTGCCCGCCAAAAAAACGTCCTCGTGGCTCCAATCGAACTGATAGGCCTCGCCGGGGGCAAACCACAGCGGAATGAAGACCTTCCCAGGACAGGAGGATCGTTCGCGCTGCCACTGTCGGATATATCGGCGGACCGCGTCGTATCCCCCCGGGTAGCCCTCGTCCTGCAAAATATCGAAGATCCGCCGCATCGTCAGACGCGATCGACGCGGCGCGTCAGCGTTCTTCTCCAGGAGTGCGTTAAGGCGGTCCAGAAACGGATCAAGCCGTGGCCGCGGTTGTCGGCGGCGCTCGTACGTGAACTCCGTCTCCTCGCCCCGGATGATCTTGCGCACCGTGTTCCGCGATAGATGACGCTCGCGCGCAATCTCCTTGATACCCTTCTTCTTCACCAAATGGTCCCGACGGACCCTTCCAATCGTCTCCACCACCAACATCCCCTGTCTCTACCTCGCTGTCTTTGAAACAGCGCGGCATCGAATCGAACAAAAGGGGTGGGGTCAATTTTGGACGCCGATCACCCCCAAACAGGGGTCAAATGTCAACGGCGGAGTAAAATTAGACCACTTGGGCGGAGCAAAACCAGTCCACTTGATGTGATGCGGTACGCGGTGTTGCGGGTTGTCCCGGTAGTCCATAGGAGGGACCCGCGCTGCT
>JAQBYC010000177.1 GCA_027623205.1 Pseudomonadota bacterium | reverse complement strand
GTGCTACAAAAACCGGACATCTGTATGTGTCATTGACACCGCAATCTTTCCTCCCGGCGTCAATTGCCGGTCATTTTTCCCTGAAACAGCCGTCTACGCGGGCCATGAGGTCCGCCGGAAGCGGGCCGGCGTCGGCCGCGGCCACGCATTCGGCCAGCTCCATGCGGTTTTTCACGCCCAGCACCACCGTATCCACGCCGGTCATGGCCAGGGCATAGCGATGGCCCAGGGCCGCGGCCGGGATGCCCAGTTCCGCCGCCAGCGCGCGATAGGCGCCCGCCCGGTTATAGTCGCGGACCTCGGGATGCTCGTCGGGCAGATCGCGGTCGATGGCAGCGGTCAGGGCGCCGGCCTGAACCGCACGAATGCCCATCACGCCAACCTGGTTCGCCTGCGCCGCCGCGATGATCTCGCGGGGCCGGGCCGGGCCGTCATAAAATTTCAGGCTGCCGGGGGAATCCAGCGGGTTGGCGATGCATTGCACCACCGCCGGGGGGGGCCGGTCGCCCAGCAGATCGATAATGGCGTCGGGGTGGCCGATCCCGGTCAATCCCCAGGCGCCGATCAGGCCTTCCGCCACCAGGCGTTCAAGGCAGGGCCGCACGACGGCGACAAAGTCGCTGTGCGCCGTCATCCGGGCGCCGGCGTCCGGGTGCTGGCGCATGGGATGGTCATCCGGCGCCACGTTGGAATGCAGAAAGAACAGATCCAGGCGTTCCAGGCGCAGCCGCGCCAGACTGTCCTGGACCGACTGGCGCAGCCGCGCCTCGATCGCCGCCGCCGGGGTGTTGCCCAGCAGGCATTTCGATGTCACCCGCACCCCCGTCGGCGGGCGTCCCTCGAACGCCGCGCCAAACACCAGTTCGGCCTCGCCTTCGCCATAGCGATAGGCCAGATCGATCAGATCGATCCCCGCATCCACCGCCGCCCGCACGGTCGCGACGCATTCCCGCCGGTCCGTCCGGCCCCATAATTGCCCCAGCCCGCCGCCGCCCAGGGTCAGGCGGCTGACCGGACCCAGCGGTCCCAGATTGCGTTTTTCCATTTGCTGGCTTGAAACCTCCCGCACGGCGCCCGGCGCCTGCGCTCAATTCCGCGGCGGCAGCATCTTGCCCGGGTTCATGATGTTATCCGGATCGATCGCCGCCTTGATGGCGCGCATGACCTCGATGGCATCGCCATGTTCGGCCCGCATATATTTCTGCTTGCCCAGACCGACGCCATGTTCCCCCGTACAGGTCCCGTCCATGGCCAGGGCCCGGTTGACCAGACGTTCGTTCAATTCTTCGGCCTCGCGCATTTCCGCCGGCGCCTTGGGATCCAGGACAAAGGCCAGATGGAAATTACCGTCGCCCACATGACCGCACAGGGGCGCCGGGATCGAGGCGCCCCGCAGGTCCTTGCGGGTTTCCGCGATACATTCCGCCAGGCGCGAGAGCGGGACGCAGACGTCCGTGGCCCAGATCTCGCAGCCGGGGCGCAGGGCCTTGGAGGCATAGGCCACGTCGTGGCGCGCCTGCCAGAGGCGGTTGCGGTCCTCCAACTGATCGGACCACTGGAATTCACCGGCCCCGAAATCAGCGGCCAGGGCCTGCACCATGGCGATTTGTTCCGCCACGCCGGCGTCCGTGCCGTGGAATTCCAGGAACAGGGTCGGCTGCACCGGATAATCCAGCTTGGAATATTTGTTCACCGCGTCCATCTGCACATCGTCCAGCAGCTCAATGCGGGCAATGGGTATGCCCGACTGAATGGTGCAAATGGTGGTATCGATGGCGCCTTCCAGGGTTTCGAACGGCACCACGGCGGATGAAATATTTTCCGGTATGCCATACAGCCGCAGAGTCACCTCGGTGATGATGCCCAGGGTCCCTTCCGAGCCCACGAACAGCCGCGTCAGGTCATAGCCGGCGGACGATTTGCGCGCCCGGCGGGCGGTGCGGATGATCTCGCCGTTGGGCAGCACCACGGTCAGGGACATCACGTTTTCCCGCATGGTGCCGTAGCGCACCGCATTGGTGCCCGACGCCCTGGTGCCGGTCATGCCGCCGATGGAGGCGTCGGCGCCGGGATCGACGGGGAAGAACAATCCCGTATCGCGCAAATAATCGTTCAACTGTTTGCGCCGCACGCCGGGCTGTACGGTGCAATCCAGATCCTCGGCATGCACCGCCAGGATCTCGTTCATGCCGCCCACATCGACGCAGATGCCCCCCTGGACCGCCTGGATATGGCCCTCGACCGAGGTGCCGGCGCCGTAGGGGATGACCGGCGCGCCGGCGGCATGGCAGAGGCGCACGATGGCCGCCACCTCTTCCGTGCTCCGGGCGAAGGCGACCGCATCGGGCGCCTCGGTCGGATGCCAGCTTTCGTCGTGGCCATGGGCCTCGCGCACGGCGTCCGCGGTGGACAGGCGGTCCCCCAACAGGGCCCGCAGTTCATCAATCACGCCTAACGTGGCCGTCGTGGTTGCCAGGCTCATGCCCCATTCCTTCCCGTTGATACCTCGTTGCAGGGAGTATAAACCGGCTAAGGCACAGTTGCGTAAATGATTTCTTCCGATCCGGCGGTCCGCCGGCGAAGGCGACGGATAGGTAACGGCTGCAATTCTCCGCCCTTAAAGCGTCTGCGCGGGTTTGGCTAAAATGCGCTCCGCGGCCGGGCCAACCGGGCCGGACAGGCCTGCCAGGGCGCCCGGCGCCAGTTCGCAGCCCTGAAAACGGCCGGGGTCCACCGGGCCGGGCAGGGACAGATTGGCTGTCAAGGCGGCGGAAAAGCCGAACGGGCGGTAATAGTCCGCATCGCCCACCAGCAGGACGGCGTCGTGGCCCAGCACCTTGGCCCGCGCCAGACTATGGCGGATCAGGGTCTTGCCCAGGTTGCGGCCGCGCCAGGCCTGACCCACCGCCACGGGCCCCAGCAGCAGCGCCGGCTGCCGGCCGGCGATCATGATGGGCCAATAGCGGATGGAGGCGCACAGCAGCCGCGCCCCGCGCAGCACGAAACACAGCTCGGCCAGGCTGGGCACGCCCTCGCGCAGGCGATAGGTGGTGCGCTGCCGCCGGTCGGCGCCAAACGCCTGGTCCAGCAGTTGTTCGATTTCAGGCCCGTCGCCGGGCTGTTCCGTGGTGATCTGATACATGGTGCGCTTCCGGATTGGCGCCGCGCCCGAAGGCGTGTTTCGCGGCGCGTATTATATGGCACGGGGCGCCCGGTCCGGATTGCCGCAAGTTGGCCCTAGATGAGCGGAGCCGGCGCGCGATCGTCCTTGCCGGCGCCCGCGGTTTCACGGGGGCGTCGGTTGGAACATCGTCGTCGTCGCGCAAACTCAGGCATTTTCGCTCAATTCCGCATTGTCGTCCCGCCTGCTATAGCAGGGGCGGCGGGAGAATGCTAGCTTTGCGCGCGGCAACAGCAACAACATTGTCGGAGGACGCAAGATGGGTTTGATGGATGGCAAGGTTGCCTTGGTGACCGGCGCCGGGCGCGGCATTGGCCGCGCCGTGGCGCTCAATCTGGCGGCGGCCGGGGCCCGGGTGGTGGTCAATGATTTTGGCGGCGGCCTGCATGGCGAGGCGACGGACCAGACCCCGGCCGATGACGTGGTGGCCGAGATCCAGGGCCTGGGCGGCGCGGCGGCGGCGAACCAGGCATCCGTGGCCGAGGCGGACGGCGCCGCCAGCATGGTGCGGACCGCCATCGACAGTTTCGGCAGGCTCGATGCGGTGGTCAATGTGGCCGGCATCCTGCGCGATGCCTATTTTCACAAGATGGCGCCCGAGGAATGGAAGGCCGTAATCGATGTGCATCTGAACGGCACCTATAATGTCTCGCGCGCCGCCATGGCGCATTTCCGGGCGCAAGAGTCGGGCGCCTTCGTGCACTTCACCTCCACCTCCGGCCTGGTGGGCAACGTCGGCCAGGCCAATTACGCCGCCGCCAAGATGGGCATCGTGGGCCTGTCCCGGGTCATTGCCATGGAAGGCGACCGCTTCAACGTCCGCTCCAACTGCATCTCGCCCTTCGCCTGGACCCGGATGATCGAGGCGATCCCGGTCACTTCGGCGGAAATGGCCGCATCCTTCGAGATGTTCCGCCAGAACGCCTCGGCCGAACATATCGCCCCGGTGGCGACCTATCTGTGCAGCGAGGCGGCGGGGGCGGTGACCGGCAATATCTTCGGCGTCCGCGGCAACGAGATTTATCTGATGAGCCAGCCGCGCCCGATCCGCACCCTGCACAAGAGCGACGGCTGGACGCCGGAGGATCTGGCCGCGACCCTGGAGCCGGCCCTGCGGCACGACCTGTACGGCCTGGAAGGCAGCGGCGACTATTACGCCTGGGACCCCATCTAACACCAATGGTCCTTGCGGCCAACGGATCTGAATAAAGGAACAGCAAAAGTATGTATTTCGATCCCAAGGACGGCATGCGGCCGCCGCCATTCACCCACTCGGTCTATAATGCCCTGGTCATCCCCCGGCCGATCGGCTGGATTTCGACCATCAGCCAGGACGGCGTCATCAACCTGGCGCCGTTCAGCTTTTTCAACGCGCTGTGCGGCGATCCGCCCTGTGTGATGTATTGCCCCAATGGCTACAAGACCGGCACCACCGAGCCAAAGGATTCCCTGACCAATGTGCGCCTGACCGGCGAGTTCGTCTTCAACATGTGCACCGCTGATTTGCTGGAGCCCATGAACGCCACCTCGGCCCATGTGCCGGCCAGCGTCGACGAAATGGCCGCCGCCGGCCTCGACGCGGTCGCGTGCGAAAAGGTCAAACCGCCGCGGGTGGGCAATTCGCCCATCGCGCTCGAATGCAAGGTGCTGCACATCATCGATATGCCGGCCAGCCGGACCGGCGTCCCCAATACCACGGTGATCGGCCAGGTGGTGGGCATCCATATCGACGACGCGGTGATCGTCGACGGCAAGGTCGATGCGGCCAGGATGCGGCCGCTGGCCCGGCTGGGCTATCTGGATTACGCGACCATCACGCCGGAAAGCATCTTCACCCTGCCGCGGCCGGACTAGCGCATGTTTCTTCCAGACATGCCCGGACTCGTAAGAACAGAGCCATTGAACCAATCGCTTGGATCCCTAAAGCGTATCCAATTGCTTGAAATTTGCGCCAGATCGTCGTCATAGGATGGCGACCGGCACCCACGATTACGAGCAGGACCCGCGCAACGCAGGGATCCTGATCTCCATCAACGGCGAACTGTTCCCCCGCGACGAGGCCAAGGTTTCGGTGTTCGATTCCGGCTTCATGCTGGGCGATGGCGTGTGGGAGGGTCTGCGCCTGCATCGCGGGCGGCTGCTGTTCCTCGATGCCCATCTGGAGCGTCTGTACGAGGGCGCCAAGGCCATCGACATGGATATCGGTCTTGACCCGGGGGCGCTGCTGGCCCGGATCGAGGCGGTGCTGGCCGCCAATGGCATGACAACCGATGTCCACATTCGCCTGATGGTCACCCGTGGCGTGAAATCCACCCCCTATCAGCACCCCAGGGTTACCATTACCCCGCCCACCGTGGTGATCATTCCCGAACACAAGGTCGCGGTGGCGGGCGCCGGCCTGCGTCTGGCCACGGTGTATGTGCGGCGCGGCGCGCCGGATGTGCAGGACCCGCGCCTGAACAGCCACAGCAAGCTGAACTGTATTCTGGCCTGCATCCAGGCCGACAAGGCGGGCGCCGACGAGGCCCTGATGCTGGACCCCCATGGCTTTGTCGCGACCTGTAATTCCACCCATTTTTTCATTGTCCGCAAGGGCGAGGTCTGGACCTCCAGCGGGCGTTATTGTCTGGCCGGCATTACCCGCGCCAATGTGCTGGCGCTGTGCCGGGACAACGGCATCGTGGCGCTGGAAAAGGATTTCAGCCTGATCGATGTCCATGGCGCCGACGAGGCCTTCGCCACCGGCACCTTCGCCGGCCTGATCCCCATCAGCGAAATCGACGGCCGCAAGATCACCGCCCCGCACGGCCCGGTGACGGCGCGGCTGCAGGCCCTGTACCGCGATCTGTGCGACCGGGACGCCGACCGAGGGGACGCCGGCCGGCGAGCGGGCGGTGAATAAGCCCGGCGCGGTCCGGATCGCCATGTGGTCGGGGCCGCGCAACATCTCCACCGCCCTGCTGCGGGCCTTCGAGAACCGCCCCGATTGCGTGGTCTGGGACGAACCGTTCTATGCCCCTTACCTGGCCGAGACCGGGCTGAACCACCCCATGGCGGCGGCGATCATCGCCGCCTACGAGACCGACTGGCGCAAGGTGGCGGCGCGGGCGGTGGGGCCCATTCCGGGGGGCAAGGCGCTGTTCTATCAAAAGCACATGACCCATCACCTGCTGCCCCATATGGCGCTGGACTGGCTGGACGGCGTGGCCAACGCCTTCCTGATCCGCGATCCGGCGCGGGTGCTGCCCTCGTATCTGGCGAAGCGGGACGAAGTCACGTTGGAGGATCTGGGGCTGCCGCAACAACAGCGGCTGTTCGACTGGCTGCGGGCGCGTACGGGACAGACCCCGCCGGTGCTGGATGCCGACGACGTGCTGGCCGATCCCGGGGCCATGCTGGGGGCCCTGTGCCGGGCGCTGGGGATCGCGTTCGATGCCGCCATGCTGTCCTGGCCGGCGGGGCGGCGTGACAGCGACGGCCTGTGGGCCGCGCACTGGTACGGCGCGGTGGAAAAATCCAGCCATTTCATGGCGCCCGGCGCGGCGGACCAAGGCGCCGAAAAAGCACCCCCGCCCGGCGATCCGCCGGCGCGGCGGGCGGCGCTGCTGGCGGCGGCGGACGGCTATTATCAGGCCCTGCGCCCCCCCCGGCGGCGGCCCGCCTAGGATCGCGCCATGGGCCCGCCGCGCCGTCCCCGGTTTTTGCGCTTGCTCCTCGCCCTGCTGTGCCTGGGCGCGGCCCCTGCCCTGGCGGGGCCAAAGGTGGTGGCGA
>JAQBYC010000176.1 GCA_027623205.1 Pseudomonadota bacterium | reverse complement strand
GGAACGCTTCCAAAGACCGGACATATCGTCTGCTACAAAATCCGGACATATCATTCGCTACTGACATTCCGGCGGTCGGCGGATTGCGCTACGTGACGATGACGGCTAGTTTTTCCCTACTGGCCAGGGTGACCTTGCCTCGTTGTTTAGGAATACCTATAACACTCTCGCTTCGACCTATCGGTAGATTGCATGATCCTTTCCTGTCCATCCTGCCAGACGCGCTTCGTTGTCGATCCCACGGCCATTGGCGAGGATGGCCGCCGGGTCCGTTGCGCCAAATGCGGCGACAGCTGGCATCAATCCCCCGTTGAAGAGGAGGACCAGGCACCAGGCGCTGAACCGGGTACGGGTGCCGCTGATGTCGATCCGTCTCGGAATATCGATAGCGGCAATCCTGACCACACGGCTGAAGATGGTCCCGCTATTGATGCAGCTGTGATCGATGATGAAGATGATGGCGATGAACCGGAAGCGGCGCCCGACGGCGATACGCCGCGCCGCGCCAGTGCCAAAGCCGGCAGGCTGGCCGAACGTCAGGCCGAGGAAGGCAAAGGCAAGGCCGGCCGCGTCGGCTGGTTGGTCCTGGTCTTGGTCCTGGTGGGGATTGGCGGTGCGGGCTTTTTCTTTCAGCAAAAGATAGTTGAAATCTGGCCACCCGCAGAGCGGCTATTCGAACTAATAGGTCTAAGCGCGGAAGCAGAGAAATTTGGCCTGGCAATTCAAAACGTCAAATGGGAACACAAGCGGGAAAAGGGCCGACCGGTTTTGGTGGTGCTTGGTGAAGTGAACAATACCTCCGGCAAGCCGATGTCCGTCCCGCGATTGCGCGTGGTAATTCGTGACGAAAGCGATCGGCGCCTGTTCCGTTGGACCGTGACGACCGCTCTGAGCAACCTGGAACCTGGCCAAACCACCAAATTCAGCACCCAACTGGCCAACCCGCCCGAAGGCGCCCGCAGTCTCGCTGTATCCTTCCAGATGCGGCCATGAGGGATCCCGAACCGCCATTGGCAGGCGGCATGATTGACGCCGCCCGGCGACCGCCAGGCAGGGTGGAAATGATGTATTCCGCGGCTGAGATCAGTGCCCGCGTGGGCGCCCTGGCGGCTGATATTGCCGAAACCCTAGGTCCAGACATTCTGGTCGTGGCGGTTTTGAAGGGTGGTTTTGTGTTCACCGCGGATCTGCTGCGCGCCTTGCATCATCACGGCGTGCATCCGCGAATCGATTTCATGACCCTATCCAGTTATGGAACGGGCATGGAAAGCAGTGGCCAGGTAACGATTACCCGGGACATCACGGACGATGTGCGCCGGGCAAAAATTTTATTGATCGACGATATTCTCGAATCGGGCCGCACCTTGGCGTTTGCCCGTGAATTGCTGCGAGAACGTGGGGCGGAAATGGTGCACTTGTGCGTTTTGTTGGACAAGCGGGAAAAACGCAAGACCGAAATCAATGCTGATTACGTAGGCTTCACCATAGGCGATGAATTTGTGGTTGGCTATGGCTTGGATTACGCCCATTATTACCGAGAATTGCCTTATATTGGCATTATTGCTACCGACTAGGAAAGCGCCGTGGCGAAAATCCTGATAGCCGAGGATGAAGAGTCCGTACGCAACTTGGTGAGCCGGGCCCTGAAATTACACGATCATGAGGTCAAGGCCGTGGTCGATGGCTCGGCTGCGCTGGAGGCGTTGAGTCAGGATGACTATGACTTGTTGCTAACCGATATTGTCATGCCCGTCGTCGATGGCATCGCGCTGGCGCTCAAGGCTTCGGCTGAATACCCCGCATTGCGCATTCTGATGATGACAGGCTATGCGGAGCAAAAGCGCCGGGCGCATAATCTGGATGCCCTGATCCACGATGTTCTGTTGAAACCTTTTTCTATCGAGGAATTGGCCCAGGCCGTGGAACAGACTTTGAAGGCGGACTAAAGCAAATTCCAATTTATTGGAGTCGTGAACCCAACTTAAGTAATAGGCGCAATTTTACGGTTTGATCGCGAAATCCCGCAATATCTCCGGCTTGAAAACCAAACCGTGACCTGGCCGATTGGGCGGTGTCAGGCAGTTACCTACCGGCAGCACCGGTTCGACCCAGAGATCATCCAGGAAATTGAGATATTCCAATACGTCCGGGTTGGGGATCGCCGCCATGACCTGCACCATCAACTCGTGGAACAGATGTGGCGCAATGCGTATGCCTTTGGCATGCGCCAGGGTGGCGATCCGGCGCATCTGGGTCAGGCCGCCGCGCATCATGTCGGGCTGCAGGATGGGAATCTTGGGATTGTCGAAAAAAGGTGCCAGATCATAGTGGGTGAAATGGCTTTCGCCACCCACCACGCGGGTGCGCAGCGCATCGGCAATGCGAAAATAGCCGGCAAAATCCTCCGCCACGACCGGTTCTTCCAGCCAATGAATATTGTAGTCATCCAACCGCCGGCCAACCAGGATCGCCTCGTCTGCTGTCCAGCCCATGTTGACATCGACCATGATAGCCACGTCATTGCCCAAGGCATCACGCATGGCGGCCACATTGGCCACATCGGTGGCATGGTCATACATGTGGCCGGTTTGCATCTTAATGGCGTCGAAACCCTGCGCCACATAGGCCCTCGCCTTGTCAATCATGCCGTCCCGGCCCAGGCCGCGCCAACAGCCCGAACCATATGACGGAATGGGCTTGCCATCCTGGGCTCCGCCCCATAGCTGGTACAGCGGCAGGCCGGCGTGTTTGCCCAGCGCGTCCCAAAGGGCGATGTCGATAGCGGATTGGGCAAACACGCTGACACCCATGCGTCCGACCCAATATGTCGCCCGCCAGATGTCCTGCCAGATCGCCTCGACCGATCCGATGCTACGACCCAGCACCACCGGCGCAACCAATTCCTCGATACAGGCCTGAATGGTCCGCAAACCGCCCGACAACACCATCAGATAGCCCATGCCTGTGACGCCGGAGGCGGTCTCGATCTCTACCACTAGAATCTCGCGGGGGCGGTTGTAATCGGCGCTCCACCGGGGTGGGTCCGTGAAGGGGATAGATAGACAGGTGGTGCGGATATCCTTGACGAGCATAACGCTGGTTCCTTTTGCGGCGCTGTGAATAAAGCCTAACCCCGGCCTGTGATTTGCCTTAATGATGGGGAACGATGCTCTATGTTATTGTCCGGACGATACTTCGCAAAGCGCTAAATCGCAGTAGACCTGTGGATAAATCTATCACCGCGTCTTGTGTAAGCTATTGAATCCATAGGGGTCTTCCTTTATTCTCAAATGGAACGCATGGCAAGTAAGGGCACCAAGGGATGAACATCATGGCCACTGATGCAAGCGACCAGATCAAGTCCGAAACCGGCGCCAGAACCGGGGCAAGCATGGGCATACTGCCCTGCCAGGCCATCTCGGCGCTGTGGCGTGATGGCGAAATTGCGGCTGCTCAACCCTTGCTGGAGGGGCAGATCCAACCATCCAGCCTGGATCTGCGCCTGGGCAAGGTTGCCTATCGGGTGCGCGCCTCGTTCCTACCTGGACCGGGCAACAGCATGGCGCAGAAGATCGAACGTTTCACCATGCATGCGGTGGACCTGACCCAAGGCGCGGTGCTGGAGCGGGGTTGCGTCTATATCGTTCCATTATTGGAGCGGCTGGCGCTTTCTGAGCGCCTGTCCGCCATTGCCAATCCGAAAAGTTCGACTGGCCGGCTGGATGTCTTCACCCGGTTGATCACCGATGGAGCCAGCGAATTCGACCGGGTCGAGGCCGGATATCATGGCCCATTATATGCGGAGATTGCCCCGCGTACTTTTTCAATCCTGGCCCGCACAGGGGGCCGGTTGAACCAGTTGCGCCTGCGCCGAGGAGAACATCGCCTGTCCGATGCCGAATTGACCCGGCTGCACCAACGCACGCCCCTGGTTCATGCCCAGGCGGGGACTGAGAATATTGCCGGTGGCATCGCCCTGACCGTCGATCTACAGGGCGCTGGCAACACCGGCAGCTTGATCGGCTACAAGGCCCGGCCGCATTCCCCGCTGATCGACATCGAGAAAGTCGGCCATTACGACCCGGCGGATTTCTGGGAGCCAATTTATGCCGGAATGGGGAGTTATTCCGGTCTTGTCCTGAACCCGGACGATTTCTACATTCTGGCTTCGCGGGAAGCCGTTTCGGTGCCCCCTGATTACGCCGCCGAAATGGTCGCCTATGACACTTTGGTTGGGGAGTTTCGGGTTCATTACGCCGGCTTCTTCGATCCCGGCTTTGGCTGGGCCGAGGCCGGCGGTGCCGGTACCCGCGCGGTGCTGGAGGTGCGCAGCCACGATGTGCCCTTCCTGCTTGAGCATGGTCAAACTGTGGGCCGCTTGGCCTATGAGCGCCTGACCGCTACGCCCGACCGTATCTATGGCCGGGGCATCGGTTCTAACTACCAAAAGCAGACCCTGGCCCTGGCAAAACAATTTCGCCAGGCTTGGTGAGCCGTCCGTCAGGTTTGGCCTGTGTTGCGGCCCGTAACGACTATTCCAGGTGTGCCGTCGTCATATCGGTTCCGTTCAGCCGGGCACCTGTTAGATCGGCGCCTCGGAACGAGGCGTTGGCCACATCAGCCCCGGAAAGATCGGCGTTGCGCAAATTGGCATCATCCAAACTGGCGCCCGTCAAATCGGCCCCATTCAGCTTGGCGCCGGCCAACACGGCCTCGCGGAAACGGGCGTGGGACAGGCTACTGCGCCAGACCCGGCCCATGGCGGCGGCGCTTTCCAGGGGTCCCAGGTTGGCGCCGGTCAAATTTGCACCATTCAATGTGGCCCGTTCCAATCGTACGCCACGCAGATCGGCCTGCTGCAAATTAGCGTTCCGCAAATCGGCGCCGCTGAGATCAGCCATGCTGAGCACGCTAGCGGACAGATTGGCTGATTTGAAGATGGCGCCGGTCAGGACGGCCGCGGCCAGATTGATGTTTTGCAAATCCTTGCCGCTCAAGTCAGCGTTGGAGAGATCGGCCCGCGTACCGCCATCGTCATAGACCCATCGACGGTGTGCCGACAAAATTTCGTCCATGCGGTTGGCGATGCTGGTGTCAGGGTTTGGCAGTTTAGCGTTCTGTAGCTCGGGCGCCTCCAAGGCTTCAGGATCGATAATAGCGCCGGCCAACTCGGCCCCGTTCAAATCGGCGTCGTCAAAGGTGACGCCGGTTAGATTTGCGCCACTGAAATTCGCGCCGATCAGTTTAGAGCCGGATAGATCAGCCCCTTCCAATTGGGCGCCGACGAAGAAGCAATTCCGCATATCGGCGCCTACTAGACTGACGTTGCGAAGGACAGCATCGGTGAAGTCGGTTTGCGCCGCAAAACTGCCCGACATCTTGGCGGAGGTAAAATCCGCACGGGTGGCGATAGCGGCGGAAAGTTCCGAATTTCGGTGTTCCTGATGAGTTACGCCGTTCTCATGTCTGGCCAGCACGCCTTCGCGCATATCGGCCTCGACCAATATCGCATCGCTTAAATCAGCGCCGCGCATACAGGCGCCGCGCAGGTCGCAACGGGTCATATTGGCCCGACGCAGATTGGCGATCCGAAGATCGGTACCAAACATGATTGCGTTGGTGAAATTGGTCTCCATCAGGATGGCATGCTGCAGGCTGGCGCCAGAGAAGTCGGCCATGGAGAGGTCAAATCTGGAGAACTCTTCATTGGAAAGATCATGGAACGAGAAATTGGCGCGCCGTCCGCCATTGCGCTTTTCCACCATTTTCTTATGGCCACGCAGGACATCCACGAGCTCGGTCCGGCCAATTTTCTTTAGCTCCACTGCTCTGCTCCCCGTCGAACTAAGCCTACAAATTGGTCGCTTTGGCGATTAGAATAGGCAATCGAAAATCCGAGCCTTCAGTATAGCTGACAAGGTGTTAACCAAATACTTCTCGCAAACACTATAAAATCCTTTTGCGGATTCTCCGATAGGTGGTTTTTTATCCACCGTTAGCCTGTCCGTCGCGGTTGCGAACGTCGGCCAGTTCGTCCAATCTAGAACCCATTGCAATGTCAAAGAACAATTTGAGATGGATTAAGACCATGCAGGATCTTGAGACCGAGATTAAGACCGCTGACGGCGTTATGGACGTCTTCGTCTGCCATCCGGAACAGGCTGGGCCGCATCCGGCGGTTATTATGTACATGGATGCGCCAGGAATGCGCGAGGAACTGCGTGATATGGCGCGGCGTGTCGGGACCGTGGGCTATACGGTGTTGCTGCCCAACATGTACTACCGGACAGGTCGGGAGGGAAATTACGGCTATGATCTGTCACGCATTCGCGAGGATGAGGACGAGCGGGCCAAGATGTTCGCTGTGATGAATACCCTCACCAACGCCCGGGTAGTCGATGATACCAAAGGATTGTTGGGCTTTTTGGAGGAATGCGCGGCCGCCGCGCCTGGACCGGTGGGCTGCGTCGGCTATTGCATGAGCGGCCAGTTCGTCATGTCGGTGGGTGCGGCTTATCCTGATCGCTTTGACGCCATCGCCTCGTACCATGGCGTCAAAATCATCACGGATCAGCCGGATTCCCCCCATCTTGTGGCCAATCGGATCAAGGGCGAGGTTTACCTCGGTTTTGCCTCGGATGATCCGCATGTGCCGGAAGAGGAACTGGCGGCCATGCCTGGTGCCATGCAGGCGGCCGGGATCAAACACACCATAGAGATTTATCCCGACACGGAACATGGCTTCGTCTTCCCTCAGCGTCCGGTCTACAAAAAAGCCGCCGCAGAGCGTCACTGGGAAACCATGTTGGCGCTGTTCGACCGGCGCCTTCGCCATTAGCCGCGACAGGCTCTGACGCACAGCGGCGCTGGCCGTGATCCATACCGAGAATAGTCGATGCGCTACAATGTTGCCCTGCGGGGAAACTTAGCGGGTAAGGGATCGGCGGATTGTGTCTTCGTGGAAGGCAAAAATTTGATTACGCGGGAGCCGGTCTCGCCGAAACGGTTTTTCTGAAGATTGATGGAAACAGAGCGGCTTTTGGTCATTAGAGCGTGTCGCGGCTAATCTGACCCATTTGACCGGTCTTCCAGACCCCGTGGGTAGGCGCGGTTCGCCGGTCGATGTGGGGCATCGTCCAAG
>JAQBYC010000175.1 GCA_027623205.1 Pseudomonadota bacterium | reverse complement strand
CGGGCTCTACTCCGGAGAATGGACCCACCCTACATTTAGTAGGTGTGGGTAACAACCGGATAGGCAAGGGTTAATAAATGGTTAATTGGACCGACGGCCTGGTGAATTGTTTGGTCGCTGGTCCGGTATGGGGAACAAACATCGCCGCCGCCGCAGGCGTTCTGGTCGACCATTTCAATGCCAAGATTGCGCTATGTCATCGACACCCTGGCGACGATTTCGTCATAGGCCGCCGCGGCCAGGGCGCGCATTTCATCGTCGCTGCGGTCCTGGATCGGATGCGGCACGAAGACCATGGCCGCATCGAAACCCAGGGACGCCGCCTGCGCCGCCGCCGCCTCGGTAAATTCGGAGGAGGCAACGCCGACGCCGGGAATGCCGCGTCCTTCCAGATCCGTGATATCATGCATACAGCACGACGTGCACGAGCCTCAATCAGCCAGGCCTTCGACCACCACGTCAACTTCGCTGGCGATCCGCTGTTTCAGATCGACCGGCGCCACGCGGGTAAAGGTGGGCTTGGCGTAACGTTTGACCGTGATGCCCTTGCCGCGCAACAGTTCGTCGAGCCGGTCGAGGAAAATATTGCCGCGCGGTTTGGAAATATCCAGCAGTCCGACGGTCAAGCCCGCCAGGGTTTCCGGCCGCGGCAGCAATTGCCGCCGCGCCGGCGTCCGCTCGGATGTGGGATCAAGCATGATCATCTTGTCGGTCATGAGGTTATCTCCTTGGTTACAGGGATGGAGCCGATTTCACCGGTGGCGGCCCAGCCGCCGATGACGGCGGAAAACATGCCGGCCCCGCCCCCGGCCCGAACGATATTGAGGCCGCCGGGGCGGAATTTCGGCCAACTCTGGCCCGCCCTGCCGGCGGCTATGCCTTCGGCGATGCCGCCCGCGCCCACCACCAGTTCGGCGCCCGGGATCAGCAGTAATGCATCGAGTTCCGCTTTCAGCCTGGCCTTGCTCCAACCCGCCGCATGAAACACCCGTTCGTGTTCCGGCGAAACGACCAGGAAGGCATCGCCCGCCGCGACCATTTTGGGATGATCCACCACCCGCAGACAGGCGGCAAAAGTGCGGGCCAGGGAGCCGGGCGTCCGGGACTTCTGATCGGCCACCGCCTGCACGCCGTCGGCCGCGAACAAGGTCACGGTGGAGGCATCGGGGGCAAAGCCCCGCTCCACCGACAGCGACTCCCAGTGGGAGCCTTCTTCGTCCTCGGCGAAGCAGAAGGTGTATTTGCCGGGATTGCCCAGACAGGCCCGGTCAATACCGCCAGGCCTGCCGCCGCCCACGTTACGGATCACCAGTTGCAGGGCGCGCCCTATGGTGGCGTTGGCGCGATTGCCCTGGCCCAGGGCGTTCTCGCGGCTGTTCATGCCGATCCGCCGCGCCATGGGACCGTTCACGACCACCATGGGCCCCGCGAACATGGTGGTGCACAGCAGGCCATGCATGCAGAATTCGTCGATCAGGGCGGCTTCGACGGCGGCCAGAACCACCGGCATATATTCCGGCTTGCAGCCCGCCATGACCGCGTTGATGGCAACCTTTTCCACCGTACAGGGTGCCAGGTCGGGGGGGATGACGCCGATCACTTCGTCGGGCGGCCGAGCCGTGCCTTGCAACATGCGATAGACCCGGGTGGGGGTGGGCGGCACGACGGGCAGGCCATCGCTCCAGCCGCGCTCGAAACAGGCTTCGACCGCGTCTTCCAGGGGCGCGACTTCGATCCGGCGGGCGACGATGGGCAGGTTGCCGAAGCGCATGGCCAATGCCTCGGCGATGCCCGGCTCGACGCTTTTCGAACCACAGCCCGGGCGGTAGCCGGGCAATCCGCCGCCCAGATCGGCGATGCCGGTGAATTCCCGCCATTCGCCGCGCTCCCAGCCGACCAGGCGCCCGACCTCCCGCCCGCCCGCCATGCGCAACAGGGTCGGCACGGTCTCGATCTCCAGGCGGAACGAGGCTTCCAATTCACGATCATCCCGAACGCCCGGCACCTGGGCGGGGAAATCGGGATCATCCTGGCTGTAGACAGTGATGCCGTCCGCCGCCAACTGGGCCAGGATCGGCTCGATCAGCACGCAGGTCGGGCAATCCTGTTTGACCACGGCCACCAGGCCATCGGCGATAACGTCCATCCGTCGGGTCCCCATAAGACTGAGCCAAACCGTAATCAAATTGCGCTAAGATGTCGATATCAGAGGTTTGACGCGTAACCTCGACAATATCGACGCCAGCATCCATGACAAATGAGTCAACCGCCAAAACCGCGGTTTCGCCCAAACGGGTAAAGAGAACGATGCGGGTTTCCAGAAGGCTTGCCGCGCTCATGTAACACGCCTGGGCGGATTCGATAATCGTGCTGAACCGCTGCTGCTCCGGTTCGTCGCGCAAGACGGCGACAACCGCGGACGTATCTATAACGATCACTTGGGAAGGCCGGATTCGTCGTATCCGATGATATCGTCGTCGCTGCGGCCATCCAGAACGGGAAGACTGGAACAATAAGCGGCGAGCCGGTTAAGTTTTTCGGCAATGCCACTTCGCTGGTTCGCCTTTCCTATTCGCGATAGACGCTCATCTGTTGCCTTGGTGACCGCTTTCGTCATGCTCTCACCGGTAAGCTCAGCTAGTTTTCCCGCTTTCTCGTGAGTCTGTTCGTCCTTGATATTCAAAGCTAATCCTGATCGGCTTATGCGGCAACCGTGCAGTGGATCAACCCCGCAATACGGCGCCGGTGGCCTTGCCGACCGCGGCGACGATCTTGGCGGCGATGGCGTCGATCTCCCGGTCGGTCAGGGTGCTGTCCTTCGGCTCCAGGCGGGCGGTAATGGCGACGGACTTCTTGCCGTCGCCGATGCCCTGGCCGGTGTAGACATCGAACACATTCACCTCGGTGATGAAGGCCTTGTCGGCGCCCCTGGCGGCCCGCAGGATGGCATCCGCGGTTGTCGCCTGATCGACCACGAAGGCGAAATCACGCTGCACCGAGGGCAGGTCGCTGACCAGCAGTTCCGCCCGGTTGCGGCTGGCCCTGGCCTTGGGCAGGGGGGCGTTCTCGATCAACACCTCGAAGCCAACCATGGGGCCGGTCACGTCCAGGCGGTCCAGTACGCGGGGGTGGAGCTCGCCAAAGACGGCCAAGATGTTTTTCGGACCCAGGCGCAGCACGCCCGAGCGGCCAGGGTGATACCACGCGGGCGCCTCGGATGCGATCTGGAGGCTGGCCGTCGGGGCGCCGATGGCGTCCAGCACGGCCAGGACGTCCGCCTTGGCGTCATAGGCATCCACCATCCGGGGACTTTCGGCCCAATGGCGCCGACCATTGCGGCCCCGGCGCAGGCCGGTGGCGGCAAGGGCCTGGCCCTTAGGCGTAGGATCACTGTACTGCGGTCCAACCTCGAACAGCGCCACGTCGTCATGGCCGCGGTCCACGTTGCGGCCGGCCGCCAGGATCAGGTTGCCCAGCAGGGACGGCCGCATGGCGTCCAGTTCCGAGGATATGGGATTGGCCAACTGCAGATCGTCCCGCCCACCGCCAAATAGCGCCGCGAAGCGGCGCGGCATGAAGGACCAGGTGACGCACTCCATCATGCCACGCACCGCCAGGGCCCGTTTGGCCTGCGCCGGGCGGCGCTGGGCCGTGGCCAGGGCCGGTTTGGCGGTTACCGACAGACGGGGCAGGGGGGTAGACTGGATGCGGTCGAAACCGGCGATCCGCGCCACCTCTTCGACAATATCGGCCTCGCCATCGATATCGCTGCGCCAGGTCGGGGCGGTGACCCGCCAATGGCCAGCGCCGCCGCTTTCCGCGACGCCAAAGCCCAGATCCGACAGGATTGTCCGCTGTTCCGCCGCCGCCACGTCGATGCCGATCAATTCCGTGACACGGGCCGGGCGGAAGTCGACCACTTTGGCCGGTCCATCGGGCGTGCCGGCCAGCACGGTATGGGAGGTTTCCCCGCCGCACATCCGCAACACCAGCCGGGTCGCGATTTCAAGGCCGGGCCGGACCATGGCCGGGTCCACGCCGCGCTCGAAGCGATAGCGGGCATCGCTTTCGATGCCCAGGCGCCGGCCCGTGGCCGCGGTGCGGTGCGGATCGAACAGCGCCGCTTCCAGGAACATCTCGGTCGTCGCCTCGGTGCAGCCCGATGCCGCACCGCCCATGACGCCGCCGATGGACTCGGGCCCGTTGCGGTCGGCAATGACCGTAATTTCGCCGTCCAATGGGTATTCCTTGCCGTCCAGGGCCAGCAGGGTCTCGCCCGTCCGGGCCATCCGGGCCTGCACCGGTCCGTTGACCTTGGCGGCATCGAAGACATGCAACGGCCGGCCCAGATCGTAGGTGACGTAGTTGGTTATATCCACCAGCGCGGAAATCGGGCGCAGACCGATGGCCAGCAGACGCCGGCGCAGCCATTCCGGGCTGGGACCATTTGTCAGGCCGCGAAAATGCCGGCCCAGAAAGCAGGAACAGGCCGCTGCGAAATCCGCCTCGAAGTCCAATTCCACCGCCAGGGGGCTGTCATAGCTGCCCTCGACGACCGTTGCGTCCAGGGGCTTCAAGGCGCCCAGACCGGCCGCGGCCAGATCACGGGCGATGCCGCGCACGCCCAGGCAATCCTGGCGGTTTGGCGTGACGTTGATATCGATGACGGGATCGTCGAGGCCGGCCACCCGGGCGAAAGGCGCACCGAGGGGGGCGTCTTCCGCCAATTCGATAATGCCGTCATGTTCATCGCTCAGGCCCATTTCACGCTCGGAACAGAGCATGCCGTTGGACGCTTCGCCGCGGATATTCGATGGCTTCAACAACAATCCGGTGCCGGGAATGGTGGTGCCGGACGGCGCGAAGACGCCCTTCATGCCCGTGCGCGCGTTGGGCGCGCCGCAGACCACCTGAACCTGCGCGGTGCCCGTATCGACCAGGCAGACCCGCAAACGGTCGGCGTTCGGGTGCTGTCTGGCCTCGATGACATGGGCAACCGTAAAGGGCGCCAGATCGGCGGCGCGGTCCGCCACCGCTTCCAGCTCCAGGCCGATGGCGGTCAGCTTGTCGGTGATCTCGGTCAGGGCGGCGTCCGTTGCCAGATGATCTTTTAGCCAGGACAGGGTGAACTTCATCGCGACAGCCCTCCCGACAGGGTGGGCACATCCAGCGGGACAAATCCGTAATGGTGCAGCCAGCGCAGATCGCAATCGAAAAACGCCCGCAAATCCGGAATGCCGTATTTCAGCATGGCGATGCGGTCGATGCCCATGCCCCAGGCGAAGCCCTGCCATTCCCCCGGGTCGACGCCGCAAGCCTCGAGAACCCGGGGATTGACCATGCCGCAGCCCAAAATCTCCAGCCAGCCGTCGCCCTCGCCAATGCGCAGGGCGCCGTCCTGGTAGGAGCAGCCGATGTCCACCTCCGCCGAAGGTTCCGTGAAGGGGAAATAGCTGGGGCGAAAGCGCATGCGCACGTTGTCGACCTCGAAAAACGCCTGGCAGAAGGCTTCCAGGGTGCCTTTCAAATGGCCCATATGAATATCGCGGCCGATCACCAGCCCTTCGACCTGATGGAACATCGGCGTGTGGGTCTGATCCGAGTCGGACCGATAGGTGCGTCCGGGTATCACGATGCGGTGCGGCGGCGGCGAATTCCGCATGGTGCGAATTTGCACCGGCGAGGTATGGGTGCGCAGCACCATGGGCATGCCGTCGTCGCGCGGCGGCAAATAAAAGGTATCCTGCATTTGCCGGGCCGGGTGCTCGGGCGGAATGTTCAGGGCGGTGAAATTATGAAAGTCATCCTCGATATCCGGCCCTTCGGCGATGGTGAAACCCATATCGGCGAAGATCGCGGCGATTTCATCCAGTACCTGGCTGACGGGATGGATGCGGCCCTGGGGCTGCTGCCGGATTGGCAGGGTGACATCGATGCCTTCGCTGGCCAGGCGCGCCGCCAATTCCGCTTCATGCAGGCTTAGGCGCCGCGCCTCGATCGCCTCGGCCAGCAGATCCTTGACCTGGTTCAACGAGGCGCCGGCTTCGCGCCGTTCTTCGGGCGGCCGTTGGCCCAGGCCCTTCATCTGGGCGGTGATCCGGCCTTTCTTGCCCAAGGTGGCGATACGGATCGCCTCCAGGCCGGCAATGTCGGCGGCGCCGGCCACTTCGGCTAAAAGTTCGTCCCGCAGGGCGTCAATATCGGTTGTCATTGTTTCGCTTTCACGCAATCAACTTGCGGCTATGCCTATCCGCCAACGGAAACAGGGGGCCGTCCTCGGACAGGCCCCCATTTCTCGTGACGTGGCAATTTAGTCGGGGCCCGATCTTCGGATCGAAGGCCCGGTCTTGGTTCAGGCCAGCGCGGCCTGCGCCTGGTTGACCAGGGCCCTGAACGCCTCAGGCTCGCGAACGGCAAGATCGGCCAGGACTTTCCGGTCAATCTCGATACCCGCCTGCTTGAGGCCGCTCATAAATCGGGCGTAGTTGACGCCATGCTCCCGGCTGGCCGCGTTGATCCGCTGGATCCACAAAGCGCGGAACGTACGCTTGCGCACGCGCCGGTCGCGATAGGCATATTGGCCCGCTTTTTCGACCGCCTGCTTGGCAATCCGAATGGTGTTCTTGCGCCGGCCCTGATAGCCGGTCGCCTGAGCCAGAACTTTTTTGTGTTTGGCGTGAGATGTCACGCCGCGTTTTACGCGCGCCATTTTGTGCTACTCCCAGCCTCAGCCGTAGGGCATGAATTTTTTGATGACCTTGGCATCCGCGGCGGACAGCAAGGTCGTACCGCGATGTTCGCGGATCTGCTTGTTCGTGCGCTTGATCATGCCGTGCTGTTTGCCGGCGTGGGAACGGCGAACCTTGCCGGTTCCGGTCAGGCTAAAGCGCTTTTTCACGCTCGACTTCGTCTTCATCTTGGGCATTTTTGATCCTCCCGTACTGTAGGATATGTCAAGTAAATCGGTGGCCAGGCATGCCCCGGGCCTTAGCCCGCGCCGGCTCACCGGAAAGAAGGGCGGTTTATAGCGCCCGCGCCCGGGCTTCGCAAGCGATGTTTCGTGCCGCACGACAGCGAAAATTTGCCCGCTCTTCCGGCAGGCCGCACGATGCGCCATTGACCCATCGCGCGGTTCGTCTTCAGTGGCATAATCTCGCATGCATTGTCCCCCCCCCCCCC
>JAQBYC010000174.1 GCA_027623205.1 Pseudomonadota bacterium | reverse complement strand
CAAATATATCAAAGACTTAGGCTGCCTCATGGCGGCCTTTTTCTATTTGTCGTGACTGCAACACGTCACAACACATTACCAAACGATAACAAAGGCTTACGGATATTGCCGGCAGTTCCCTGCAACACGGATGCGACACGGGATGCCAAATATGTTGCCGGTATGTTCTTGTGCGATGCCGAGACAGGGATGATAACGGCTGGGACAAAACGACCTCTTGTGTCGGGACATTTCAGCACTATATTAATTGACATCATGACGAGCACCGAATTCCATACTTGTTTAGACCGTCTCGGACTCGCGCAAACAGAGGCCGCGCGACTGCTCTCCGTTAGCCCCCGGACTGTCCGCCGGTGGGCTGAGGAGCCGAGTGAAATTCCTGGCCCTGCGGAGCAAGCGCTCCGTGCTTGGACGCGATTGCACAGCTTGGGGATTTCGTGGCGACCCGATGGGGTGGCCATTGGAGAAAGCGACCCCGAGCAAATTGCCGAGCAAATTGCTCTCTACCGTCGGCACGCAATCAACCTCGACGCCTTGATCCAAAAGGTTGAGGCCCGTGGCGGTCCCGCGGCCCCGTGGCATGTTGACTTGAAGAAACGCCAAGCCACCTTAGGCCCAGTCTGGGTAAGCTTTTATCCGTTAGTGAACGGAGGATTTTCGCCTGCCTCCTATAGCCGCAGTGACGATCATCCTGACCTAAAGCGCGATTGGACGTTGCTTGAAGACGCCTGCATTGCGAAAGCAATTGCCAAGGCGGGTCCAGGTTGGGCCACGTCCAAGACCAATTCGACAGGCGATCCATGACCCGCTTCATTGACCCGCTCTGCTTCAACAACTTCGTTGACGCCAATATCCTCGACGATGTGGCGGATGGTGAGGACGCGGCCGTCAACGAGATTGTAGAACTTGCGCAGTCCGGAAAAATCACGCGGGAGTGTCAGATATTCTGTGCAGAATGAACTCAATAACCAGAATACGCCTGCCCATGTGCAGCGTGCCGCAACTCTGTTCTTGTTCTCCGTGGAGGTCGGGCTAACTGATGGGGAACGCCGCCGCTATTGTGACCTCGTCGCCGCCGTGAAGGGCGATGCGGAAGAGAAGAACATCGTGCCGGACCTGTTTCACGTCTGCGAGGCAGCGAAATACGGCGGCTATTTCATCACACGCGACAAGCGGTTGCTCGCCCGCAAGGACGGGGTCAGGTCTTTCTTCTTGAATATTTGGTATGCTCCTGAGCGGCCTGGCGGTCGCCGACACCGAGCTCGGGCAACGGCCTGAGGCGACCCGTTGCAGCCTGGACCGGCGTCGCCGCGGGCAAGATATCCGCGCGCGCTTGTCCGGCGTTCTTCGATTTTTCAGGCAGACGCCCTAATCAGGTCGGCGCACTTTTCGCCGACCATGATGCTGGGCGCATTGGTGTTGCCGGACGGCATGGTCGGGAAGATCGAGGCATCGGCGACCCGCAGGCCGTCCAGGCCGTGGACCTTCAGCCGTTCGTCGACCACCGCGTTCGGGCCCGGGCCCATGCGGCAGGTGCCGATCGGATGGTAGGCGGTCTCTGAGTTTTGCCTGATCCATTGCTCGATGGCGTCGTCGCCGTCGACCTCGCTGCCCGGCGAGTATTCCTCGCCACGGAACGGATCCATCGGCGCCGCCTCGACGATCCGCCGCATCATTTTGAATCCTTCGATCATGGTATCGCGATCGATCCGGTCGCCCAGGAAATTGAAGCGGATGGCCGGCTGCGCGGCGGGATCGGCCGAGCGGATGTGGATCGAGCCCAGGCTTTCGGGCCGCAATTGATAGCAGGACACGGTCATGCCGGGGAAGGGGTGCAGCTTGCGCCGCTTCGGGTCCTTCACCGCGTATGGCACCAGGTGCATCTGCACATCCGGGGTTGCCAGTTCGGGCCGGGTCCGCAGGAAGGCCAGCAGCGGCGCCGACGGCAGGCTGATGAAGCCGCCGCCCGTGGTCAGGTACCTGGCCACCTGCCCGAGCAGATTGATGCCGCGGGCCCGCTCGTTATAGGAGACACCCGGGGCGATCACCTTCCATTGAATACGGGCATTGATGTGGTCGCGGAAATTTTCCCCCACCGCCGGCAGTTCGTGCCGCACGGCGATGCCATGGGCCTGCAGCACGTCGGGCTTGCCGATACCGGACAGCTCCAGGATTTGCGGCGAGCCGATGGCGCCGGCTGACAGGATGACCTCGGCGCCGGCCCGCGCCTCGATGACCTGGCCGCCCTGGGCATAGGCGACACCGACGCAGCGTTTACCCTCGAGAAGCAGGTGATGGGTCAGGGCTTCGGTAACCACCTGCAGGTTGTTTCGCGCCATCGCCGGCCGCAGATAACAGTGCGCCGTGCTCATGCGCCGGCCGCCCCGTATGGTCGCCTGGGTCTTGACGATACCTTCCTGATCAGGGCCGTTATAGTCGCTGTTGCGGCGGTGACCGGCCGCCTCGGCGGCGGCGAACAACGCGTCATACAAGGGATTCTGATCCGGCACTTCAGAGACGCCCAAGGGCCCGCCCTTGCCGCGCACGCCATCGCCGCCCTTTTCATAATTCTCCATGCGCAGGAACAGCGGCTCGACGTCCTGCCAGCTCCAGCCTCGGTTGCCCAGCTGCGCCCAGGTGTCATAATCAAGAGTCTGTCCGCGCACGTAGACCAGACCGTTGATGGCAGATGAACCGCCCAGCAGCTTGCCGCGCGGCACCGGGATCGCCCGGTTGGCGGTGCCGGCCTCCGGCTCGGAGGTAAATCGCCAATTGGCGCCCGGATGGTCGATCAACAGCCCGAAACTGACCGGCAGCCGGGAATAAGGATGGCTGGCCTTGCCGGCCTCCAGCAACAACACCTTGTTGGCGGCAGTCTCGCTCAGGCGATAGGCCAGGGCGGCGCCGGCCGAGCCGGCTCCAACGATGATGTAGTCGTATTGCGCTTGCGAATTGTCAGCCATCTTATCCCTTTCACTCCCTGCCGTCCGTAATTGCCGTCATGCTGGCGTCCTGGGTTAAAGCTACCTCGTATTTAGGTAGACGCGATATCTTCATTGCCGAATTTCTCTTTGACTCTTTCTCCGATCCAGGCTCCGGCCGCCCCGCGATCCCGGAACACCCGGATCTCCCAGCCCATGTCACCCAACGCCAGTTCCCGCATTCTGGCCTGGCCAAAGATGAAATCCCGATCCGCGACGACCGCAACAACGGCGTCGTGATCTGCTTCCGATGCCTCGCCAGCCAGTTGGGCGATCCGCCCAGGGGCAGGCGTCTACCATCAGGTTTTGAGGAACGGAAACAACCCTATTGGTCCCAGACCAACTTTTTCCCCTATACCGTTTCGACGGTATCTTTCGCCGCCGTGGTCGTCGCGCCGGCGACCGCCCTCAAGGCGTTCATCTCGTTCTGCATAACCCGTTGCAGCATCCGCCCATCGGTTGAATGGAGGACAAAACGGGCGCCCAACGTGATCGCCTTGCTCGACGTTTCCAAGGTTTGCTGGTGCACCATCACCGGTATCCCACGCCCGGCGCAGCGCTTTATGATGTCCTCGATCACCCGTAAATATTTTCTGTTCCCATAGTCATCTGGAATACCCAGCGATGTGGACATGTCATTCGGTCCGATGAAAACACCATCGATGCCCCCGACGTCCAGGATCGCATCCAAATTCCCGTAGGCGGGTTCGGACTCGATGCCGATAATGACGAAGGATTCCTTGCGTCTGTTTTGCAGGTACTTCCTGGTCGCCTTGCTGGGCAGTTCGTTTTCCGCAACGGCGCGGCGCAGATATTCGCCTTTCAACGGATGCCATTTGGCGGTTGCCACGACCGCCTGGACTTCCGCTACCGTCTCGCAATAGGGCACCAGAACACCCGCCGTTCCCGCGTCCAGCGCCATGGCCACCCATTCCGCTTTTGGAATCGGAACGCGAACAATCGGTGTGATGTCCGCGCGCCGCAGCATCCCGGTCAGCTGCTGAATTTCAGTGCGGTCCCGCGAGCCATGCTCGGAATCGATGATCGCGTAATCCAGCGTGCTGCCGGCCAGCACCTGTTCAAACCGGGTCGAAGCCATTTGCGACAGCATGCAGCCGAACACATGCCCGCCTGATTTTAATGTCCGTCTGAGTTTGGTCGGGTTCATAGATCACCTCGTCGAATTGCTCGGAGCCCTGTAATAGCCGACCGGCGCCGGTCATGCCAAGGTCATCACTCAGGCAAATGTGGGGTCAGGCCATTCTTCTTGAACCTATGTCACCGTAATGCCGTAATGCCGGAATGCCTTTGTACGTGTCTCTGAATTTGTGGTAGGGCGTCGCACTTCGCCACTTAGTCATGTTGCCGGCTGATTTTCTGGGAATGAATGAATTGGCGCATTCGAAAGAATACATAGTGTCTGGCGGCGGGAACTGGATCAAATTCCTGGAACCGACGATGGTCATGATTGGCGTCATTGGCCCATTTGCCCTGTTGCCTCAGGTCATCAAAATTTACATTACCCATAGCGAGCACGCGGGCGGCCATTCTCTCATAGACTGGAGCCTGTTCGCCATTCTGTCCTTGATCTGGCTGAGTTACGGACTCTACGAGAAGAAGCCTTCCATATATATAGGCAACACGATTTCTCTGATACGCAACTTACTCATGATCGTCGGGATTCTAATCCAGGCCGGGATTACCTACTGAGTTGAGTGGGGGATTGCGGCGACAGTGCGCTTTATACGGTATACGCCGAGGCGAAAGCGGTCGCGCCGGAACGGGGCGTCACCTTTGATTTAGGTAGACGGCAATCTGGTCCTTCAGGGCCAGTCGTTGCCGGCGCAGCTGTTTTTCGTAGCCCTCGTCCGCCGGCGTTACTTTGGTTTCGATGCGATGAATTTCCCGGTTCACCGTATGATATTGCTCCGCCAGCTTGGCGAAGTGGTTGTCGGTTTCGTTGAGGCTATGGATTTTGTCTTTATCCGCTGGAAACTCTTCCGCCAGCTCGTGGGGTACATGTGACATGGCCGTCCATCCATTCCGTATCTGTTGATTTTTTCCAGATTGCGCCCTGGCGGGTGTCGCAGCCTTGATTTGCCTCAAGTCGGGTCCCTATCAGCGCGGGTTGGTGCTGGGCAACCGGGGGAAAAGCGGGCCGGATCGTATTAACCATAATTTTACCCTGTCACCAAATAATGCCCGGATGGCATTGAGAGCAATATTCAATCGCTCTTTTCTTAAGAGTCCGGGCGTGTTTAGAAGCAACATGCTCTCGTGCGGAAGAGGTGGGATGAATGGTCCGGCGGATACGGGGCGTGCCGGGGATGGCCACGCCCATGAGTGGCATTTCCTGATGGGTCAGGTGATCCGCCATGCCAGCCACGGCGCCGTCCCACGTCCGTATCATGGTCCGGTGTCGCCGCAATCGGCCAACACCGGCACGGAGCAGTAACATGCAGGCAATCGCCGCCGGCTGCGATTACAACGCCAAAACGCCGTTTTCCGTCGATCTCGCGGACAAGGTGTGGTCCCTGGTGATGGCGAACAGCGCCCCCTCGGACGCCATCTGCCTGTTGGATTTCGAAGGTCATGGCGCGCGCTTTGAAGTGCTTTCGAAAAGCCATGCCGAACAGCGCGCCGTGACCTATGTCAACGGTGACCGTCACCACTACCGGCGGCGGTGGAATTCCATAGAAACGATCTTCAGCGACCTCCATTACAAGTATGTAATCATTCTTTCGCACCCAAAAGATTACGAATACATTGTCCGCTACGTTGCGAACCACTTCATTGGCGCGCCCATGCCCATCCTGCCCTTCGTCTCGGCCGGCGGGGAAAACCCCGCGCTGGTGGAAATAGGTATCGCCGCGCCGACGCCCATTGTCGTCCTAAGCTTTCCAGGCTGCGGCTCCAACCGCCTGATGCCGGTCTTCAGGGCATTGATGGGACTGTTCGCCATCGAACAAATTCACTACGTATCGCCCAATTCCAACCGCCGCTACATTCGCGGCCGCGCCGATCTTGATCGCCTCAAGACCGGCGCCGGGCCGCAGGACGAAAGATTTATCGAAGCCGACATCAACCTCGACTATGTTCAACGTGTCGTGGCGAACATGGACGATCATACCTGGATCGATTTTCATACATTTCTGACGAGCCATTTTCTCAGCCGTCTGCCCGACGCCAAGATCGTGCATTTGTACCGCGATCCCAGGGATTGGCTGACCACCTGTTGTCTTCGCTGGATCAAGGACTCGGTCCCTGGTCAGGGGGCGTCCGAGGCGAGCGACAAGGAAGCGGTTTTTCACAAATTGCTGGAAGGCGCCGATTACCTGCATCCGCAACGGGACTATTTTCACCGCGCCGCGTCGTTCGCGGAGATCGCCGAGAGCTTTCGCGCCATTCAGGACTATGACAACGTTTATGGCATTCGCTTTGAGGACATCCGATACAACCCGCGCGAGACCTACAGGGATCTGTTGGCCTGGCTCGGACTTGACCGGGTCAATCTGGTGCCGGTCTCGGATCAGGCGCTGGACCGGATCATCCAGCTTGGAACTTTCGCGCACCAATCGAATGGCAGCTATGTCGAAGGGAAGGAAGACGCGACGTCGATCTACGACGATGGCAGCCCGATGGTGACCACGAGCATGCGCAAGGGCATCAAGGGCGATTGGAAGAACCATTTCAACCCAAATATCGTTGACCGGGTCAAGCGCATCGCCGGCGAAAGCCTGATTGCAATGGGCTATGAACGCGACCTGAACTGGTAGGATGCGCCTTCGTTACGAAAGATAAGCGTTACGAAAGATATGCGCCAGTTTAGCCGCGACAGGCTCCAATATCTCCGTCACGGACCGCGCCGGACGGTCCGCCGGGTTTAACTTTGATGGGCCACCCGGAAGCGCCGGGCGGGCGGACCTGACGAACGGCGTCTTGCCTCCGATTTCAACCGATTCCAGCGCCGCACAAGACTCAACGTGACAAACGGCCCTGTCTGCCTTATAGGACCAGCCATGAACCTTGCAGCCGCCACATATTATTTTGATTTTTTTGGCTATCCGATGCCGTTGGCGGAGGTAGGGGTATGGTTGATCTAGGATAGTCATCAAGGAAAACCCCGAAACCGCCGGCCCGCTGGCGGTTTTTTTGTGCCGCCGGCGTCGCCCGACAAAACAAGAGCAATTTTCAATTAATTAGAGT
>JAQBYC010000173.1 GCA_027623205.1 Pseudomonadota bacterium | reverse complement strand
TATGGCCTCCATGGGTACCGTGGGTAAACTGCAAGCCGCTTGCGAGCCAATTGTCGCCTGGAATACGGACAAATACGCGCCGGTTCCCGGTCAGGTTTACACGGCCCATTCGGACATGATTGCCAACGACCCGGAGACCATCACGAAATTCCTGCGGGCGGTTAACAATTCGATGAATGCCCTGTTTGCAGCCAGTGACCTGATGCCAGCCCTTGAGAGCATGAAGATGTTCAAGGTGCGTGACCTGAAGAACCTGGAAACGGCTGAACTGGCACTGCGCGCCGAGATGGAATTGTATGCGGCGGAAGGCAAAGCCAACTTGTTGCGCAACATGCCAGCGCGCTGGCAGGGTGCCATGGATCGCATGGCCAAGGTTGGCCTGTTCGAGGGCGGCGATGCCTCAAAGTACTACACCAACAAGTTCATCGACGCCGTTAAGGGCTGATGCATTTTTCGACCCAACATGCCGCGATTTTGGCTATCGATTTGCAACGCGCCTTTTGTTGCGACGATGGTTCCGTCGCGGCCCAGGGCCGTGACGTAAGTTCCTGCCGGACCGCCGCTGACAAGTGTCTTGAACTTGTAGCGGCGGGCCATGCGGCGAACCTGCCGGTCATTTATACCCGCATGTGTTATCGCCACGACTACGCCGATGGCGGGTTGCTGATGCGTGAGTTGCGCCCAACCTTGAGCCGGATCGGGGCTTTGCGGGACGGCACGCCGGATGCGGAGCTGGTGCCGGAAATTGAATTGGCCGTCGAAGATACAGTGATCGGTAAACAGCGCTATTCGGCTTTTTATGGCACATCGCTCGAGCCTTTGTTGCGATCCCTGAAGATTGATACCCTGATCGTCGGTGGTGTCACCACGTCGATGTGTGTTGAAACGACAGTACGTGACGCCGCCCAGCGGGATTACCGGACTTTTGTGGTTGAGGAAACCTGCGGTGATTTCGCGGCGGATCGTCATCAGGCGTCTCTCGCGGCCATGTCATTTGGATTTGCCGGACTGCTGTCACTGGACGAGGCCTGCGCTGCCATCGCAGCGGGTGGGCAGGATTTCCCTGATCGTTGACCAGAATCCGAATAAGGATATGAATGCCGAAACATCTGGTATCGGCGTCGAGGCCGTCACCAAGATTTATCCAAGTGACGCCGGGCCGATCCATGCGCTTGAGGCCGTTGACCTGAGGGTCAAAAGGGGAGAGTTCGTCGTCCTGTTAGGCCCGTCCGGCTGCGGCAAGACAACGTTGCTGCGCCTGATGGGTGGTCTGCTGTCGCCAACGAATGGTGATATTCGCGTGTCCGGCCGGTCCCTGTGGCGCAATGGTGAACGTGATGCCGCGGTGTCTCGCGAAATGGGCATGGTGTTTCAGGATGCCAATCTGATCCCCTGGTATTCCATCGAAAAGAACATTGCCTTGCCGCTGCAATTACGCGGCATTAACAAATCAACCCGGACAGAAAAAGCGCACGAACTTTGTGATCTGGTAGGGATCAGCGGATTTGAGAAACGGTGGCCCAGGGAGTTGTCGGGCGGCATGCGCCAGCGCGCCGCCATCGCCAGGGCCCTGAGCTACGATCCCAACATATTGTTGATGGACGAGCCTTTTGGCGCCCTGGACGCCATGACACGGGATTCCATGAACCTGGAGTTGCAACGTATCTGGATGACCAGCGGCTGCACAATTGTTCTGGTCACGCACTCCATTCCGGAGGCTGTTTTTTTGGCGGACCGGATTATTCTGATGACGCCGCGACCCGGGCGGATTGACCGTATCCTGGATGTAAATTTTGAGCGGCCGAGAGAGCTTGATTTGTCGGCCTCGGTTGAGTTTCAGGAAATTGCCAAGAACCTGCGTCACCGGCTGGAGGAGATTTCCTGATGGCGGGGAAAAAATCCTGGACCTGGATCACCACACCATTGCTGACCATCGCCTTTTTCGCTGCCTGGAAAGGCTATGTCTATTGGTTCGATGTATCGCCCTTCATCCTGCCGGCGCCGGAAAAGGTTCTGATCGCGGTCTGGCATCTGCTGCATGAAGAACTGATCTTCAATCATATCCGGGTCACCATGACCGAAACCCTCGTGGGCTTTTTCTTTGCCTCGGTTATTGGCGTTGGTCTGGGTGTCTTGCTGGGCAAGGTGCACTGGCTGGAGAAAGCCCTCAATCCGTTCATTGTGGCCACCCAGGTGGTGCCAAAAATCGCCCTGGTGCCCTTGTTCATTGTCTGGTTTGGCTTTGGCATCACCTCGAAAGTGATTATTGCCGCCGTGCTGGCGTTCTTCCCGATCTTGACCAATACCTTGCTGGGTATCAAATCCCTTGACGCCGGGCACAGGGACGTCATGGCCAGCATCAACGCCAGCCGCTGGGATACCTTCAGGCACCTCGATCTGCCGTCGGCCATGCCCTACATTCTGACCGGCATGGAGGTCGGTATTGTGTTGGCAACCATCGGCGCGGTGGTCGGGGAATATCTCGGCGGCAACGAAGGTCTGGGGTTCCTGGCCGTCGATACCATGGCGGCCTTCGAAGTCGACGCCTTGTTTGGCGTTATTATCCTGCTAACGCTTCTGGGCTTTGGTCTCTATGCCTGTGTTGTCGCCTTGCGCCGGGTGCTAACGCCGTGGCATGAATCGGTTCAGGTGCACCGCCCCAAGGACAACTAGGAGCCCGTCCAAGCCGGAAACGCTCCAGACCTTATCCCACCAGGCCATATATCCGCAGCACGTTATCGCGCAACAGCTTGCGCCGGGCGGCGGGTTTCAATTCGATGGCGTCGATTTCCTCCATGGTGCGCTCGAAGCCCAGGATCGGGAAATCCGTGCCAAATATCACTTTGTCCTGTCCATAGGAATTTATGTACCGGACCAGTTCCTGCGGCCAATACTTCGGACTATGGGCATCCGTGCCGATAAAGACATTTTCATGTTTCCAGGCCATGGCAATCATTTCCTGGGTCCACGGAATCCCCACATGAATGCCAATAAGTTTCAGCTCGGGAAAGTCACAGGCAACGGAATCCAGGGTAATGGGCTGGCCCACGCTTCGCCTCGGCATGGCCTTGGAATAAATCAGGGATTGGCCGACCTGTAACTGGATCGGCACATCCAGTTCCACGCATTTGGCATAAAAAGGATAATACCGGGCGTGATCAGGCGCCAGTTCGAACCAGTGTGGATAAAGATGGGCGCCGATAAAGCCATCACCCTCGACTGCTTTCTGCAAGGCGCGGACACCGTTCATGCCTTCAGTCGGATCAACTCCCGCCAAAGCAGAAAATCGATCCGGGTGCTGTTTGACGGCATCGGACACGATGTCATAAGGCATGTGAAATGAAGCTTTGTGGCCGTTGGGGCCGGCTTTGGCCGCAATAAGGAAAGATCGTTCAATCCCCGCCGTGTCCATTCGCCGCAGCATCTCTTCGAGGCTGATACCATCAAAGGTTCCACCGTCAACGCCGATTTTCTCCTTGTAGAATTCCGTGCGATCATCTGGTCGATGGGCCAGCGCCTCTGGTGTCTGGATATTTACAACGGCGTCGATGGCCAGATAATCGCGATCCGGATGTGTCATGGCTGGATTTTCTCTCTGAAGAAACTCTGAATTTGGGCGATGATCCTCTCACGAACAAATCCCGGCATCAAGTTTCGGGCCTGTCCGGACGGCGCAATAGTCTGGCTGGCTGAACGATTTGAACAACGCGCAAACGGCAATCCATCTTGACGACGGCGACCGCCTGAGCTTCCGCGACACTCTGGCCCTGGCCATCAAGCGCCACGGCTGGCCGCGCCACGGCTATTGCCTGATGGACAACCGCCTGCGGCGTTCGACGAAATTGCGTGCGTGCCGTCAGGCTCAGAAATACGAGGTGACCAACATGCTTGGCAGCCAGAGCGCCAGCATCGGGAACAGTAGCACGATGACCAGCACGACGGTGTCGGAAATACAGAAGGGGAAGGAGCCCCGGATCACCTGTGTGACCGGCAGGCCGGTGACGCCGCTGACGGCAAACAGATTTAAGCCGACCGGCGGGATGACGCTGCCGATCTCGATACACAGCGCGGTCAATATGCCCAAATGCACCGGATCCACACCCAATGACAGCGCCACGGGGAAATAAATCGGTACGGTAAGCACCAGAATAGCGACGCCGGTTAGCCACATGGAGAGCGCCAGCAGGGTGCCCATCAGGGCGAACAGGAAGGCGTGTTTCGACAGTCCGAGCGTACCCGCCCAGGCGGCGATCTCCTGCGGCCAGCCCATGTTGGCCAGGAAGAACTGGAAGATGCCGACACAGCCGAGCAGGAAGAACACGACCGCGGTCAGGTTCATGGCGCGGCGGGTCACGCCCATCAACTCTGCGATGAAGGGCTTGCCCTTGAAAATCACCCCATAGCCCAGCGCGTAGCAGGCCGCGGCCGCGCCTGCCTCGGTTGGCGTGAAGAGACCGCCGTAAAGGCCGCCCAGGATTATCACCGGCATCAACAACGCCGGCACTGCCTCGACAAAAGCCGTCCAACACTGACGCAGTTCGAAGGTGCCCGCCGGCAGCTTGACGATGAAAATCGACACGAAAACGATGATCACCGCATCACTGATCGCGAGCATGATGCCCGGAAAAACCCCGGCAAAGAACAGGTCAACGATCGAGATTTCGGTGATCACGCCAAACAGGATCAGGGTAATACTCGGCGGAATAAGCAGTGCGATCCCGCCGGCGGAGGCGATTACGCCGGCTGCCATCCATGTCGGATAGCCGCGTTTGATCATTTCCGGGTAGGCGATGACGCTCATGGCGGCAGCCATGGCGGTGGAAGAGCCCGAAATAGCGCCGAACAGCACGGCGGCGATCAGGGTGGCATAGGCGAAACCGCCCGGCACCCAACCGATCAAGGCATCCGCCAAATTGAATAGCCCCCGCACGAGACCGGTCTTTTCCATAAGAAAACCGGCGTAGATGAAGAACGGGATGGCAATCAGCGTGTATTTGCTGATGAAGATGAAAAAGGCTTCGAACAGCGTGCCAAAGGTCAGGAAATCGTCAAAAAGCACCATAACGGCGGCGGAACCGGCGAGAGAAATACCAATCGGCACGCCGACCAAAAGCAGGCCGAAAAGTACAAGCGCTAAAGGCAGCATGATAAAGCCTCGAAGATCACGGCCGGCGGCCGATTAAACGTCCGTTGTCATTTCGATTTCGGCGTCGAGATGTTCCCCGCGCACGAAACCGACGATGTCCTCGACCGTCTGCAGGAATGCGACAAAGGCCATCAAAAAGAAGCCAAACATCAGAATCAGATAAAACGGCCATAGCGGAATGAGGAGGCTATAGGTGGTCAAATCCCTGTTCCATGCATAGCTGAGGGTCGCCCAACCGGTGGCGCCGACGGAGCCGCAGAACAGCACGATGATCGCCGATACGACGATCTTGAGAATACCGACCGTCTTGTAAAAGCCGCGCGCGTGCATCAACTGCACGGCCGCGTTCATCACCAGGTGGCTGCGCCGTACCTGGGTCACGACGAAATAGACAGCGACCGCCGAGACCATGCCAACGATTATCGCATCCTGACCCCATTCGAAGACGACGCCGAATATATAGCGGCGAACGATCTCGACCATCGCGAACAGGGTCAGAAGCAGCAGCATGGCCGAGCCGACCCAGCCAAGTACCGAATGAATCGCTTCTTTTACACGTTGCGAAAATGCGAGAAACCCGTCCACGTCCACCCCCGATCAGCAGATGTTGCGATCTATCGAACCAACATCCATCGAACCAACAAGGGGCCGCCCGCAACGCGGCGGCCCCTTGAAGTCTCTTTGCATGACGACCGTTATTTCCGGTTTTTCGCCTGATGCAGGTCCGCGCCCTTGCCGTATTTCGCGAAATACTTTTCGTATTGCGAGCAGTCGGTCTTTTCGAGCGGGGAGGATCCCGGAGGATTGGCCTTCACCAAGGCTTCGGCTTCCATCGTAAACTGGTCGACCAGCCTGTCGCCGGTATCGTCTACCTTCGTCTTGATCCAGGCATTGGTAGCGCCACCCTCGGCCTTCTTGATGACGGCTGCTTCCGCTGGGCTCATGACATAGATGCCGGGGGCATTCTTGTCCGTGGTGATAAACTTCTCGAGCGTACGTTTGTCGTTGCAGTAATTGATGACGCGCTGGAACGGGATGAAGTCGTTCTTGATGATGTCGGTCAGGATATCGCGCTGCTCCTTGGCGAGCATGTTCCACCAGCGGTTCGAAACGCCGAACCAATAGTAGTCGCCGACGATCCCGTTGAGACCGGCCACCGTGAAGTACGGCGCCTGCTCTTTCGTGGCGCTAAAGCCGCCGAGCGAGGTGAGAAGGCCGTCGATAACACCGGTCTGCAGGGCCGGCGGCACGTCGCCGAAGGCCATGGCCTGCGGGTTGGCGCCAAGCGCGCTCAGCAGAGCATTTTCGGCCGGGCCCATCGAACGCATTTTCTTGCCGCTGAAATCAGCCGGTTCAATCAACCGGCCCTTCACGGCGCCGGCGCCCATGTACATGCTCAAATGTCCGGCACCCATAATGGTGATGTCGTGCGCCTTGTTGAAATGGGTCGTCAGTTCCTCGAAGGTCTTGGTCTTATCGAGGGCATCAATGGCGCCGACCGTGGACAGTTTACCGGCGCCCAAGAGCACGTTCGCAAGAGGCTCGATGCTGGAGGTCTTGCCGAACTGGCCGGTGAGGATTTCCAGGTTGCCCTGGGTCAGAGCCTTCACGCCCTGCGGCACCGTGTAGAGCGACTTGGCCCAGAAGATTTGAACCTTGCTACCGGGGATTTTCTTTTCCACCTGTTCGGCGAAATAGACTTCAGCGATCGCGGCCGGGTGTGGCGGACCATTGTGATCCGATGCCCAGCGAAGTTTAACCGGCTCCGCGGCGCCCGCCATTTGGCTGGGTGCTGCAACGATGGCCGCAGCTAGAACCGCGGCAGTCAGATTTAGTATTCGCGACATAGTATCTCCGTTTCTACTCGTCCAGACGAAAACGTCTCATTTTGGCGTGGATGAGTGCGTGCCCAAGTTTTGCCTCTCGTTCTTGATCTTATTGATGGAGGCTTGAGAAGCCCAACCTTTTTTTTGCCCGCTGTCAATGACACATACAGATGTCCGGTTTTTGTAGCACATTAAATGTCCGCTTTTATTTGCTAGGA
>JAQBYC010000035.1 GCA_027623205.1 Pseudomonadota bacterium | reverse complement strand
TGACAACAAGAATCCTTTAAAATGAATTTGGCAAGGATTTTTCGCTTACTCAATGAGTCGGAGTATACATCACCGGCATCCTGGTGATCGCCGCTCTGGCTCTGTTTCTGTTTACGGCGGCCGCCGGTCGGGTCTGGTGCGGTTATGCCTGTCCACAGACGGTTTGGGTCGATCTGTTTCTGATCATCGAACGCTTCATCGAAGGCGACCGCAATGCACGGATTCGTTTGGAAGACTCGGCCTGGACATTGCCCAAGATTGCCAAACGGCTTGTAAAACACGGTATCTGGCTGGCCATCGCGGCGCTGACGGGCGGTGCCTGGGCATTTTACTTCGCCGATGCACCGACCTTGCTGGTGGACTTGTTCACCTTGCAGGCGGAAGAGATTGCTTACATTTCGGTTGGGGTGCTGACCGCGACGACCTATGCCCTGGGCGGTCTGGCGCGGGAACAGGTGTGCACCTACATGTGCCCCTGGCCACGCATTCAGTCCGCCATGATTGACGAGGATTCCCTGATCATTTCGTATCAGGAACGGCGGGGCGAGCCCAGGGGCAGAGGCGGGCGCCGGGATGGCTTGGGCGACTGCGTCAATTGCAATCAATGTGTTGTGGTCTGCCCCATGGGTATCGATATTCGCGACGGCATGCAGTTGGAATGTATTTCCTGCGCCTTGTGCGTTGATGCCTGCAACAGCGTGATGGATAAGGTCGGCAAACCGCGTGGTCTGATCGGCTACAACACTCTGGCCAATCTTGATAAGGGCAAAGAACTGCAGCGCAGCCAAATTCGCCTGCTGCGTCCCCGCACCATACTCTATGGCGTCCTGATCGCTGTTGTTGGCGCTATCATGCTGGCTGCCTTGTTGACCCGTCCGGTCTTGGAACTGAACGTGCAGCGCGACCGCAATCCATTATTCGTTACGCTGTCCAATGGTGATATTCGCAACGGCTACACCGTGAAAATTCTTAACAAAATACATCAGACCCGGCATTTCCGCCTGACCCTGGACGGTTTTCCGGATGCGGTGATCAAGGTGATCGGCCGCGACGACCATGCGCCTTTGTTTACCGTACCGCCGGACCAGCTGGCCAGTTTTCGCGTGCTGGTTTCAACCGCCAAGGCCAATCTGACGGGCGACACCACCGACATCCGTTTGCTGATACTGGACCAGGAAAATGGCGTCTCGGCGGAGAATAGAACCGTCTTCCGAGGTCCCAAACGGTGACCGGGCGCAAGGCATTGGCCATGCTGTTAGGTTTTTTCGCCGTGATCCTGGTCGTTAATGGCATCTTCCTTTATTTCGCTTTAAGCAGTTTCAGCGGCCTGTCGACAGAGAATGCCTATGTCAAAGGGTTGAACTTCAACCGTACGCTGGCCCGGGGCCGGACGCAACAGGCCGCTGGCTGGCAGGTAACCGCGACCGCCACGCAAACAGTGCCGGGGCGGCAGCTTGTCCTGCACGTTCGGGTCGAGGATCGCCACGGCCGGCCTTTGGAAGATCTGAACTTGTCCGGCCAATTGCGCCGCCCAACGCATCAAGCCAGCGACCTGGCCCTGGCGTTCGCAGCGGCTGGCAACGGCGACTATCGCGCCGTTACCGGGGCAATGCCGCCCGGGCAGTGGGATTTGCGGCTGTTGGCGCAAGCCGGCGACAGGGCCCATGACGGCATAGACTATCGTTGGCGGAAGCGGCTATGGCTGAAATAGCCCCCGAAGCGGATATCCCGGCCGATGCGCCGATTGATGTCGGCGCCTATATTCGCACCGACCGGGCAGGTATTGCGTCGCTAAACTTGGCCGTGGAAAACCTCCATTGCGGTGGCTGCGTGCGGCGGATCGAGGACGCCTTGGCGGCTAAGGATGCGGTAACTTCGGCCCGGGTCAACCTGACGACCCGGCGGCTGGCCCTGCAATGGCGTGCGGATCAAGCAAGGGCCGGAGAATTGCTGGGCGCCGTATCGGCGCTGGGCTACCGTCTGGTGCCGTTCGATCCAGAACTGTTGCGCGATGGCGCCGCTCACGAAGACCAGGTCCTGCTGCGGGCCATGGCGGTGGCGGGATTCGCCGCCGCGAATGTCATGCTGTTGTCCGTTGCGGTCTGGGCGGGCGAGGCCTCGGGCGACATGGGCCCGGCGCTGCGCGATCTGCTGCATTGGATTTCCGCCCTGGTGGCGTTGCCGGCCGTGGCCTACGCGGGCCGCCCCTTCTTCCGCTCCGCTTGGGGGGCTTTGCGCCTCGGCGTGATGAATATGGATCTGCCGATTTCCCTGGCGGTTCTGTTGGCGGCGGCGACCTCGCTGCATGAAACCATCAACCATGGCCAGCATACCTATTTTGACGCCTCGGTCGGATTGTTGTTTTTCCTCTTAATTGGCCGTTATCTGGACCGCCGGGCGCGGAGCAAGGCGCGCTCGGCAGCGGAACAGCTGTTGCTGCTGGGCGCGGTCGCGGCCAGGGTGGTCGGGGCGGATGGTCAGGTCCGCGCCTTGCCCATTGGCGCCGTGAATGCGGGTATGACCGTACGCGTGGCGCCGGGCGACCGGGTGCCGGTGGACGGCTGCGTCAGCTTTGGCCAGGGCGCGGTCGATGCCAGCTTGATCAGCGGTGAAAGCGAGCCAAGATCGGTCAAAATTGGTGATTGGGTCCATGCGGGCATCATGAATTTGAGCCATCCATTGGAGGTCAAGGTGGCGGCCGCGGGGGATGACACCCTGTTGGCGGAAATCGTGCGCCTGACGGCGGCGGCGGAACAAGGCAAGGCGGCGTATGTCCGGTTGGCGGACCGGGCCGCCCGGATCTATGCCCCGGCTGTGCATCTATTGGCGTTGGCGGGATTCCTTGGTTGGTGGGGCCTGGGCGGTCTGGACTGGCAGCCGGCGCTGTTGATTGCCGTGGCGGTGTTGATCATCACCTGCCCCTGCGCGTTGGGTCTGGCCGTGCCGGTGGTGCAGGTCGTGGCCTCGGGCCTGGCCATGCGCCAGGGAATTCTGGTCAAGGCAGGAGATGGTTTCGAACGCCTGGCCGAGGTGGATACCCTGGTTTTCGACAAGACGGGCACGCTGACCCATGGCCGCCCGGAACTGGTCAATGGGGCGGATATTGCCGCTCCGGTGCTTGCCCGGGCGGCCTCTTTGGCGGCGGGCAGCCGGCATCCTCTTTGTCAGGCCCTGGTTCGGGCCGCTGGGCCCGTGGTGGCCCGGTCAGAGGCGTATGAGCATCCCGGCATGGGTATGGCGCTAGGGGCCTTGCGCCTGGGCAATCGGGTCTGGTGCGGCGTTGATGCAGCCAGCCCCGGCGATGGCAACAGCGAACTATGGTTCCACCAACCCGGTCAGGCAAAGGTTCGCTTGGCCTTTCGCGACCAACTCAAGGCGGATGCGGCGGCCGTAATTGAAAAGCTGCAGAATGCCGGCTGGAGGATCGAGATTGTTTCCGGCGACCGGCCCGAGGTGGTGGCGCCGTTGGCCCGGCAGCTAAAGATTTCCCAATGGCGGGCGGATTGCAGACCCGATGAAAAAGTGGCCCACCTGCGAAATCTGGCCCAATCCGGGCGCAAGGTGGCGATGATCGGCGATGGCGTGAACGATGCGCCCGCCCTGGCGGCCGCTTACGCCTCCCTATCGCCGGCGCGGGCGGCGGATGTCGCCCAGGCGGCGGCGGATTTCGTCTTTCAGGGCGAGGACCTGGCTCCGGTTGCCATGGCCTTGATATTGGCCCGGCGGGTGCGCCGTTTGATCCTGCAAAACTTTTCCCTGGCTCTGGCTTATAATGTCCTTGCCGTGCCTCTGGCCCTGGCTGGTCTTGTAACGCCCTTGTTCGCTGCCATCGCCATGTCGTCATCCTCTCTGTTGGTTACCCTGAACGCCTTGCGCCTGAACGGCAGGGGCGCCCAATGACCGCATTGTTGGTATTGATCCCGGCGGCGCTGTTCTTGGGGCTATTAGGTTTGGGCGGTTTTTTATGGGCCTTACGTTCGGGCCAATTCGAGGATCTGGACGGCGCCGCCGAACGTATCCTGCACGATGACTGAAGCCGAGGCGGAGTTATGCGAATTGAGGAAGATGATCTCAAAGGTCCGGAGATCGCGGCGTTATTGCAGGCGCACCTGGCACACACGGGCCGTCTTTCGCCCGCCGAAAGTATGCATGCGCTTGATTTAGAGGCCTTGCGGGCGCCGGAAATCACCTTTTGGACGGCCTGGGAAGATGATCTCCTGCTGGGATGCGGCGCGGTCAGCGCGTTTCAACCAGGCCATGGCGAGATCAAATCCATGCATACGGCGGCGGCGCACCGGGGCAAAGGCGTGGCCGCGGGTATTCTTAGTCACATTGTCCAAATCGCCCGACAACGGTCATACAAACGCCTTAGCCTGGAGACCGGCTCCATGGCTGCCTTTGCACCGGCCCGGAGGCTCTACGCACAATTTGGGTTTGTACCCTGCGATCCGTTTGGAACCTACCGGGAAGACCCCTGCAGTGTGTTTATGACGCTGGAACTGTCTGCTCTGAAAAGCCGTCATGCCGGAAAGCCAATTCGATAGGCACCGCCAACCCGCTCTAGTTGTGATCTCTCACGAGGTTGTCTATTCCGGGGAATGGCAGCACACTATAGGTGGTAGGTGTGGGTGAAAGGCGGATAGGCAAGGTTCATTCGATCCCGCTCTGAGAAGCTGATGTTTGCGAAGACAGAAGCCTCAAGGAGAGAACCGAATGAACATGCACAAGAAACCCTATGAGGATGAATAAGAGGCAGTGCGGCGCCGGAATGAAAAGCCGACTATACTGTGTCCTTGGTCATTTCAGGGAGTGAACATGGACTGGCGGGAAGAAAGCGACGAATTGCGTCACCGGCAGACGCTGGCGCGGAATCTTGGCGGCGCGGACAAGATTGAACGGCAGCACAAGGGCGGCCGCCTGACGGTGCGGGAAAGGATCGATCGGATCCTTGATCCGGAAAGCTTCCAGGAAATTGGCGGCCTGGCCGGCGCCTACGAGTATGACGGTAATGGCAATATCACATTCCATTCACCGACCAACTGCGTCATGGGCCGGGGCCGGATAAATGGCCGGCCGGTGGTTATTTCCGGCGATGACTTCACCGTGCGCGGTGGTTCAGCCGACGCCACGATATGGGAAAAGGCCAAATATCCAGAAAGCATGGCCCGGGAATTACGCCTGCCGATCATCCGCCTGATCGAAGGCTCGGGCGGTGGTGGTTCCGTCAAAACCATCGAAACCAAGGGCCGGGCCAACCTGCCGGGCGGCCTGGGCACCTCGTCCGGGTTCGATCTGCTGGCCGAAAATATGGCCTCGGTGCCCGTGGTGGCGTTGGGTTTGGGTTCGGTCGCGGGCCTGGGCGCGGCGCGCCTGGCGGCCAGCCACTATTCGGTGCTGGTCAAGAATACCGGTGCCATGTTCGTGGCGGGCCCGCCCGTGGTGCAACATGTCGGCGAGGATCTGGACAAGCAGGAATTGGGCGGTCATGCCATTCAGACGGCTGCGGGGGGTGTCGATCATGCCGCGGAGGACGAGGAGGATGCCTTTGAATGTGCCCGCCGCTTTCTCTCTTATCTGCCGCAGTCGGTATACGATCTGCCGCCGCGTGGGGCCCAGGTAGACGCTGTCGACCGCCAGGACGAAATGCTGGACAACATCATCCCCAAGAACACGCGCAAGGTCTATCGCATGCGCAAGATCGTCGAGTCGCTGGTCGATCAGGGTTCGTTCTTTGAAATGGGCCGCATGTTCGGCCGCTCCATCGTCACCGGCCTGGCCCGGGTGGATGGTTGGCCGGTCGCGCTGATGGCATCCGATCCGCATTTCTATGCCGGTGCCTGGACCGCGGATGCCTGTTTGAAGATCATTCGCTTTATCGACATGGCTGAGACTTTTCATCTACCGGTCATCTATCTGGCCGATTGCCCCGGCTTTCTGGTCGGCAGCGCGGCCGAGCGGGCGGGCACCATCCGTCATGGCGTGCGTGCCATGTCGGCCATCAACCAATCCACCGTGCCCTGGTGTTCGATCATCGTGCGCAATTCGTTCGGCGTGGCCGGTGGCGCCCATCGCCCCGTAGGCCGCTATTCCGTGCGCTATGCCTGGTATACGGCACGTTGGGGCTCGCTGCCCCTGGAAGGCGGGATTGAGGCGGCGTATCGCGCCGAGTTGGACGCGGCGGTTGACCGGGAGGCAAAATTGGCTGAAATCAGCGAGCGGTTGAACCGCCTGCGCTCGCCTTACCGCACCGCCGAGGTGTTTTGGATCGAGGATATTATTGAACCGCGCCGCACCCGCCCGCTATTGTGCGATTTTGTCAATTTGGCGGCCCCCTTGCGGACGCCGGGCCGGTCCAGCTTCGGCATGCGGCCGTGATATGAAACCGGCCTATTCGGTGCCGTTAAGGCGCCAATCATAGGCAAAGCGGTCCAGGCGGCCGTGTCGGGCCAGTTTTTCAGCCAGGGCAGGGGCGGCGTACTGGCGTAGATGGGCCAGGACTCCGGCTTCGCCGCCGCCGAAATCTTCGGTGAACCAATCGTAGATGCTGGAGACGACCAGCTCTCCATCCTCAAAGTGCACACCTCTGGGGTGATTGATGAAGGCCCGTGCGGCGGCATCCAGACGGGCCTCCATGTCCTGTGCCACATAGGCTTTGGTGCCCAGGTTGGGACAGCCCATGGAGGCGCAATTCAGGGCGTAGTGGATGCGCGGATCGGCCCACAAGGGGCGCAGGATGCGGTGTTCCATGTCATTCAGGCTTATGGCTTCGCCCTCGATCTGCAACAATTTCTTGCCCCAGGGACCGTCACTGAAAAAGCCGGGCGAGATATCGATATCCCGGATCGAGCCGACGGGGCCATTGTCCAGCACCACCTTGACGGTCAGGGCATTGTATAGATTGATCCAATAGGCCCGTTGCTGGGCCCGGTTGTAGGCGCTGATTGGCAGGGCCGCGAGTTTTGCGACCAATCGATCCAGCTCGGCTCGGTCAGCGGCGGTGACGGCGCCATAGCGGAACAGGTTGACGCCACCGGTCGAGGCTATCAGATAGCGCCGCAACAGACCGTCCCAGGTGGAGAAATCGATTTCGGTGGGATTGTCTTCGTCCGCCACTTTCCAGCGCTGCCAGGGGTCGGCGCCGGGCGCGGCCAGTGCCTCGAATGAACGAAATCCCGATGGCGCGGCCAGCCAGATGGTTGCGGCGATGGCCGCCAGCGATAGCAGACCTATACGGCGTCCCCGCAATTTCATGGCCTAACCTCGGTGGTGGCCCGTTTTCGCGCCCGCGCTTCACGGTGGGCGATATAGGTGGCGGAGATCACGATAATACCACCACCTACCCAGGTCCAGAGGTCCGGCTCCTCGGCAAAGACGTAGAAACCCAGAATTGTGGCCCAGACCAGTTGCAGGAAGGTTATCGGTTGCAGGGCCGTGACTTCGGCACAGCGGAAGGCCTGGGTCATGGTCAGGTGCCCCACCGTGGCCAGACCAGCGACGGCAAACAGCCAGATGACCTCCTCGCCGGTCGGGGTGCGCCAGAAATACATGGCGGGTGGGAAAAGGGTCAAGGTTACACAGACCCCCATCACCGCGACGATGGTGCCGTTGTGTTCGGTTTCCGTCAATTTCTTGCCTATCAGCAAAGAGGCGGCGAAGAACGGCGCGGCGACCAGCTGGGCGATGGCGCCCAGTTCGATCACCTGCAGGCCCGGGCGTAGGATTACCATGGCGCCGGCGAAGGCAATCAGCACGGCGCTAATGCGGCGCAGGTACAGTTTTTCGCCCAGAAACAGGGCGGCGCCGATGGTGGCGAAGATCGGCGCGGTAAAACCCAGGGCGGTCACCTCGGCGACCGGGATATGGGCCATGGCGTAAAACCAAAGCATGACGCCAAAGGCATGCAACAGGCCCCGGGCCGCATGCAGGCCGTAGGGCCTGGGCCGGTTGCGGTGGCCGCGAAACTCGCGCCACAAAATGGGCGAGAGAAAAATCAAGGCGATGGCGTAGCGCAGAAAGGCCAACTGTATCGGGTGCATATTGCTGCCCAGGTGGCGCACCACCCCGGTGACGCCGACGAAGATCAGGCCGGTCAGGAACATCCAGGCGATCCCTTTGGCGTTGCCGCTAGCGGCGGCAAAGATCGCGCTCAACCTGGACATCTAACCTTGGTTCCCCATCTTAATCGAACCCATCCTGCCACCAAACGGGTGTTTGTACGCGGGTAAAGGCCGCAACCCAGCCATGCGCCCTGCAGATTAATTTACCCAATGGACCAAAGGTGTATCATTATGACTGTTGCGGCGGGCGATATATGTCGGCCGGGATCGGGCGTTGACCCGATCCATTGCATGATAATGTTATGGAAATGCTTAGATAAGGAGAGGCTGATGCCCGAAAGCGAGAATTACAAGAAGGGCCGGGAAATCCGGCGTCAGTTGATGGGCGATGCCATGGTCCAGGATATGGCGGCGACCACCTACGACAATCCCACGATGGAAAAGTTTGGCAACTATGCTTCAGAGGCGGTCTTCGGCATGCTCTGGTCCCGGCCCGGCCTGGACCTGAAGACCCGAACGCTGATTTGCGTAATTTCGGACACCTCTACCGCCCGTTGGCCGGAACTGGCCATCCACCTGCGCATGGCGCTGCGTCAGGGCTGGACCGAGGATGAGTTGGGCGAAGTACTCCTGCACCTCTCAGGCTATATCGGTTTGCCGTCGGTGCGCGAGGCCATGATCATCGCCAACGAAATTTTCCAGGAGGTGGCAAGCGAAAGCGCAGGCGAATAGCGCACATCCGATCCGAATATGCCTGGAATTTTCAGAATCAAGAAATTGAACCAATTGCTTAAGCCGCGTTCGCGACTCCAATTCATTGAAAACTGATTTAGCTCTTGGCGCCGCCGCGACTTGCCAGGAAAGCTTCGATGACTGCCTGCGCCTCGCCCGTGGCGTAGGCCTGCTGTTGTCCCAGTACACCGGCTCGGAAGGCTTCGTCGAAGCCCGCCAAGGCGATCTCGCGAAAGCGCGCCTTGGTGCGAGCCCAGGCGACCGAGGGCTTGGCCGCCAGAGTTTCGGCCACTTCGCAGGCTTTGGCTAGGACCTGATCCTGTTCAACCATGTAATTGATCAGGCCGAGTTCATGGGCCTCCCGTGCCTCCATCAGGCGCCCGGTCATGGATAACTCCTGGTTTTTGGACCAACCCAGATGCAGGGACATCCAGTAGGAACCCATGATAGAGGGGATGGCGGCATTAATCTCGGGCTGCCCCATACGGGCGCCTGGGTGGCTGACACGCAAATCGGAAACCAGCGCGATCTGAAATCCGCCCCCCGCTGCGATGCCATTCAGGGCGGCGATGACCGGTTTATCCGTCATCAGGATCTGGCGGTAGACATTGCAGGCGGTACCAAACCAGGTTTCTATGTCAGCGACCTGCATGCCGCGCGCCTCGTGCAAATCCACGCCGGCGCAAAAGGCGCGCTCCCCGGCACCGGTCAGGACAATGCCCCGCACCCCGGCATCATGGTCGAGTTCGATCAGCGTGGCGGCGATGCCCCGCGCCAGGGCTAGGGACAGCGCATTCAGGTTCCCCGGCCGGTTAAAGCGCAAAATGGCGACATCGCCCGCGCGCTCGACTTCTACAACATCAGTCATAACAGTTCTTGACTCCCCGCATGCGTATTTCAATTCGGCCCGGCGCACATTTGATCAAAATGTGCGCTGGATCTTCAGAATAGAGAAATTGAACCAATTACTTAAGTCGCGTTTGCGACTCCGATTAATTGACAAGCGCGCTAGCCGTCCGAGCGGACCATGACATAGCTGCCCGGCGCATCCTCCAAGGCGGGGGCCGCCTTGCTGCCCGGTGTCCGTGCCTCGATCTTGGGGCCGGCGTATTTGGCGATCCATTTGCCCCATTGCGGCCACCAGGAACCTTCGTGTTGCGTCGCGCCGGCGAACCATTCATCGGCGGTGGGAGGATTTTTCGGATTACTCCAATAGCCGTACTTTTTCGCTGCTGGCGGATTGACGACGCCGGCGATATGGCCCGACCCGGCCAGGGTAAAGGTGGTCTCCCCGCGATAAAGTTGCGTGGCGACATAGGTCCCCTTCCAAGGCGCAATATGGTCTTCCTTGGTTGAGATGATGTGCACGGGGATATTTACGGCCGTCAGGTCGATGGGGGTGCCGCCCATTTCGATCCCGCCTGGCTGGGACAGCAAGTTCTGCTGATACATGTTACGCAGGTAAAAGCTGTGCATTTTTGCGGGCATGCGAGTGGCATCCGAATTCCAGTACAGCAAATCAAAGGGGAAGGGATCTTTGCCCATCAGGTAGTTATTGATGACAAAGGACCAAATCAGATCATTGGCGCGCAGCATATTGAAGGTGGTCGCCATGGTTGCGCCGTCCAGGATGCCGCCCTGATCCTTCATCTTTTGTTCCAATTGCGCCAATTGCTCGTCATCGACGAAGATCGACAACTCGCCGGCCTCGACAAAATCCACCAGGGTCGTAAAAAAAGTCGCGGATTTGATGCGCTGGTCGTCATTGGCCGCCATATGGGCCAGGGTCGCGCCGGTCAAAGTGCCCCCCAGGCAATAGCCGATGATGTTGACATGGTCCTCGCCGCAGGCGGCCTTGATGCCGTCCAGCGCCGCATAGATGCCTTCGAACATGTAATCCTCGAAGGTTTTCTCCGCCAGCCGCTGGTCCGGATTGACCCAGGAAACTACGAACACCGTGAGGCCCTGCGCAACGGCCCACTTTATGAAGGAATTTTCCGGCTTCAGATCCAGGATATAAAACTTGTTGATCCAGGGCGGCACGATCAGCAGGGGCCGCTTGTGCACCTGTTCGGTGCTGGGTTCGTACTGGATCAATTGCATCAGGTCGCTCTGCCAGATCACCTTGCCTTGGCTGACGGCGATATTCTCCCCCACCGTAAAAGCATCCAGGTCGGTCATCGTGATCGCCAGCTTGCCCTTGCCGCGCTCCAGGTCATCCAGCATGTTCTGCAAGCCGCGCACCAGGTTTTCACCCTTGGTAGCAACGGTTTCGCGCAATACTTCCGGATTCGTCGCGACGAAGTTGGAAGGCGCCATGGCATCGGTGAACTGGCGGGTATAGAAGTCCACTTTTTGGGCCGTGGCCTTGTCCAGGCCATCCACCTCATGCACCGTGTTTTGCACCCAGCGCGAGGTCAGCAAATAGGATTGTTTGATAAAGTCGAAGATCTGGTTGTTTTCCCAGTCTTCGCCGCGAAAGCGTTTGTCGCCCTTTTCCGGCGTAATCAGCGGTTTCGCGCCTTCGCCCAACAGGCCCTTGGCGGCGTTCTGCCACAGGTTCATATAATCCTGCCACAGGGACATCTGCGCCTCGACCAGCTTGGCCGGATCGGACATCATTTTGGCTGTCAATTCCATGAACGCGGAACCGATTTTCAGCGGATCGGTGTCCACTTGTCCGCTGTCTTTGGCCTGCCGTTGCAGGAAATCGTTAACCATAGTCTGGCATTGTTCCGCTACCTTGATCATGTTTTCGGAGAATTCAGCCGCCTGCGGGCTGGCTGGTCCGGTTGCGTTGGTTCCAGTGTCTTGGGTCATGGCGGGTCTCGATCCTAAAAAAAGGCTTCTCTGCAAGCGGATCCTCGATTTGACGACGACAGACTTGGCCATACAATGCCGAAGTGATTCGTTGAAGATAGCAACGGTTGTTGGCAAAGTACCTGAAGTCTATAACAATGGCCAATATAGTTCCATTGGGTCATGCAGCGATCCGGGTTTGATCGTCGCCGGTAATAAGGAGCATGCGCGGTATGAACGGACAGATGGCAAAAGGTCACGGCGCCCGGATCGAGGGTAGCGCCGTCAGGCAAAAGTCTGGGGGGCTAGCCGCCTTGGTTTTGATGCTCGCGTTGGCTGGCTGTTCCGACGCACCGGCTTGGAGTAATCCGGTGGGCTGGTTCGATGGCATGTTCAGCGACGATGTAGATCAATTGCCGGAGGCACCGAAATCGTCCGCCAAGACGCCGGGTGCGGACAAACCCTACCCTAAGCTGGGCGAGGCGCAGGAGCCATCAAGAACCGGCAGCTCCGCCGAGACGCGGGCTAAATTGTCAAGCGGCCTGATCGCGGATCGAGACAATGCCAAATATACGAAACAAGATTTGCACGCCAGCAACCCGCGTCTGGCAGCCGCGCCGCCGCCGCCTAAGCCTACTGCGGTGGCCAAGCTTACCCCGGTGCCCATGGCCAAGTCGACGGCGCCGGAACGTATCAAGGATGTAAGCCCGCAACAAATGGCCGCGATACCAGCGATTGAGGGCACGGCGGCCCGGTCGGAAACACCATCCTTGCCTGCCGCGCCGACCGGTATTGCGGCGAGCCCCGCTACGAGCAGCGACGCGAGGGCCACGCGCGACCATGCCCAGGTACCTTCCATCGTCCAACGGCGTAACAGCTTGCCACCGCCACCGACGCCTGTGGCCGAAGTGTCGCGACGGCCAATCCCGCAGATCGTTGAGACACGCGACCGCGCCGGTGCCGCGCAGCAGACGGCGGGCACCGCTGCCTTGCCCCAGCCGCCTGCCGCCGTGGCGCCCCCCGAGGCGCCTGGGCTTTTGCCGCCCGCCGTTCAAACCAATGCGCAAATCGTTGCCCAGGGCGCGGCGATGGCGTCGTCGGTACAGGTGAATTTGCTGGTTGGTCAGGATCAATCAGTTCTGGCGCAGACATTTGCCGCATCGCTGGCGGCCCAGGGCAGCCCCATCGTACGGCAGCCGGGCAATGTCTTCTACGCATCCAACGCCGCGCCCATCGACGGGCAATGGCCGACCATCGTGCCGGGCGTGGTGCAACAGGCCTTCAACGCATCCCTTAATGGTGCGGATCGGGATGTGCAATCGGTTCAGCCTGCGATTATAGCATCGCCGCAAATGAGCAGTGGTGCCATGCGGCGTTTGCCGGGTGCGCCGGGGCTGATCCGCTTTGGTCATGGTTCCATCAGCCTGAGCGGTAAGGAAAAGAAGCATTTGGGGCAAATCGCCAAACAGGCCCAAAGCGAGGGCAAAACGGTTTATGTCGTAGGGCATGCCAGCCAGCGTACGGGTGATATGGACTACGCCAAGCATAAATTGGTGAACTTCAACCTATCGCTTGACCGGGCCAATGTCGTGGCCGGAGAACTGCGCCGTCGTGGCGTTGCCGCGGACCGGATCGTGGTCCAGGCCAAAGGGGACGCCGACCCGCTATATTTCGAATTCATGCCGGATGGCGAGGCACAGAATCGTAGGGTCGAAGTTTATGTCCGATAGGGCTCGCGCCCGGCAATCGTTTCGGGCATAAAGCACGCCATTCGGGCGGCTCGAAATTGGCCGTCCAAACGACCGCTGCCCCACGATTGTTGTAATCGAAACCAGATGATGACGGCCCATGCCCTTTGATTTTCACCGTATCAGACGATTGCCTCCTTACGTTTTTGCTGAAGTAAACGCTATGAAGGCGCAGGCCCGGGCCCGCGGCGAAGACATCATTGATTTTGGCATGGGCAATCCCGATACCGCGCCGGCGCAACATATTATCGATAAGCTGGTGGAAACGGCGCGGGACCCAAAGACGCATCGTTATTCCACCTCCCGCGGTATTCCGGGCCTGCGCCTGGCCAACGCGAACTATTACCAGCGCCGTTTTGGTGTTGATATCGATCCAGAGACGGAGACCATCGTCACCCTGGGTTCGAAAGAAGGTCTTGCCAATCTCGCCCAGGCCATTACCACGCCGGGCGATGTTATTCTGGCGCCCAATCCAAGCTATCCGATCCACCCGTACGGTTTCATTATTGCCGGTGCGGTGATCCGTCACATTCCGGTGGGGCCGGCGCAGGACTTCTTCGTCAATCTGGAGGCTGCCATGCGCCATTGTGTGCCGCCCCCCACGGCTGTGGTTCTGAGCTATCCGGCCAATCCCACGGCCGAGGTGGTCGATTTGGCGTTTTATGAGCGCATGGTGCGACTTGCGAGAGAGCGGAATTTATTCTTGCTGTCCGATCTGGCCTATGCCGAGATCTATTTCGATGGCACGCCACCGCCCTCTATCCTTCAGGTGCCCGGCGCCAAGGAGGTGGCCGTGGAATTCACTTCACTGTCCAAGACCTATTCCATGCCCGGTTGGCGCATGGGTTTTGCCAGCGGTAACCGCCGGCTGGTCGCGGCCCTGACGCGGATCAAATCCTACCTCGACTACGGCGCCTTCACGCCAATCCAGGTGGCTGCTTGTGCCGCCCTGAACGGCCCACAGGATTGTATTGAAGATATCCGTGATCTTTATCGCCGCCGCCGGGACGTTCTGATCCAGGGTTTGGGCGCGGCCAGTTGGGAGGTACCCTCGCCACAGGCGACGATGTTTGCCTGGGCACCGTTACCGGAGGGTTTTGCCCATCTAGGCTCGTTGGAATTTTCGAAGCTTTTGTTGGACAAGGCCAAGGTGGCGGTTTCGCCGGGTATAGGCTTTGGCGAATATGGCGATGGTTTTGTGCGCATCGCGTTGGTCGAGAACGAGCATCGCACACGCCAGGCAATTCGTAATATCAAACGTTTCCTGCAGGACTACAAAGACATGGACATCGCGGATGCGCATGCCTCGGTGGCGCAGTGAATAAGTCAATCGGCCCACCATTGCGTTTGGGTATCGCCGGACTTGGCACCGTGGGCGGCGGGGTTGTCCGGCTGGTGACACAACATGGTGATTTGTTGGCGGCCCGGTGTGGCCGCCCGATCCATATCACGGCCGTGTCCGCCCGCGATAGAAACCGGGACCGTGACTTGGATCTATCGCACTTCACCTGGCACGACGATCCGGTGGCACTGGCGGTCAGCGACGAAATTGATGTGCTGGTCGAATTGATCGGTGGCGACGAAGGGCCGGCCAGATTGGCGGTGGAAGCCGCCATCGCCGCCGGCAAGGATGTCGTGACCGCCAACAAGGCATTGATCGCCCGCCACGGTGCGGCATTGGCCGGCGCGGCGGAAAACCAGGGCGTGGCCTTGAATTTTGAAGCGGCGGTGGCGGGCGGCATTCCTATTGTCAAAGCCATGCGTGAAGGCCTGGCCGCCAACCGCTTTTCCCGCGTTTATGGCATCCTTAACGGCACCTGCAATTATATTTTGTCCGCCATGCGGGACAGCGGCCGGGACTTTGAAGATGTGTTGAGCGAGGCCCAGGCGCTGGGCTATGCCGAGGCTGACCCGGCTTTTGACGTCGATGGCGTGGACGCGGCCCACAAGCTGGCAGTCCTGACCAGCTTGGCGTTCGGCTGTCCGGTCAATCTGGACGCGGTATATATCGAAGGGATCCGCCAGGTTTCCGCCATCGATATCGAATTCGCCACTGAATTGGGCTATCGCATCAAGCTGCTCGCAATTGCACGGTTGACCGAACATGGCGTCGAGCAACGTGTGCACCCCTGCATGGTGGCCGAGGGCTCATCCATCGCCCATGTCGGTGGGGTCTATAACGCGGTGGTGGCGGAAGGCGACTTTGTGGGCCGGGTGGTCTTTGAGGGACGAGGTGCGGGCGAGGGGCCGACGGCCTCGGCGGTCGTCGGCGATCTGCTGGATATTGGCCGCAATATTCGGCTGCCGGCGTTCTCCGTTCCGGCCCATGCTTTAGCGCCCTTGCCCTCGGCACCCATGGATCAGCATGTGGGACCCTACTATGTCCGCTTGTCGGTGCTTGATCGACCGGGTGTAATCGCGGACATCGCCGCGATCCTGCGGGATCAGAAAATATCTATTGGCAGCATGTTGCAACGTGGACGCGACCCGGGCGAAGCGGTGCCAGTGGTGCTGATCACCCATGAAAATGAAGAAGCGGCCATGGTTCGGGCCATGGCCTTGATCGGCGGTCTGGACGCGACGGTGGAAGAACCGAAAATTATCCGTATCGAGTCCCTATAGTTTCGCTGCGGTTTCGCTACAATACCTCGTACATAGAATCAAAGGGGCGCGTCATGTCCGAAGAAACCACACTTGACCGTAATCTCACCATCGAGGCTGTACGGGTGACAGAGGCAGCCGCCATCGCTGCCGCCGAGGTCATGGGACGCGGCGACGAAAAAGCTGCCGATCAGGCCGCTGTGGATGCCATGCGCAATGCTCTCAACCGACTGCATATGGCCGGCACAGTAGTAATTGGAGAGGGAGAGCGGGACCAGGCGCCCATGCTGTTCATTGGCGAGGAGGTCGGCACCGGCAAGGGGCCGAAGATCGATATTGCGCTCGACCCCCTGGAAGGCACGACCATCACCGCGAAGGGTATGCCCAATGGCTTGGCTGTCCTGGCCTTGGCAGAAAGCGGCATGTTGTTGAATGCGCCGGATGTGTATATGGACAAGATCGCGGCCGGCCCCCTGGTGCCGGCCGACGCCATTGATCTGGACTATTCGGCCGGCGAGAATATCGCCAATGTGGCCAAGGCGTTGGGCAAGAGTGCCAAGGATGTGGTGGCCTGTATCCTGGACCGGCCGCGGCATGGTGAATTGATCGCAGCCGTGCGCGCGGCTGGCGCCCGCATCGTCCTGATCGGCGATGGCGATGTGGCGGGTGTCATGGCGACGGCGATGCCCGAAACCGGCATTGATATCTATATGGGCACGGGCGGCGCGCCCGAAGGGGTTCTGGCCGCCGCGGCCCTGCGTTGCATCGGCGGCAACATCCAAGGCCGTCTGCTGTTCCGCAACGATGACGAACGGGGCCGCGCGGCCAAGGTGGGGGTCAAAGATCTGAACCGCAAGTACGAAATCACCGACCTGGCGGCGGGGGATGTGATTTTTGCCGCAACCGGCGTTACGGACGGCAACATGTTGCACGGGGTGCGCCGTACCGCTACGACTTTGTCGACTGAGTCCGTTGCCATGCGGGCCCGCACCGGCACCGTGCGCTGGATTCGCATGCAACGTCCCGTCGGCGAGTAGCGCGATGAGCCTATCTGCGGTTTCGCCTTCGTCTACCGAGGGTGCGGCTGTTCTGGATGTGGTGCGGTCGGTTTCCGGGCGCATGTGGCGGCAACGGCCAGCCGATGACCGCATTGCCATGGCCCTTTCCCAAAGCCTCGGGGTAGCCGATATCGTGGGCCGGGTACTGGCCGGTCGTGGCTTGGGCATCGAAGAGGGCGAAGGATTTCTCAACCCGACTCTGAAATCGGCACTGCCCGACCCATCCCGGTTGCGCGATATGGACAAAGCCGCCGGCCGTCTCGCGAAAGCCATCCAGGGCGGCGAGCGGGTGGCGGTATTTGGCGACTACGATGTGGATGGGGCGACCTCGGCAGCCCTTCTGCAACGTTATTTCCGGGCTATCGGCGCTGAACTGACGGTCTATATACCGGATCGTCAAAAGGAGGGCTATGGACCCAACGGTCCGGCCCTGTTGGCCTTGCGGGACCAGGGTATGGCCGTAGTGGTGACCGTGGACTGCGGTATCGCGGCGTTCGAACCGTTGCAAACGGCGGCCGACGCGGGCCTGGATGTCATTGTTATCGATCACCATCAGGCGGAGCCGCGTTTGCCGGCAGCCTTCGCCGTGGTCAATCCCAATCGCCTGGACGATGACAGCGGTCTGGGCCGGCTGGCGGCGGTGGGCGTCAGCTATTTATTGGTGGTGGCCCTGAACCGCGCCCTACGCGGACACGGCTGGTTCCGGGGCAAGGTGGAGCCGAACCTGCTGCAATGGCTGGATCTGGTGGCTCTCGGCACGGTCTGTGACGTGGTGCCTCTGACCGGCCTCAACCGGGTGCTGGTCGCCCAGGGGTTGAAGGTCGCGGCGCGGCGGGACAATCCGGGCCTTGCCGCCTTGGCCGACCTGGCTGGCATCGATCAACGGCCTGGTACCTATCATCTGGGCTTTGTCTTTGGCCCGCGCCTGAACGCCGGTGGCCGGGTGGGAAATCCGCATCTGGGCGCGCGGCTGCTGGCGACGGATGACAGAGACGAGGCCCGCGCCATCGCCGCCAAACTGGACGAATTCAATCTTGAACGCCGGGAGATCGAAGCTGCCATTCAGGCCCAGGCTACGGAATTGGTCGAAAGCAGTGGCCGGGGCAAACAACCTTTGTTGTTCCTGGCCGATCCCCGCTGGCACCAGGGCGTCATCGGTATCGTCGCCTCCCGCTTGAAGGACCGCTATCGCCGGCCCACCATCATCGTTGCCATGAATGACGAAGTGGGCAAGGGATCGGGGCGTTCCATCCCCGGCGTTGATCTGGGAGCCGCCGTTACCGCTGCCAAACAGGCGGGTCTGTTATTGGCCGGCGGCGGCCACGCCATGGCGGCGGGCCTTACCGTGGCCGCGGATAAATTGGCGGAATTGGAGGTATTTTTGAGCGATCGTATTGCCCAGGCCATGATGGGACAGCCGCAAAGCCATGAATTGAGCCTGGATGGCGCCCTGACCGTATCGGGCGCCAGCCGCGATCTGTTTGATACCCTGGAAAGCGCCGGCCCCTACGGTGCCGGCTACCCCGAACCTCGCTTTGCCATCGCCAATGCCGAACTGGTCAAGGCCGACCTCGTAGGCCAGAACCATGTGCGGGTCGTCCTAGCTGGCGCCCGCGGCGGCCGATTGAAAGGCATCGCCTTCGGCGCCGCCGATAGCCCGCTGGGTCAGGCCATGCTTTCGTCCCGTGGCCGCGGCCTGCATCTGGCCGGCCATCTGCGCGCCGACGATTGGCAAGGCCGGCGCGGCGTACAATTGTTTATCGAAGACGCTGCGTTTCCGGAGAATTCCGAAGCCCCGCGCTCGTAGGCGCGGGCAGGGCAGCCGCCCGCGTCGTGTTAAAAAACAAAATCTTAGATCAAGCTTGCATTTCGTGGCCGATTTGGCTACTTCCTCGTCCACCGCGACCCCGTAGTCTAAAGGTTAGGATGCCGGCCTTTCAAGCCGGAGATGCTCGGTTCAAGCCCGGCCGGGGTCGCCATTAAATCAACGGTTTAGATCATTTGCGATAGTCACCGGATGGCTGCGCCAACCGGTCCCCGGCTCGCATCTCCCCATGACGCCCTAGCCGGTTGGGCTCCTAGCCCGGAAATGCTCCAGCGTGGTGGTTTTGAAGTTCCCTGCATTGAAATCGGACAAGGCCGCTCGCGGTGGGGCGAACGCCGGTTGCTATTTTCAATGAGTGGTGATCAACGATGGCGAGCAGCTCTGGTGGATGTTGTTGGATAGCTGCATCTGCTAGAACAATTGAACCAATCGCTTGGATCGCGATAGCGACTCCGATGAATTGAAAATTGCCCTAAGCTAGAAATAATTCCCTATCTTACGCTTTGTGGGCTTTGGTCCGAAGAGCCGCGAATTACGCCCACGTTTGGCGATGAAGGCGGTGCAATAACGACGCCTCGGCTGTCGCCCCATCTCGATTCATCATAACACGGTGTTCCAATCGGCCCCACTTGCACGGGCCCATAGTCCCTGATCTGTCCTTGCAGGTTCCCTGCTTCAAATTTGCAGTAGCTGCTGGTTTGCTGGGCGTCTGCTGGATCAGCCATGGCGAGCATGGCAATCGGAACAAAGGCAGACATCGATATGAATTTGAACGTGCTCAACGTCATGTGCCGATCTCTCCCCATACGTTGCTTGGATTCCTCATGCGGACCATCTGTTAACCGCAGATCTGCGCACGCTCCCGATTGCGGCATTGAACGGAAAATTGATTCTACCGGCACGCGGTTGAATTTTTGATCAGGACGGCAGGTCGGGCAAGCGATATCCAGACCTGCTATCCCGCGCGCGGCACGCCCACGGCGGCAGGCGACGCCGTGTGGCGGTTTCAAACTGCTTTAATTGATGCGTTGGCGGGCCGGGATCCCGACAAGCCGGGTGAGACGCGCTGCTCTTATGCCTTGTCTCGTGTATCATGGGGGTCAAAGTCATCGTGATCACGGGTGCCTTCCATGGGCCATACCATGCTAAACGGGCCAGTCTTTCGGGTTTTTAGGGTTTTAGGGTTTATAGGAGACATAGCTTGAAGATGGGAAAAATCGACGTTCGCAAGCTCATTGGCACCGGTATAAAACTTTTGCTGGTCTGCCTGCTGGTCGGCTGGATTTTGTCGGTAATCGAGATCGACGCGTTGGGCTTTCTCCGCTTTCTCTCGCAATCCGTGCGGCACGCGGGCGAGTTGGCGGCAGATGCGGTGCGCTGGGCCGTACCCTATATTTTGTTGGGCGCGGTGGTTGTGGTGCCGTATTACATCATCAAGCTGGGTTTGGATTTATTCAAGCGCCGCAAGAGCTAGCCACGCCGTATCGTAGAATATTCTGAAAGGTTGCCTCATGTCCGAAGTTGCCGTGCGCCGCGAAGGCGCCGTCGCCATCGTGACCATCACCCTGCCGGACCAGTTCATGACAGATACAACGGTCAGCGAACTGGATGCCGTCACAACAGAACTGGACAGGGACGAAAGCTGCCGGGCCATGGTGTTTACTGGTGGCGAGGAGGGCGTCTTCATCCGCCATTTCAGCGTGCGGGCGCTGGAGGCGATGTCCCATGCGCTGCGTCAGCGGGGCAAGACCTTTTCGGACCGAAAACTGTTGGAAAAAGACCGCGAGATCGACCTGCTGTTTCGCCGTCTGGCCAGCACGCCAAAGATTACCATCGCCGCCATCAACGGTTATGCCATGGGCGGTGGTTTTGAATTCTGCCTGTCCTGCGACCTGCGTATCGCCCAGGATGGGGACCATACCCTGGGCCTGCCGGAGCTCAAAGTCGGCATATTGCCGGGCGGCGGCGGGACGCAAAAGCTGGCCCGCCTGGTCGGTCAGGCCCGGGCGCTCGAAATGGTGCTGCGTGGCCGTACCGTGCCCCCGCGCGAGGCGTTGCAACTGGGCATGGTGCATGAAGTCACCGACGGTCCGGTGCTGCCCCGGGCCCTGGAACTGGCGCGGGAATACGCAGCCATGGCGCCACTGGCCTTCGGCCATATCAAGCGCCTGTTACGGACTGAACTGGAAAAGCCCCTTGAAGAGGGCCTGACCATGGAACGCACCCTGTTTCTCGACTGCCTGGTCTCGGACGACGCGCACAAGTTAATGAAGCGCATGAACGACAGTGACCTGGATATCCGCGAGGTCCCCCAGGGAGATTGATCTTCTTACCCTTGAACCTGGCGCGGCTGGTAGATTGCGGTGTGGGCGAGGCGGGCCAACAGGCGACTGCCTTGAGCCAGAATCAGCGCATCCAGTTCCACGAACAAATGTCCCTTGCGCTCGAAATTGTTGATGATCCGGGCGCGGATGGATAGGTCCTCGCCATGCTGCGCCGTGGCAAAATGCTGCACGGCACTGCTGACATGGATCCATGGGCCCAGCACCACGTTCTGGGTCAGGGCCCAATTGCCAAAGCGCAACAGATGGCCTGGATGGATTAGGCTGTTAGTGGCGTACAGGGGCAGATCCTCGCGGACGTCCGCTTGGTATGCGGTCTCAATCTCCGCGCCGCAATGCTTTGTATAGGTGCCCAGCATGGCGCCGATGGGGAGGGAGGCGGCAGAGGCCGGCGGGCGCTCGTCGGGCAGGGCGGCAACAGGAAAATCCGCCAAATCGGGCGGCTGGGGCGCGACGGTGGGAAGGCGGGCCGTGCCCTGAGCGCAAATCTGTCCGGCGCTTTCCACGCTAATGGCCATGGCCTCTTCTTCGCCCGCGATGGCCAGGGCCGAAATGGTGGCCGTCGCGCCTTCGTAGACCGGCTTTACGAGGCGGCATTCGCCGGTGCCCCGCGCCAGCCAATCCTTGCCCCAGCGTTGTACGGCAGGGTGGGTCATATAAGCGTATACATCGACGCCAGGCACCAGGCCGCCGCTGAAGCCGAACTTCCGCGCCACCGTATCATCATGGATTTTGTTCTCGGACTCCTTGGCGGTGTTATAGGCCTCGACCTGATAGTCGGCCATGATTGCGGCGGGACTGGTCATCGTTACTCTCCTTAACTTTCCAGGGCATCACGAAGGCGATAATAGGCCCGCGTCGCGGTTACCGCCACACCCCGCAGAGCATGCAAGGGCAGGGGATGCACGGGACTGGCGGGAAATTCAAAATCCGGCTGGGCGGTGTCCAAGGCCCGGTCGGCCAGGACTTTTCCCATCATGGTCGCCATGGCGACGCCGCGGCCGTTATAGCCCAGGCCGGCCCACAGGCCCGGCGCCAGTTCGTGCAGATGGGGGTAGTGGTCCATGGTCAAGGCAACCCGGCCGTTCCAGGCGAATTCAAAATCGACTTTTCCGGCCTCGGGCAGCAGACTATGGACTCTCTGGCGCAGCCCTTGATAGATTTTTGCGGCGCCGCTTTCATAGGCCGAACCGCCCCCGCCCATGATCAGGCGGCCATGGGCATCCTGGCGGAAGTACCACAACACCCGGCGGGTGTCGGAGAGCACTTCGCCGCCGCTCAGAATATTGCCGCGCATGTTCTCGCCCAGGGGGGCGGTCGCCACCTGCACGCTGTAGACCGGCACCACCGTTTGGGCCAGACCGGGCCATAAGCCATCCGTATAGCCGTTGGTGGCGATGATGACCTTGTCCGCCGTCAGAATGCCCTTGGGCGTCTGCAACCGCCAACCCCCGGCGTCCCGCAGCAATCCTTGTACGGGCGAGGCGCCATGTACCCGCGCGCCACTGCTCTGTGCCGCCCGGGCCAGTCCACGGGCATAGCTTAACGGCTGCAGACCGCCGCCGCGTTTATCGATCCAGCCACCGTGATAGCGTCCATCGCCCATGCGCCGGGTCAACTCGTCCCGCTCCAGCCAGGCGACATTGGCGTCACGCCCGGCCCAATCCCGGTGCCGTTTCGCCAAACCGTCCAGCATGGGTTTTGTATGCGCCGCCTGAATCCAGCCGGTCTGCCGGCCATCGCAATCGATGCCGTGGCGCGCGATCAGATCGAACACCAGATCGGCGGCGGCGCCCGAGGCCCGCACCATGGCTTCGCCGTTTTCTGGGCCAAAGCGGGCCAGAATTTCCCGTGGATCCGCCTTCAGGCCGGGAATGACCTGGCCGCCATTGCGGCCCGAGGCCCCCCAGCCCGGCTCGGCGCCTTCCAGAACGGCCACGGCTGCGCCTGCCTGGGCCAGATGCAGGGCGGCCGAAAGACCGGTAAAGCCGCCCCCCACCACCGCCACGTCGGCGCGTGCGTCGCCGTCCAGCGCCGGCGTGTCTGGGGCCGGAGTGGCGGTCGCGGCCCATAATGAGGGCGGCAGCTTTAATTTGGGGTAGGATACCTGGATCATGACGGTAATGTAGCACGCCAGTACGATCTGTCACGGGATGAGGGCAATGGAGGCGGCGGTGAAAATTCTGGGCCTGTTAGTGGTCGCCTATGCGGCCCTTGTGGCCGGCTGCACCATGCTGCAGCGATCCCTGATGTATTTTCCCGACACCTCGCTGCCATCGCCCACGGATGCCGGCGCGCCGGGATTTCAGGCCGTGACCCACCCAACCGCCGATGGCTTGGACCTGGTCTCATGGTACCGCCCGGCCCGCAAGGGTCTTGCGACAATCGTCTATTTTCAGGGCAACGGCGGCAATATCGCCGGCCGGATCTTCAAGACCCGGCCCTTGTTCGAGGCCGGCTATGGCCTGTTGTTGGTGGGCTATCGCGGTTATGGCGGCAATCCGGGGCAGCCCGGCGAGGACGGCCTGTATCAGGATGGCCGCGCCGCCCTGGCGTTTTTGCAAGCTCAGGGCGTGCCGGTGGAAGATCTGGTTTTGTTGGGCGAGTCTCTTGGCAGCGGCGTTGCCGTGCGCATGGCGTCGGAAACCCGCGTCCGGGCGGTAATTTTGGAAGCGCCCTATACCTCGGTGGTGGATGTGGGACAGTCGGCATACTTCTTTTTGCCCGTGGGATTATTGCTGTATGACCGCTTTCCCTCGATTGATCTTATCGCGCGCATTCAGGCGCCCCTGCTGGTGATCCATGGCGAGCAGGACAGGGTTATCCCTACGCGTTTCGGCCGCCGCCTGTTCCAGGCCGCCAGCCAGCCCAAGGAGGGGCATTTTCTGGCTGATGCCGGACATAACGACCTGTTCGAACATGGCCTGACGGACATTGAACTGGAATTTTTGGCCCGGCTGGCGGATTGAATTAGCTCAGATCCGCCGCGCCATCGCGTTGGCCATAGGCCAAATAACGGCTGTCGGCGACGATGTCGGCCTGGATGCTTTGCCGGTAATGGGCCCCAATCTCGGCGGAGGTCCGCTGGCGTTTGGCCGTCGGCGCCGCGCCATCATGGCCGGCCAGGATTTCGCGCAGGATACGGCCGTCGACGGCCGGGCCTTCCAGTCCCAGGCCGTGCAGAACGGTCGGCAACACATCGATGATGCCCGTGGGCGCGGTAATTTGCGTCTGGCTGGCGAAAAGGCTGCCTGAAAACGCCAGGACCGAGCTGACTTCATAGGGGGACAGACCGCCGTGCAGGCCACAACCGATGGGGATCTCTGGATTATCATGCAGGCAGCGGCCCATCAGGCCGCCGTTTGGCGCCACCTGGTCGCGGGCCAGGACGAAGACGATATCACCGCTGCGCGCATGCTCCAGGTTGGCGGCGGCAAGGGGCAGGGTGCCTTGCGGTTGTTCGGCGCCGTTCATGGCGCGGGCGAAGATCGGACCGCACCAGGATTGCGCCTGCAACCAGCGCAACAGCCGCAACTGCGTGGTGCCGTCTCGTACATACAGGGCGGCGGTGGTGCCGGGGATGAGAGTGGCATCCGCCGTCGCGCCGAGTTCAAATCCGGCCGCGGCAAATTTGTCCTCCAGCGCGAGGGCTTCACCGTGGGTCGCCACATGGCCATGATCCGACAGGGCAATGACCTGCAGGCTTTGTTCCCGGCCGCTCGTCTGGCGCCATTGCAACAGCCGGCCAAAGGCGGCATCCGCATGGCGGATAGCGGCGGCTGCCTCCGGGCTTTCGATGCCGCGATAATGGAACGGCGTATCGGGGTCGGAATACCATAGGATCGATACACTCGGATCTCGTTTTGGCGCCACCTCTTCCATATACGCATCGACCACCCAGTCAATCTGATCACGATTGGGCAGGTCTGCCTTGGGAATAGGGCCAAAAGCATCGACCACCGCCCCGCCAGCCTCTGGCGTGGCGGATTTGTCCAGGCCGTGCAGGGATATATTCAGCGCGCCCAGGGCCCGGGCGCGATGATGCAGCAGGCGGTTGCCACCGGCAGTGCCGCAACCGATGACGGCCAGTTGCTGGCCGGCGCCGTGCAGAATTTCGCCCAGACTGGGTGCGGTCAGAATGCCGCCAAGGGCTTCGTCAGCGCGGCTCAGTGCATCGAAATCAGCGGTGTTCAACAGGCCGCCCACGGCCGGCTCGACGAATTTGTTGGCCACCATGCCATGGCGCCCCGGATGGCAGCCGGTTATCAGGCTGGCCTGATTGACCCGTGTTTCGGTGGGAAAGACCGCCCGGCTGTCCGTGCAATGGCTGCCCTGTTGGCAAAAGGCCGTCAGGTTCGGCATCAGACCGGCGTCTACCATGTCGGGGCGCAGTCCATCGAAGGCGACGATCACAAATCGAATGTCGGATTTCATCCCCACTTGTAGCAAATTGGCGTCCCCCACGCCAAGCGCTGGATGCGCCTGCGGCGCTGTGCCATGATAGGCTTCGTTTTACCGTGCGTAACTGGTGCGAGTTTCCGATGCGACTTTCTGATGCGACTTTCCCATGGCTATAAATAAATCAGAATGGACCCTGGTGGACTTGGTTCGCCGTCAGGCCGCCGGTTACGGCGGGCGGCAGTTTATTTCGTTCGAACAGGGGGATCGGCTGACGTTCGCCGGCTTCGACCGGGACAGTGACGACGTGGCCCTTCGCCTCGCCGCCCTTGGCGTTGGTCCCGGCGACCGGGTTCTTGCGCTGCTCAAGAACCGGATCGAGTTGCTGGTGACGATGTTCGCGACCTTCAAACTGGGGGCTGTTTATGTGCCCATCAACACGGAATTGAAGGGTGCCTTTCTGCAACATCAACTGCGCAACGCGGAACCAACCGTGGTGCTGGTCGATACGGTTCTGGCCGATGCCTTCCAGGGCGTTGATGCGGGGCGCAGTGATATTAAGGCGGCCGTCTTCATCGCCGGCGGCATGCCTGATGAGGTGCCGGCGGCGTTCGCCGATATGCGGCGGCTGACGTATGAGAGTTTGGCCGCACTTCCGCCCGCCGGGACCGATGTACTGGTCACGCCGAAGCCGGAGGACATCGCATTCATCATGTACACGTCGGGCACCACGGGGCCGTCCAAGGGCGTCTTGATGCCGCATGCCCATTGCTATTTGTTTGGTTTGGGGACCAGCCGGGCATTGGCGCTGACGGCAGCCGACCGCTATTACATCTGCATGCCGTTGTTCCATGCCAACGGGCTGCTGATGCAGCTGTTCGGCGCGCTCATCGCGGGCGCATGGATCTATGTTGTCGAACGGTTTTCGCCAAACCGGTGGCTTGATGACGTGCGCGCCTCCGGCGCGACGGTGACCAATGCCCTGGGCGTGATGCCAGAGTTCATTTACCGCCATCCGGCCAGTCCCCTGGATCGGGATAACAACCTGCGCATCATCATGGCCGCGCCCGTAGCCGACGAATGGGCGGCTGATTTCGAGCGCCGCTTTGATCTTAAGATTCGCCAGGGTTTTGGCATGACGGAATGCAATATTCCTGCCTATACCGGACCCGATGATCCACTGGAGGTGGGCTGCGCCGGCCAGGTGCTGGGCGAATATTTTGAAGTGCGCATCGCGAATATCGATACGGACGAGCCCTTGCCGGCGAATGAGATCGGCGAAATTCTGGTCCGCCCCAAAGAGCCATCCTGCTTCATGGCCGGCTACTACAAGATGCCGGAAAAGACCGTCGAGGCCTGGCGCAATTTGTGGTTCCACACCGGCGATGCGGGTCGAATGGATGCGAGCGGCCGGTTGTATTTCGTGGATCGGTTAAAGGATTGTATCCGCCGCCGGGGCGAGAACATTTCCTCGTTCGAGGTCGAACAGGTTCTCAACAGCCATCCCGCCGTCGCTGAAAGCGCGGTGGTCGGCATCAAGGTGGACGGCGCCGGTGGCGAGGAAGAGGTCAAGGCAGTGGTGATCCTGGCGCCGGGCCAGCAGATCGGGAATGTGGCGCTGTTGGATTATTGCGCCGAACATATGCCCCGCTTTGCGGTGCCCCGCTATCTTGAATGGATCGATGATCTTGCGAAAACGGCGACGGGCAAGATCCAGAAGCAGGCATTGCGCGATGCCGGCGTGACCGGCGCCACCTGGGACCGGGAGACGGTTGGATATAAAATTGCCCGCCGCTGAGTTGGGCGGGCTGGTCGAAGATTTAATGGAGAAGGAGAACGTTATGGCGACATTGAACGGTTCGGAAATTCTGGCAAAGGCATTGAAACGGGAAGGTGTGGAGGAATTATTCTTCCTTATGGGCGGGCCGATGCTCACGGCCGAGGCCGCGACCATCAACGAGGGCATCCGTTGCATCGATGTGCGCCACGAACAGGCCGCCGCCATGATGGCCCAGGCCTATAGCCGGCTGCGGCAACGTCCCGGTTTCTGCATGGCCGCCTCCGGTCCGGCGACGATCAATCTTTCCACCGGCCTGGCAAATGCATTGATCGATTGCTGTCCGGTGGTGGCCCTGGGCGGGGCCAGCCCGGTTTTGGGCAATGGCAAGCAGGTCTTTCAGGAAATCGACCAGATGGCGATCATGTCGGGCTGTGTCAAATATGCGGCACGGGTGCATGACGCGCGGCGCATTCCGGAAATGTTGAACGTCGCCATACAGCGCGCCATGTCGGGCAAACCGGGACCCGTCTATTTGGACCTGCCGGGCGATATCCTCTATCAAATGGTGGATGAGGACGCTATCGACTGGTCGCAATCGGGACGGCCCATTCTTGCGGCGCGTACGCCGGCGCCCCAGGCGCAGATTGATCAACTTGTCGCCGCGCTGGCCAAGGCCGAACGCCCGGTGCTGCTGACGGGCAGCGGCATCATCTGGTCCCAGGCCTGGGATGAAATGCAGGCCTTTGTTGACGCCACCGGTATACCATTTTACACCACGCCCCAGGGCCGTGGTGTCGTGCCCGAAGATCATGCCTGTTGTTTCCCCGCCGCGCGGTCCAGCGCGTTTCGCGATGCGGACCTGATCGCCGTGGTGGGCACCCGGTTGAATTACATTGTTGGCCATCTGGCTCCGCCGCGCTTTTCCGCTGATGCCACCATTGCGCGGATCGATATAGATGTGGAGGAAATCTCGGAAAGCGCCCGGGCGGTGGACATCGGTATTGTCGCCGATGCCAAGGTGGCGTTGGGGCAATTGAACCAGGCCGTCGCGGGTAAGATCGATCCGGCGCAATATGCTCATTGGCGCAGCGCGCTGGCGGAAAAAGAAGCGTCCAAGCGGGCCGGTCCGGGCAGCAACAGCCTGTCCGATGCCGTGCCGATCCACCCGCTACGTCTGTGCGAGGAAGTGAAGAACTTCATGGACCGGGACGCCATTCTGGTGGTCGATGGCCAGGAAATCCTGAATTATGGCCGTCAATCCATGCCGACCTATGCGCCCGGTCACCGCCTGAATTCCGGCCCCTTCGGCACCATGGGCGTTGGCCTGCCGTTCGGTTTGGGCGCCAAGGTGGCCAAGCCCGATACCCAGGTCATCGTGGTTCATGGCGATGGTTCGTTCGGCCTGAACGCCATGGAACTGGACACGGCAGTACGCCACAAGATACCGGTGCTGGTGGTGATCAGCCTGAACGGCGGCTGGACCGCCGATCCTGAAAAGCAAAAGCCGGGGCGCGACCTGGGCTATACCCGTTATGATAAAATGGCGGAAGCCCTGGGCTGCTACAGTGAATACGTGGAGGAGCCGGGCGAAATCGCCGCCGCCCTGGCGCGCGCCCAGGCCAAGGTTGATGACGGCATGGTCGCCGTTGTCAACGTCAAGACCGACTGGGCTGCTCAGGCCGTGACGCAGAAATTCGCGACCTATTCAACCTAGAAGCCCGCTTCGGGATCTTGCAGATAGACTTCCTCCGCCGCGCTGCTGACCCTGCCCAGGGCAGCATTGCGGTGGGGGAAGCGGCCAAAACTGGCAATGACCTCGTGGTGTTTGATGGCGGCCTCGTATGATTTTTCGCCGTCGTCCGTGCTGCGGAGCAAGGTTGCCAGTCTGACGCCTTGTTCCTGGTCAGCCAGATTTTCACTATGGGTGAAAGGCAGAACGAAGAACTTGGTTATGATGGGAGGCTGCGCCGTCAACCAGCCGGCATCCGCGGCGCGCTTGGCCAACGCCAGAGCCTTGGCGTCGTTGGCAAAAGCCTGCACGGTGCCGCGATGGATATTGCGGCTGAATTGATCCAGTAGAATAAGCAGCGCCAGGGTGCCTTCAAGGCTATAGGCCCAATGGTCGAGCAAGCCTTGCGCCGCCGCGTCCACGGTTGCCTCGAAAAGCCGCCTGATTTCGTTATCGAAGCTTGAAGTTTCGGTGCTTTGGCGGGCGAACCAGATCTCGCGCGGCAGGCCCCGCTCGGCCGAACCCGGCGCGCCGAACCAGAAATCCAGCACCTCGCGCCGGGTTTTCAGCCCCGTTGCGCGCATTTCGCATTCCCGCTGGTAGCCCTCGATCCTCGCGCGCCAGTCGTTGGGAAAAGGAAGCGTCTTGATCGCGGGGGTCTGGACATCGGTGACCAGCGCGGCGGTGAAAGAGGCCGTACAGACCAGCGGTCCGTCAACCTTGGTCATTTCGAACCGATGGGTGATGGACGAGCGGCCCAGGCGTTCCACGAATACAGCCGTGTCAAAACGATCGCCGGCGACCAGTGGTGAATGGAAATCGAAATGTAGCGAGACCGCCGGATTGCCCATGTTGTTCCGCTTCAACTGATAAAAGTTGAGGCCCAGCACCGCCTCGTACCAGATTTCCAGGGTGTCGATGGCGAAGGGGACAAAGCTGCCTGTATAGGCAATCTCAGCCGTATCCGTATCGCCCCAGTTAACGCGGCGGCGGACCGTGAATGGGATGTCGGACAGGGGCGGTTGGCCGCCGAAATCCGGGCTGGGAATAGGATCTTTTGCTGCGTTTTGCATGGCATCCATTATGCATTCGCGGGGCGTCTTGCCAATTGCGCAATGGGCGGTTTGTCCGCATGTTCTTTCGCTGCCGAACGTCTGTCGCTACACTGATCAAGAACTGCTGCCGATCCATCCTGCATCCACCTCCCACCGAGGCGCGCCCCTATGACGATCCATGATGCCGCGCGCCCGGTCGCGCCCGGGCCGCTGCCCCCGCCCTTGCCGATGCCCTGGGCGCTGATTGGGGCCTCGTGTCTGGCGACTTTTGCCATCACGGCTAGCGGGGTAACCCGGGCGCCGTTTCTGATCGACATGGCGCGGGATCTCGATGTCGGTCTGGCCGTCATTGCCAACCTGTTCGGCCTGACCTCCGTCGCCTGGGGGCTGGCATCGTTCGGGGCCGGTGTGGGCTCGGACCGTTTGGGGCGGCGGCCATTCCTGGTCGGCGCGCCGGTTGCCTTGGCCTTGGCCTTGATCGGTGTCGCCAATGGCCAGAGTTTTCTGGCGGTGGCGTCCTGGGCGACCCTGGCGGGGGGCTGCAGCGGCCTGTTCACGGGGGTCAGTCTGGCCGAGGTCGCCGGGCGCGTGGCCGACCGCCAGCGCGGCCGCGCCCTTGGCTGGATCATGGCCGGGCAATCCCTGACTTTGCTGGTGGGCGTGCCCCTGGCGGCCTGGATCGGGGCCGGCATCGGCTGGCGCGGCGTCAACCTGTGCGTGGCCGCCCTGGCCGTTATTTCAGCCCTGGCAATGTTCGCCACCACCGCATCGGTGGTGCGCAAAACGGCGGGCCCCGGCGGCGCGGCGCCGGCATCTCCCCCCTTGCTGCGCACGGCGTTCTCCGCCACCGTGGTGCGGCTGCTATGTAGTGTTATCGCCGAACGCGTTTGCTTTGGCCTTGCCGCCGTTTACTATGCCACCTTCCTGCTGCAGACCTATGACATTGGCTTGGCGGCCCTGGCCCTGCCTTTGGCGATTTTCGCGGCGGGCAATATTCTGGGAACCATACTGGGCGGACAGCTGGGTGATCGGGTGAAGAACCGCATGCTGGCCTTTGCCCTGGCCTTGCTGGCGTCGGGCGCGGTGGGCCTGCTGTTGTTCGGCTGGCAGGCGGGCGTTTGGGTCTCCGCCGGCTTTGGATTCGCCTTCATGTTTTTCACCGCCCTGTCCCGGCCGTCGCTGATGGCGGCCCTGGCCAATGTCCCGGCGGAAATCCGGGGCACGGTCATGGGCCTGAACAGCACCGCCGCCTCGGTCGGCTGGCTGGGCGCCGCTGCTCTGGGTGGCTGGGTGTTGGCGACCGTGGGGTTTGCCGGGTTCGGGCCGTTGGCGGCTGTCCTGGCCCTGATTGGTGCGGCTCTAGCGCTCTCGGCCCCACGCCGCTAAGGTCGCACAGGCCGAGAATGGGAGGAGATTCGATTTGACCCAGATGTTTGAAATGACCGTCAACGGCAGCATCGAACAGGTCGAGGCGCGGGCCTCTCTGCCTCTGATCTATGTGTTGCGCAATGAACTGGGCCTTACGGGAACGCGCTATGGCTGCGGGCTGGAGCAATGCGGCTGCTGCATGGTGTTGATCGACGGTGATCCGGCCTATGCTTGTACCCGCAGCATGGAGTCCATCGCCGGCCGGGCGGTGCTGACGGTCGAGGGCCTGGGCACGGCGGCCGACCTCCATCCGCTGCAACAAGCCTTTCTGGACGAACAGGCCGGGCAATGCGGCTATTGCCTGTCTGGTATTTTGATCAGCGCCAAGGCTTTGTTGGACCGGAAGCCCAATCCCACCCGGGCCGAGATCACCGAGGCCCTGGACGGCCATCTGTGCCGCTGCGGCGCCCATACCCGCATCATCAAGGCCGTGGGACGGGCCGCTGCCTTGTTGCGCGGGGAGGACCCGGCATGAGCAGCCAGGATGTTGCCCTGCCAGCCAGCCTGAGCGTAAATCCGCGGCTGGACCGTTGGTTGAAATTCCAAGCCGACGAAACCGTGCGTATCGCCACGGGTAAGGTAGAGATCGGCCAAGGCGTGGTGACCGCCCTGTCGCAAATCGCGGCCGAAGAGCTGGATCTGCCCCTCGACCGTGTCGTCATGCTGGCCGGAGATACCGATGAAGGCCCTGATGAACGCTATACCTCTTCCTCCCTGTCGATCATGGTGTCTGGTGCGTCCATCCGGCTGGTCTGCGCCGAGGCGCGGGCTTTGCTGGTGGCGCGGGCCGCGTTGCGGCTTAATTGCAGCCCCGATGATCTTTCCGTGGCGGCGGGCCGCTTCGCCGTAAATGGCGTTCCCGGCGAGCTGTCTTATTGGAGCGTGGCGCCTGAAATCGACTGGTCCCAGGCACCGACCGGCAATGCGGCGCCGAAACCCGCCAGCGCCTACCGCATCGTCGGTCAGAATATTCCGCGCCATGACCTGCCTGCGAAACTATCGGGTGGCGCCTATGTTCACGACCGGATACCGGCGGGCGTTTTGCATGCCCGCATCCTGCGCCAGCCTGGGCGGGGGGCAACCTTGCGGTCACTGGACGAGGCTGCGGTTGGCCGTGCCGCCGGCGCCGGGATCGAGATTTTCAAACTGGCCAATTTTGTTGCCTTGATCGGCTCCGACGAAGCTGCGGTGGAAACAGCGGCGGCTGCCGCGGCGGAACATGCGCACTGGGATGGGGCGCCGGATATAGCGCCGGCCCAGCAGGAGGCCGCCTGGCTGGAAGGCCAGCCCTCCATCGATAATCTATACGGTGCGCCGGTGGATCCAGCGCCTACCGGACGCTTGGTGGAGGCTACCTTTAGCCGCCCCTATGTGGCGCATGCCTCAATCGCGCCATCCTGCGCCTTGGCCCTGTATGCGGACGATCACCTGACCATCTGGTCCCACGGCCAGGGAATGCATCCCCTGCGCCGCAACATCGCCGAGGTGCTTGATCTGCCGCTGGAGGCCATCACCGCCAGGCATCTGGATGGCGCTGGTTGTTATGGTCATAACGGCGCCGATGATGCCGCCCTGGATGCGGCGATCGTCGCCGTCAACAAGCCGGGCCATTGTATCCGTTTGCAATGGCGCCGGCAGGACGAGTTCGCCTTCGAACCCTTTGGACCCGCCATGCTGGTAACCATGCGGGTTCGGGTCGATGACGCCGGCCAACCCCAGGATTGGACTTCCGAGATTTGGAGCCCGACCCACGTTCAACGCCCCGGCACCGGCAGTGGCTATCTGCTGGCGGCGGAGGCGCTGCCCAATCCGCCCGCCGCCCCGGTGCCACAGGATCCGGCGGAGGAAGCGGGCGGTGGCGGCACCCGAAATGCCAAGCCCTATTACGACATTCCCAACAGCCGCATTCTGCATCATCTGGTAACGACGCCCCCGGTGCGCACATCGGCCCTGCGTACCTTGGGTGCGCTGCCGAACGTTTTTGCCATGGAGGCAATGATGGATGATCTGGCCGCCATGGCCGGCACGGATCCATTGGATTACCGCCTCGCCATGCTGGCGGACCCACGCGCCCGGGCCGTGCTTTCAGAGGCCGCGGCGCGGGCCGGTTGGGGCCGGCGCGGCAAGGGCGGAGAGGGGCATGGTCTAGGCCTGGCCTTCGCCCGTTATAAGAATACCGCCGCCTATGCCGCCGTCGTCGTGGCGCTGAGCGTGGATGAGGCGGTCCATCTGGAGCATATCTGGGTCGTGGCCGATGCCGGTCTGGTGATCAATCCCGATGGCGTGCGCAACCAGTTGGAGGGCGGCGCGGTGCAAGGCGCCTCCTGGGCGCTGAAGGAACAGGTCCGCATGGCGGGCGCCGGCGTAACGTCGTTGGACTGGGACAGCTATCCCATCCTGCGTTTTAGCGAAGTGCCGGAAATCGATGCCCAGGTGCTGAACCATCCCGACCTGCCGTCGCTGGGGGTGGGCGAATGCGCCGTATCACCCACGGCGGCGGCCATCGGCAATGGCGTGGCCCATGCCCTCGGCGTCCGCATCCGGGACATGCCGCTGTCGCGCGAGCGGATCATGGCCAATCTGCTGCGTTAGATAATTCCTTTTTCTTTCAATTCGGCTAAATCGGCTGGGTCCAGATCAAGAAGTTCCTTGTAGATGGCCTGGTTATCGGCGCCGATGGAACGGGCCGTATGGCGTACCTCGCCCGGGTGATTGGTCAGCTTCGGCACCACGCCTTGCAGGCGCACTTCGCCAAAATCGTCGTCCTGGACCGGCACGATGGCTTCGCGGGCGGCGAATTGGGGATCCTCGAATATCTGGGCGATGGAATAGATCGGCGCCAGGGTGCCTTTCTCCCGTTCGAACGCTGCTATGGCTTCGGCCTGGGTATGGGAGGCGAACCAGTCGACGTATATCTCATTGATTTCGGCCCGGTGGGCGAAGCGGTTCTGATTGGAGTTGAATTTCGGATCATCCGGCAACTCCGGCCGGCCGATGGCTCTGGCGTTGCCCAGGAAGATCGCATGGGTGCTGCCCGAAAGGGAGACGTACTGATCGTCCGAGGTTCGGAAGACGTTGGCGGGCGCGGAATAGTGCGAGGCGTTGCCGGTGCGCTGGGGAACTTCGGCCAATTGATCGTATTGGATGGTTTGCGAATCCAGCAGACGAAAGGTGGCCTCGGTCAGGGATAGATCGATTTCCTCGCCGCCCGTAACGGTGCCGCGGGCGCGTCCCAACAGAGACATCAGGACCGCGTTGCAGGCGGTCAGGCCGCCAATGGAATCGCCGATGGGATAGCCGTTATGCATGGGCGAGCGGTCGGGTTCCCCGGTGATATAGGTCAGGCCGGACATCGCCTCGAAGATCCGGGCAAAGCCGGGCTTGGTGGCATAAGGTCCGGTCTGTCCAAAGGCGGTGGCGCGCAGAATAATCAGGTTCGGGTTGGCCTGCCACAAGGTCTCCTTGTCCAGGCCCCAGCGGGCGAGGGTGCCGGTGCGGAAATTCTCCAGCAGCACATCGAATTTCGGCAGCATCTTCAGCAACAACGCCGCGCCCTCGGGCTTGCGCAGATCCAGGGTGATGAACCGTTTATTGCGGTTCGCGGCTTTCCACCAGATGGACTTGCCATCCTTGAAGGGCGGGAAATTGCGCAGACCATCGCCCGCGCCGGGCATCTCGGCCTTCACCACATCGGCGCCAAAATCCGCCATCAGGGTGCCGGCCAGGGGGGCCGCGAGAATAGTCGCAATATCCAGGATCCGGATACCTTGCAATGGTCCGCTCATCTATAAACGCCTCTAAAGGTTGCCTGGGCCCACGGATCATACGGTACCCCCGAGTGCAGGCAAACGATTAACGCGCAAGTGAGTTATGCGGCGATGAATTTTGTAAAGAGCATCAAGGCGATGACGACCCCGGTGACCCAGTGAAAGGTGGTGCGGAAATTGGGCTCCTTGTGGAGCAATATCTGAAAGCAGACCTTGGCGCCGGCAAAGGCGGCCGCGCAGAGCCAGGGACCAAAGCCATAAATGGTTGTTCTCAGCCAGCGGGAGGCGAGGGGAAGATCGGCGTATTCATTGTGGAATGAATGCGCGGCCAGCAGGATGGCGGCCACGACAAAGACGGCGGTCATGAGGTTGATTTGTTTCATCGCACGGCTACGAGTTTAGGCATTGGGAATCAAGGTCGCAAAAACGACATACAGAATAGAGACCATGAATACCAGGGACCCTCTCTTGCTCATGTTCCGTAACAGATCCAACTTGAACATTCGATGGTCTGGCGGTGACGGAGATGGCGGAAAATCCGGCGAATTAATTCCATTGCGACGGCACGCCTTATGACGGCATAAGGTGTCGCGTACCGGCAGCCTATCGATGCTATCTCAAAATCACCAAACCCAAAGACAGGATCCAAATAAAATGGCACTTGAACTTCGCTCTACCGTAAAGACCGGCGGCGCCCTTGAAATCGTGCTGGCGGAAGTTCCGATCCCCGAACCCAAGGACAACGAGGTGGTTGTCCGGATCGAGGCCAGCCCGGTTAATCCGTCCGACCTGGGCCTGTTGTTTGGCGCCGCCGACATGAGCACGGCCGTGGTAACCGGCCGCGTGGACAGCCCCATTGTGACCGCGAAAATTCCCGACGGACTGATGCCCGCGATGGCCGGCCGTCTGGATCAGTCCCTGCCGGTCGGCAACGAGGGCGCCGGCGTTGTGATCAAGGCCGGGGCATCGGACATGGCGCAGGCCTTGCTGGGCAAGACCGTCGCCGTGATTGGCGGCGCCACCTATGCACAATACAAGGCGGTCCGGGTGGACCAATGCCTGGCTTTGCCCGATGGGGTGACGCCCGCGGAGGGCGCCTCCTGGTTCGTCAATCCGATGACCGCGCAGGGCATGGTGGAAACCATGCGGATGGAAGGCCATAAGGCGCTGGTGCATACGGCGGCGGCTTCCAACCTGGGGCAAATGCTGAATAGAATCTGCCTACAGGACGGCGTTGATCTGGTCAATATTGTCCGCAAGCCGGAGCAGGCGGCGTTGTTGCAAGGGCTTGGCGCGAAGTATATCTGCGATTCGTCATCGCCCAATTTCATGGACGAACTGACGGCGGCGCTGGTGGCCACGGGGGCGACCCTTGCCTTTGACGCCATCGGCGGCGGCAAGCTGGCCGGGCAGATCCTGACCTGTATGGAAGTGGCCGCCAACCGTACGGCCACGGAATACAGCCGCTATGGTTCCACCACCCATAAACAGGTCTATATCTACGGCGGACTGGATCGCGGCCCCACGCAATTCAATCGCAGCTTTGGCATGGTCTGGGGCATCGGCGGCTGGCTGTTGACGCCGTTCCTGAAAAAGGCCGGCGGCGAAGTCATCAATCGGCTGCGCCAAAGGGTCGCGGCGGAGATCAAGACGACCTTCGCCAGCCACTATACCCAGGTGGTCTCGCTTGCCGAGATGCTGACACCGGCGGCCATGGCCGTCTATGGCAAGCAGGCCACCGGCGAGAAATTCCTGATCAATCCCAACAAGGATGCCTGAAGTCACATGCAGGCAACTGGGGGCCGCGGGCGGGTAAACCCGCTTCGATAACAGTCTAACGCAACGCGAGGCCTTTGTAGCCCTGCTCTGCTACCTGCGCCAGGCGTTCGCGGTAACGGGGCGCCCCGCCGTTGTAGATCATGTAGCGAAGCGTATCGTGGCCCGCTACATTGGAATTGTAGCCGGTGAACCAGGATTTCGTGGTGCCCAGCAGGGAGTATTTATAGGTTTCCTTGACGTGCTCGGTCCACTCGTCCTCCGCCTCCTGGGTGGGCTCGACGCGGCTATAACCATTCTCGCGCAGGTGCTTGAAAAGATTGGTCGACCAATCCACCGCCTCCTCGATGCCGCGCGGGAAGTTGGTTGATACCGAGCCGCCCTGTGGCCCGGCCAGGATGATCATGTTCGGGAACCCGGTGGTCTGTAGCCCGAGGTAGGTGAGCGGCCCGTCGAACCACTTGTCGCTCAGTTTCTGGCCGTTAGTGCCAATGAACTCGATCCGGTCAAAGGCGCCGGTGATGGCGTCAAACCCGGTGGCGTATATGATCACGTCGAACGGGTACTCATGATCGGATGTCTTGATGCCCGCCGGCGTGACCCGCTCGATCGGCGTTTCGTTGAGGTCGATCAGGTGTACGTTGTCGCGGTTGTAGGCTTCGTAATAGTTCGTATCGAGGGGTACCCGGCGGGTTCCGAAGCCATGATCCTTGGGGATCAGCTTTTCCGCCGTCACCGGGTCATGCACCCGCTTGCGGATCTTGTTTGCGATGAATTTCGTGAACTCGGCATTGACTTTTTCGTCAACCAGAACATCGCGGAAATTGCCGATCCAGACGCCGAAGCCGGGTGAATTGTACAATTCCTCCCAGAACGCCAGCCGTTCCGCTTCGGGCACCTCATGGAACTTGCGCCGGTCCGGCCCATGGATGAACCCACCCGGCGTTTGCCGGCATCTCTCGAAGATCTCGTCATAGGAGGCCTTGATCTTCGCCTGGGTTTCAGCATCGATCGGGCTGTTGTGCAACGGGGCGCACCAGTTCGGGCGCCGCTGGAATACTGTCAACTCGTCCACCTTGTCGGCGATCTCGGCGATGATCTGCACGGCGGTCGCACCGGTACCGAGGATGGCGACCTTTTTGCCTTTGAGATCCACCGGTTCCCGCGGCCAGTAATAGGTGTGAAAGGACTCTCCCTTGAAAGACTCCACCCCTTCGATGTTCGGCATTGTCGCCGCCGAGAGCATGCCGATCGCGGTCAGCAGCAGGCGGGTGGTCAACGTGCGGCCATCCGCCAGCGTCACGGTCCAGAGCCTGGCAGCCTCGTCAAAGGCCGCGGTCTTGACCTTGCAATTGAACTGCATGTGGCCGCGCAGGTCGAACTTGTCGACCACGTGGTTCAAATAGCGCAAGGTCTCGGGCTGGCCGGCGAAATGTTCGCTCCAGTTCCATTCCTCCAACAATTCCTTGGAGAACGAGTAGCCATAGGTATAGCTCTCGGAATCGAACCGGGCGCCGGGGTAGCGGTTCCAGTACCAGGTGCCGCCGGGGCCGCCGCCGGCTTCGAGGACGGTGACGTCTACGCCCAGTTCGAGCAGACGGTACAATTGATAAATTCCGCTTACGCCGGCACCGATAATGATGACCTCGTGCTGCGGGGACGCTTTGTTATCTGTGTTTGCCATGCGGGGAACCTAGCAAGCCTGCATCGTCCCGTCCATAATTTGCGGCATGGTGAAGACGGTTTCGGGCATGTTCAATGAACTTTGGCGTCGGCCGGCGCTGGCTGGGCAAAACTTGAAAAGGCGCTAATTACGGCACCTGGGAAAGACCGATCTGCCAAGCGTTTTGATCAGGGCCGCGCGTTCGTCGACGAAGCCGGTAAAGAGGAATTGGCGCATGCCCGAGGCGCGGATGGACTGAATACGCGCAACGCAGTCGTCCGCCGTGCCGACGATGGCGAAGCGATCGGTCATGTAGTCGAGAAGTTCCGGGTCGTCCATCAGGCCGGCATTGGGGGATTGGCCCAGGTCTTCATGATGGGCCGGGCGATAGCCCGCCTGGACCCGTTGAATGGCTGCAGCGAACTGCGGCGGCACAAGCTTGCCCGCCTGCGTGAAGCGAAACGCATGGTGCGCGGTCGAGGCCAGTTCCATGCGGATTTCATTGACCAGCGCGCCCCGGTCCGCACCGACATTGACCCGGGCCAGCGTCCAGACATCGATATCGTCCAGTGTTTTGCCGGCCCGCCCGGCGCCGATGGCGATGTGCTCCAGGGTCAGTTTGACGACTTCCGGCGACACCCCCATGCCGCAGATCACGCCGTCGGCGATTTCGCCGGCAAGCTCCAATGTCTTCGGGCCTTCCGCCGAGATGTAGATCGGCACCGGATTGCCGGCCTGCTCCGCAATCCATTTGGTGTGGATCTCGCGGCCGGCGAATTGTGTGGGCTCGCCGCGAAGCAAGGCCCGCAGGGCGAGGACATAGTCGCGCAGACCCCGCAGGCCGCCCGGCCGTTCGTTCAGGTTGTAAATAGCACTGTCGCCGGTCCCAATTCCGAACATGGCGCGGCCGCCCGATAGTTCCTGCACGCTGGCGATGGCGCTCGCCATGACCGCCGGGTGGCGGGTTAGCGGGTTGGTCACCGACGGGCCGATCATGACGCTGCTGGTCGCCTGGCCAATGGCACCAAGCGATACGAAAAGTTCGCGAAACAGCGATTGCGAATCCGCGATGCCGACCCAGTCGAAGCCGACGCTCTCGGCCAGTTTCGCATTCTCTATGGTGGACGCGATGCTGCGGGGAACCTCGATCAGGCCAAAGCGGGCTTTCATGGCGGCTATGCTCCCTGGTCAATTTAGCGTCAGATAGGGCGTTATAACCCAACAAATGGCAACCGGCATGAATCGTTATTTTTATCACTGAAACCTATCGAAGATTATGGTTTCAACGCGTCCACCAGAATGAAGGCGATTTGGCAGGGTTCGGTGCCGCGATTTGACCAGGCGTGATTGGTGCCCTGTTGAACCACCGTATCACCGGCTTTCAGGAGAAACTCGTCCGCATCCATCAGCATGTAAATTTCTCCGGTCAGGATCACGGCGTAATCCACACTGTCGGTGCGGTGCATGAACGGATGGCGCGCGCCTTCGACGACGCTGGCGCCCGCCCCCATCTCGGCAAAAGCCGCCCTGCCGTCGAGGCTGGCCAACTGGCCGGGGTCTTCGGGGTCGAACTGCACGATGCGGAACACCGAGCCGTTCCTGGGCGGATGCAGAATAAGCGGCCCCACGACCGGATCATCATGGCGTTCCATGACCGCCGGAGCCTGATCGACCTGCCAAAGATTTGTCAATGTCACGCCTGGCCGGTTGGGCCGTTGCAATATGCACGCGGCCGGTCCATCCATGATAACCGTCGAGACGCCATTTTCGTCATGGCCCGTTACCACACGCCGTATTGTACGCCCCATGGGAGTCTCCTGTTATTCATGGCTTTCGGGCAATACGCGGCTCTGACCCTGCTGTACTGTCTTGTGGTCGTGAAACAAAATCGTGTCAATGACACATACAGATGTCCGGTTTTTGTAGCACATTAAATGTCCGCTTTTATTTGCTAGGCC
>JAQBYC010000034.1 GCA_027623205.1 Pseudomonadota bacterium | reverse complement strand
AACGCTTCCAAAGACCGGACATATCGTCTGCTACAAAATCCGGACATATCATTCGCTACTGACACGCGCGCATGAGCCATTGCATAGGCAAGACGGGACGGCTAAGCTTTCCGCCAACGCGGGTTGGTGCAGGGGTGACCATACATCCTAACGCTGGCCCGTTGGGGGGGTGGCAAGGGGCTGCGCCTCAACAATTGCAATGGGATAGGGAGGCTAATCCTATGAAACGCCGTGCTTTTATCAAGGGCGCGACAGCGGCAGGTATCGCGACCGCCGCCGTCGCATCAAATTTTCCCAAACCGGCCATCGCGGCAGGGGTAAAGGAATGGAAGATGGTCATGTCATGGCCGCTAAATCTGCCAGGCCTTGGCACCTCCGGCCAACGGGTGGCCCGCCGCATTGACCAGCTTTCCGAGGGCAAGATCAAGATCAAGGTCTTTGGCGCCGGCGAATTGGTTCCCGCATTTCAGGTGTTCGACGCTGTTTCCAAGGGCGATGCCGAAATGTACTATTCGGCGGAATATTATTTTCAGGGCAAGCACAAGGCGTTCAATTTCTTCACCGCCGTGCCCTATGGCCTGACCGGCGCCGAAACCTATTCCTGGATGCGCTATGGCGGCGGCCAGGAATTGTGGGACGCCCTGTCGGCGCAATTTAACCTGAAAGGGTTTCTGGCCGCCAGTACCGGCGTACAGATGGGCGGTTGGTACCGCAAGGAAATCAATTCCCTGGATGACTTCAAGGGCCTGAAATTCCGCATGCCCGGCATTGGCGGCGAAGTGTTGCGCGCGCTGGGCACCGCTGTTATCAACCTGCCTGGCGCGGAAGTGTTCCCGGCCCTGCAGGCCGGCACCATTGATGGCACCGAATGGGTGGGACCGTGGTTTGACATGATGCTGGGCTTTCACAAGGTCGCCAAATATTACTATCACCCCGGTTTCCACGAGCCTGGTACGACTGGCAGCTTTGTCATCAACAAAGGCCTGTGGGACGGTCTGACCAAGACCGAACAGCTGCTTATCGAGGCGGTGATCCAGGCTGAATCGATGATTCAGGGCGCGGAGTTCAACGCCCGCAATGTAACGTCCCTGGATGTTCTAACCAAAAAACACGGTATTAAGCTGCGCCGCTATTCCGACGAGATGCTGACGAAGATTGGCACCCTTTCCGGCCAGGTCGTGGCGGATATCGGCAACACGGATGCCACCTCGAAAGCAATCTATGAAAGTTATGTGGCCTTCCGCAAGCAATCGATTAGCTGGGGCAATCTCAGCGAACAGGGTTATATGAACGCGCGGTCGCTACCGTTCAAATATGCCTAAAAGGTTGGTTTGGCGCCCCCGGCGCCGTCACTCTATCATGAAGCCCGCGTCACCATTTGACGCGGGCTTCCCTTCAGGCGGAGGGCCAGCCATAATATCCGCCGGAGCAATTTTCGCTCACTTGAAACCGGTTCGCGATTTCAAGCGGACGGTCCGATTGCTCCACATTTGAGAACCGCAGCATATTCGAAAAGACTATGCTGCGACGGCCGTGACGATGAACGAACCGGTCGAAATAGCCTGGGGAGGCGCCGGTGGATCGATTACTAGCAGTCGCGGGCATCATTGATCTGATGAATGAAAAGATTGGCCGCACCATTTCCTGGCTGGCCTTGTTCATGATCCTGGTGCAGTTCATCGTTGTGGTAATGCGCTATATCTTTGGACTGGGTTCCATCATGATCCAGGAATCCATTGTCTACATGCATGCCCTGATCTTTATGATCGCGGCGGGTTACACCCTGTTGCATGACGGCCATGTGCGGGTGGATATTTTCTATGGCTCGGCGACCATCAAGCGCAAGGCGCTGATCAATTTTATCGGCGTTCTGGTTTTCCTGTGGCCGGTCTGTGTGCTGATTATTACCGTCTCGGCCGAATTCGTCACCGACGCCTGGGCCGTCAGGGAAGGCTCGCCGGAAGGCAGCGGCATTCAGGCTGTTTACCTGTTGAAGACAACCATCTGGATCTTTGCCGGATTGTTGATCCTGCAGGGGTATTCCCTGTTGGTGAACTCCTGGGCGGTAATGCGCGGGATCAAGGCGGATTACGATCACGCTGCGGCGGTTAGCGGCGGCGGCGGCGAGACAGAGGGGGGCGGCTTATGAGCGGCAACGAAATTCTTGTCATCCTGATGTTTTTCGGGGTCTCCATCATGTTGATGGGCGGCTTCCCCGTGGCCTTTTCCCTGGCCGGCGTGGCCCTTATTTTTGCCGGTCTGGGGTCTCTGCTCGGCGCCTTCGACATCTCTTATCTCGGGTTTTTTCCGAACCGCATCTTCGGCATCATGACCAACGAGGTGCTGATTGCCGTGCCTTTGTTCGTCTTCATGGGGGTCATGCTGGAACGCTCCAAGGTGGCCGAGGAACTGCTGGATACCCTGGGCATGGCGTTCGGCTCGCTGCCGGGCGGCCTGGGCATTTCGGTTTGCGTCGTGGGCGCCCTATTGGCGGCTTCCACCGGCATCGTCGGCGCCACCGTGGTGACCATGGGCTTGCTGTCGCTGCCCACCATGTTGCGCCGGGGCTATGATCCGTCCCTGGCCTGTGGCTCGATCTGCGCCTCGGGCACCCTGGGCCAGATTATTCCGCCCTCCATCGTCTTGGTTGTGCTGGGCGACCAGATTTCCAATGCCTATCAGGAGGCGCAAAGGATCCTGGGCAACTATGCCCCGGATCCGGTTTCCGTCGGCGATCTGTTCGCCGGCGCGTTGATCCCGGGCTTCTGTCTGGTCGGCATGTATATTCTTTACCAAGTCGCCATTGCCATCATCCGGCCGGAATCATCGCCCCCCATTCCCCGCGAGGAATTGACCAAAGGCCTTTCAAATCGTGAAATTGGGCTGAAGATCAGCCAGGCCCTGATCGCGCCAATCGTTTTGATCATCTCGGTCCTGGGCTCCATCCTGGCCGGCATCGCCACACCGACGGAGGCGGCGGCCATGGGCGCCATCGGTGCGACCTTGTTGGGGGGGCTGCGCATGGGGGAAGGTTCCGGCCGGCCCATCTATGCCGCAACCATTTCTCTGTTGGTGCTTTTGCTGCTGGTCGGCTTTTTTGATTTGCGGCAAGGCCGTGATATCGTCTCAGCGGGCGATACGTTGGCCATGATTATCGGCGCCATCAGCTGCCTGTTCCTGGCCTGGGGCATCCTGGTCAGCCTATGGCGGGTTTATAACGGCGGCGCCTTGCGCGAGGTGGTCCAAGGCACCTCCAAGATCTCGGCCATGGTCTTCGGCATTGTCATCGGGGCGCAATTGTTCTCCTTGGTGTTCCGTGGCTTTGGCGGCGATGATCTGGTGCATGGCTTCCTGGTTTCACTGCCCGGCGGCGTCATTGGCGCCATGGTGGTGGTCATGGCCATCATGTTCGTCATGGGCTTTTTCCTGGACTTTATCGAAATCACCTTTGTTGTCGTGCCTATCGTGGCGCCGATCCTGCTGCAGATGGACATCAACCCGGTCTGGCTGGGCATCATGATCGCCGTCAATCTGCAGACCTCGTTCCTGACGCCGCCGTTTGGCTTCGCACTGTTCTATTTGCGCGGCGTCGCCCCGGACTCGGTGACCACCATGCAGATTTACAAAGGCGTGGTGCCCTTCGTCACCATCCAGGTCCTGGCACTGGTTCTATTGTCCTTCTTCCCGGGGCTGGCAACCTGGCTGCCCAAGGTGATCTATGGATAAGGTTCGCGCGATGGTCAGGCCGGCTTCTGGATGTATTCGATGGTAATGCCGTCGGGATCGCGCAGGTAGACTACCTGGCCGCCCGCATTAGGGCCTTTGTCGATCGTCGTGATCGGCCCCAGGGGTAAAACCTCATGCGGGGCGGAAGCGGCGACGGCCGCTTCCACATCGTCCACGTCATAGGCGACGTGGGCGAAACCGGTATCGCAGGGACGGCTTTCCACCTGGCGGCGTTGGGCGGGCGCATGATATTGGATCAGTTCCAGGCGATGGCCGGGCCCCTGAATATAGGCCACTTCGATATCGGCGCCCGGTACGCCAACAATGACCTCGATCAATTTCGGATCGCGCGGGGCGCGGTTCAACAGTTCAAACCCCAGAGCCTCGGTGAAAAAGGCTATACTGCGGTCCAGATCCGAGACAGTGAAGGATGTGTGGTTGGTGGCAAGTACGCGAAAGCTGCTCATGGTCTCTCCTAATCCTTTGCGATGAACCACGGTATTCTTTGAACACCATTGACTGCGTATAGGTGCCATGCACCATCAATGCTTGTCCAGGGCCTCGTCAATGGTTAGGTTCCGGCGATCATGATATCCTTAAGCGCCACCATCGACGGCACGTTGGGGCGCTTGCCACCGCATATCCGCGCCATCGTGTTGATCCTGTTTTCCACTTTATGCTTCACGTCGATGCATACGGTAATCCGCTATGCCGCGACCGAGGGTCAGATCCATCCGTTCGAGGTGGCCTTTTTCCGCAATGTTTTTGGCCTGTTGGCGGTGTTGCCATTCGCCTTGCGCGGCCGGGCCGCGGCGTTCCGCACCAAACGCCTGAAACTGCACGCGGTGCGCGGCACCATGTAGGTCTTCGCCATGCTGATGTTCTTCTATGCCCTGTCCATCACGCCCCTGGCGAAAGTATCGGCCGTCAGCTTCACCGCGCCGTTGTTCGCCACCCTGGGCGCTGTCATATTCCTGCGTGAAACTATCCGCATGCGCCGTATGATCGCGCTGGCGCTGGGTTTCTTGGGCGCCATGATCATTGTTCGACCCGGTTTCATCGAAATGGATCTGGGCGCTATCCTGGTCATGGCCTCGTCATCGATTTGGGCTTGCGCCATCCTGATCATCAAGTCACTGGCTCGAACCGAATCCAGCCTCACCATCACCACATATCAGAATATATTCCTCATTCCCTTTACCTTGTTTGCCGCGTATTTTTTCTGGAGCTGGCCCGGTTGGACTTTGCTGGTCCTGTTCGCCGTGATGGGAATCTTCGGCAGCATGGCTCATGTCGCCATGGCGGAATCTTTGAAACTGGCCGAGGCTACGGCAATCCTGCCCTACGATTTCGTGCGCCTAATCTGGGCCTCTTGCATCGGCTTCGTCATCTTCGGGGAAATTCCAGAAATCTGGACCTGGATCGGCGGCAGCCTGATATTTGTCTCCACCACCTACATTGCCTTCCGCGAGGCCCAGTTGAGACGGCGGCAAGCCGCGCTTTCGGGCCTCGCGAAACCGTGCTAGACGAAAGGGAAAGGGAATAGAGATGTGGTGGGAACCGGCGGGCGTCTCGCTGGCCCTCATCGTCCTTGCGGAGATGGGGGATAAAAGCCAATTCGTCTGCATGGCCTTGGCAGCCCGCCATGGACGGGCGCGCCCCGTGCTGTTCGGCGCAGTGGTGGCGTTTGGTTTGCTCAATGGGATGGCGGTGTTGTTCGGCTCTAGCCTCGCGAAATGGCTGCCGCAGGCCTGGGTGCTGGCTGCAATGGCGGCGCTATTTGCCGCCTTCGGCATCCACGCATTATGGCAAAGGGCAGCGGATGCGGACCAGGCGACAGCCGAGATCAGTGGGCACGGACTGTTCCTTACCGCATTTCTGATGCTCTTCGTTGCCGAGTTGGGAGACAAAACCCAGTTCGCCGTGGCGGGCCTTGCGGGCATCTATGCGCCAACAGGGGTCTGGTTGGGCGCCACGTTGGCCTTGGTCCTGACCTCCGCCGCCGGCGTCTTGTTGGGTAAGACCGTGTTGCGCCGCCTGCCGATAATCTGGTTACACCGTGTCTCGGGCGGCCTGTTTCTGGCATTGTCGGCACTGGCGCTATGGCGGCTAATGGAGACCATTGGACCGCAATGACAATTGAAAAATCCAGGCGTAGTCTGGACGGCAGCGGCGGCGGCGACAACGGCGCCACGGGATAGGGAGAGCGAGCAAAAATGACGGACTACCTGATTTTCAAGATTGAGAACGCGATCGCTACTTTGACAATGAACCGGCCGGAGAAACTGAACGCGTTCACCGGCGAAATGCTCCACGGGCTGGTCGCGGCATTGGATGAATGCGATGCCCGCGAGGACGTTCGTGCCGTGATCCTGACGGGCGCCGGCCGTGGCTTTTGCTCGGGCGGCGATATTGGCGGCATGGGTGAAGCGGCGGATAGCCGACCCCACGTCACGAAATCCCGCATTTGGCGGGATATTCAGGCCTTTCCAAAACGCGCCGCCAGGTTTGAGAAACCCCTCATCGCGGCGGTCAACGGCGCCGCGATCGGCGGCGGTATGGATCTTGCCCTGGCCTGCGACATCAGAGTTGCGGGGGCGAGTGCGCGTTTCGCCGAGACCTACGCCAAGATCGGTCTGCTGCCCGGCGGGGGCGGGGCATATTTTCTGCCCCGCTTGGTGGGCAAGGCGCGGGCATTGGAACTGCTGTGGACAGCTGATTTTCTCGATGCGGAAGCGGCGCTGAAAATTGGTTTGGTCAATCACGTCTTTCCCGATGACGAACTGCTGGCGGAAGCGACCAAGCTGGCGACGCGGATCGCTGCCATGCCGCCGCTTTCCATTCGTCTGATCAAACGCACGGTCAATCAAAGCCTGGAAACCGACATGGCGACCGCGCTTGATCTGGTCAGCTCGCACATTGCCATTGCCCACGCCGGCCCCGATCATGCCGAGGCGATCAAGGCATTCCGCGAGAAACGTGATGGCGAGTATCTAGGATATTGATACTTTAAGCCGCTGGGCTGCCGAGCCCAGTTGCTTAAAAATAGCTAAGGAGAAAGCAAAAAATGATTAATTTACCGGGTTGGTGCGTCCGTTTGGCGGTCCTGTATGCTCTGGCTGGCATGGCCCTGGGCGAATTCATGGGCGCCTCGGGGGATCACACGTTGCAACCCGTGCATGCCCACATCAACCTGCTGGGCTGGGTGACGCTGGCATTGTTTGGCCTGATCTACAAGGCATGGCCAGCGGCGGCGGCGGGCAAGCTATCTCTTTGGCAATTCATTCTGTTCAATATAGGTATCATTATTCAGATGACTGGTGTGACCGTCATATACTCGGTCGGTCCCGAGACAGGCGGCCCCATTGCCGGCATCGGTTCCACCATTCTGATCATTGCCATGGCCATGTTCGCGCTTCAGGTCTGGCGCCATTGCCGCTCGTGATGCCGGTATAGAGACGGCATATAATCAAGGACTAATTGTATTAATCAGCTGTTTGAGGCCTGACCCGTTTCACCGGGCCGGAGCCGGGTTTGGCTGGGGCACGGCCTTTCGGGCCTTTCTTCGTACTGGCCTTCAGGACCAGCTTGGCGAGTTTGGCTTTTTTGTTGAGTTTCTTGCCCTTGGCTTTTTTCGCGGTCTTCTCCCAGGGCTTTGTGCCATGAGGTTTACTGTCCCCGGATTTTTCCGCCCAGGGTGTCTGGTCTCTGGTTTTTGGGTGTCTCGGCTTTTCCTCCCGGGACTTTTCGGCCCGGGTTTTCTCGTCTTTGGGATGTTGGTGTCTGGATTTTTCGTATTGGGGCTTTTGCGTCTCGGCAATGTCTATAGTCTGGTCCGCTCTGGCATTCTCCGCCCTAGGCCTGTCCGCCCAGGATATCTCGTTTTGCGGCCCTTTGCCCGCTGGGGCTTTGTCGGGTTCCAACTCGATAATGCGTCTGGGCGCCGACGATGTGTGCCTGTCGTGCCCATCATGCCGGGCGGCGTAGGCCTTCTTCTTGCCGTAGGGCTTGTCGCCGCTTTGCCTGATGCCGTCGGGGATGCCGGCCAGGCGGGTCACCGCAATGGTCTTTTCCAATGTCAGGCTGGGGCCAACGCCTTCCAGGAAGCGTTCGATGCAGCCCGGCGCCAGTTCCACATAGGTGTCTGCTTGATTAATCTTGATGGCGCCTATGTCGCGTTTGGTGATATTGCCAAAGCGGCACAGCATGGGTAACAGCCAGCGCGGCTCTGCGTTCTGCTGATGCCCGACGGACAGAGAAAACCAGACGCCATCCTTGAAATCGTCGCGCCGCTTGCCTTTTTCTTCCGCCGGCGCCGCATCCAGCAGTTCTTCGGGCGCGGAGCGACCGGCGCGAAAGCGGCGCACCAGGGCGGCGGCGACCTGTTCCGGGCCGTGACGTTCCAACAGCTGTTGCGCGAAGGCCTGTTCGTCCTCGCTTATGGGTTCGCTCAGGTCGGGATCGTCCAGGATGCGTTCGTCATCGCGCTGCATGATTTCCAGGACCGACGGCGGTCGGGCCCAGGTCGCCTCCACATTGGCGCTTTGCAATAGCCGTTCCGTGCGCTTGCGCCAATTGTGCGGCACCACCAGGACGCTGACCCCCTTGCGCCCGGCGCGCCCGGTACGCCCGCTTCGATGCAGCAGACCTTCGCGGTTTCTGGGCAAATCTGCATGGATCACCAAGTCTAAACGCGGTAGATCTATGCCCCGCGCCGCCACGTCCGTGGCGATACAGACCCGCGCCCGGCCGTCACGCATGGCTTGCAAGGCGTGGGTGCGCTCGTGCTGGCTTAATTCCCCCGACAGCGCCACCACGGCAAAGCCACGGTTGGAAAAACGCGCGGTCATGTGGTTAACGGCGACGCGGGTGCCGCAAAAGACCAGGGCGTTTTGCGCCTCGAAATAGCGCAGCACGTTGATGATGGCGTTTTCCCGGTCATTGGGTGCAACCATCAGGGCGCGGTATTCTATGTCCAGATGCTGGCTTTGTTCGGCCTGGGTTGAGATGCGCACGGCATCGCGCTGAAAACGTTTGGCCAGGGCCGCGATGGTGCGCGGCACGGTGGCGGAAAACATCATGGTGCGCCGTTCTTTCGGTGCCGCGCCCAGGATATATTCCAGGTCGTCACGGAAGCCGAGGTCGAGCATTTCGTCCGCTTCGTCCAGCACCACGGCACGCAGACTCGTCATCTCCAAAGAACCACGCTCGATATGATCGCGCAGGCGGCCCGGTGTGCCGACCACGATCTGCGCGCCCCGCTGCAGGGCTCGGCGTTCGGTGCGCATGTCCATGCCGCCGACGCAGGACGCGATGGATGCGCCTGTCTTCTGGTACAGCCATTCCAATTCGCGCTTGACCTGCAAGGCCAGTTCCCGCGTCGGGGCGACGACCAGCGCAACAGGGGGATCGGCGGGCGTTTTGGCGGGCGCAAAGCGGTCGGCGCCCCCCAGCAGGGTGGGCGCCAGGGTCAGGCCAAAGGCCACGGTCTTGCCCGATCCGGTCTGGGCCGAGACCAGAACATCGGCGGCGCTCAGCTCGGGCGCCAAAACAGCTTCTTGCACCGGGGTCAGCAGGGTATAGCCGCGCTCGCTCAACGCCTGGGCCAGCGCCGGTACGACGCCTTGAAATTCGGTCATGCTTCAGTCTTCCGGAATACGGGTTGCGTGCGCCGGGTTCCGGGTTGTCGCCAAGGAACATCCGATTTGCGGCACACATCTCGCCACCACCAAACGCGCGGCGAAACAAATTACGATGGCGCCTTTTACTTGGTGTTGGCCGTGATGTACAGGGCCGTTCACATATGAAACCAATTCCCCATTTCTTTGCGCACGGTGGTGACGGGCGGTTATAATCACGTTGGAGCCAAGGAACCGCCGCCGAGAGGGGACCCCGCCGCATGCCTGAACTGCGCCGCAAGACCATTACCGGCTATTGCGAACCCATTTCCGTCCGTCCGGGGCAGTCCCTGGATTTCAAGGTCTGCTGTTATGAAGGCGGCGCCTCCCCTCGAATTTATGAGGCCGATCTGGTCCATGTGACCGGTGGCGACAATACGCCGGGTGGCATCGGCGTGATCGAAGAGGTGCTGGCGGCGCCCTTTGCTGGGCCCCACCCCGGCCGCTATCAGGCCATCCACACGGGCTCCCACGGCATCGTCGACGAGGGGAAGGATTTGGCCGGGCTGCACAGTTTTACTTTGCAGGCGATGATCCAGCCCACCTTGCCGGGGCGGCAACAACAGGTGGTTATGGGGCGCTGGCGGGCTGATGAAATTGGTGCCGGCGGGGCCGGTTTTGCCCTGTTGCTGGATGATGACGGCGCCCTGGCACTGGCCATTGGCGAAGACGAGGACGGCGCTGGGCGCCGGGGGTTCCTAAGTACCGGCGTACCCATGCGCCGGGGGCAGTGGGCATTTGTCGCGGCCAGCTATGATGGGGCCAGCGGCCGGGCGCGGTTGGTGCAACGGCCCGTGCCCAGCGGGCCGGGAGACAGCCTGGTCTCGCCGGCCACGGAGCGCACGGACGTTCTGGCGAAAGATCTGATGCCGGGTGCGGCGGCGGCGCTGTTTCTGTTCGCAGCCGGGGGCGGCAGCTCGGAAGCGGCTGAATTTACCAGGCATTTCAACGGCAAGATCGACCGGCCCCGGCTCGCCGACCGGGCGCTAAACGATGCCGAAATGGCGGCGTTATCCGGCCCGGCGTTGCCCGGCGGTCTAATCGATTGTGTGCGTGGTTGTTGGGATTTCGCCGCCGATATTTCCAGCGACCGGATCCGCGATTTAACCCGCCATGGCCGGCACGGCCGGGTTGTCAATCTGCCCACCCGCGGGGTCACCGGCCATAACTGGGACGGCGGTGAACACAGCTGGCGCCATGCCCGGGAGCAATATGGCGCCATCCATTTTCATCAGGATGATTTGTACGATGCCGCCTGGCAGACCGATTTCAGCTATACCGTGCCCGACGATCTGCCCAGCGGGGTATACGCCGCCCGCCTGCGTCATGGCAGCGATGTGGATCGGATGCCATTTTTCGTGTTGCCGCCACGGGTTCCTGCAGGCAGCCGGGCCAGGACGGATGTGGCATTGCTGGTGCCCACGGCCTCATACATGGCCTATGCCAATACACGGCAGCGTCTGAAACCCAATCTGATTTTTGGCGATGGCCATCCGGAATGGGTCAATGACGGCTTTCTGGCCGGCCATCCGGAAGTTGGCGGCTCTCTCTATGATTTGCACGACGACCGCAGCGGCATTCATTATTCCTCGCGCCTGCGTCCGGTGATGAATATGAAGCCGGGCGACAACCGGCCCTGGGGCCTGCCCGCCGACCTGAACATTGTGGCCTGGCTGACCCGGATCGGCCAGACTTTCGATGTCATTACCGACGAGGAACTGCACCGGGAGGGCGCTGCACTGTTGCAGCCCTACCGCTGCATCCTGACTGGCAGCCATCCGGAATACCACTCCACCGCCATGTTGGATGGGATCGCCGCGTTTTTAGACCAGGGCGGCCGTCTGATGTATCTGGGCGGCAATGGCTTTTACTGGCGCATCGCCTTTCGCGACGACAAGCCGGGCGTAATCGAGGTGCGCCGGGCCGAGGATGGGACCCGTGCCTGGATGTCGCCGGTGGGGGAATATTACCAGTCCTTTGACGGCGAATACGGCGGTTTGTGGCGCCGCAACGGCCGCCCGCCGAACCAGCTGGTCGGCATCGGCTTTGCCGCCCAGGGGTTCGAGAAGAGCGGCCACTATGAACGCCAGAGCGGCGCTGACGATCCACGCGCGGCCTTTGCCTTTGCCGGGGTGGGGACCGGCCCGATCGGTGATTTCGGCAGCATTGGCGGCGGGGCGGCCGGCGAAGAGATCGACCGTTGGGATACCCGCGACGGCACCCCCATCCATGCCTTGGTGCTGGCCCGGGCCAATGACTTCGGCGGCGATATGTTGCGCACCAAGGAAGATTTCCTCTCCACCATGCCGCAATTCGACGACCCCAATGTGCGGGCCGATATGGTGTTTTTCGAATGCCCCCGGGGCGGCGCGGTTTTCGCCACCGGTTCCATCGCCTGGATCAGCAGCCTGGCCCATGAGGGTTACGCCAACAATGTCGCCCAGATTACCGGCAACGTCTTGCGCCGGTTCCTGGAGCCCACGCCGTTTTCCCCGCCGCCCGGTGCAGATTAGAGGCCACCTTGCCACCGCCCGCTTCAGTGGCTTAAGCTTACCGCTGCATGATCCAACTGCATGAAGGGAGAGCCAGCATGCGAATTGTCAATCCAGCCTTTGGCCATGAGGCGCCCAGTACCGAACGGGTCGGGGCCAACGCGGTCGATTGGAAACATGATCCGATCATCCTGTTTTCCAATTCCAAACCCAATGCGAAAGAGCTGTTGGAAGGTGTCCGCGACAAGATGGGCGCCTATCGCGCCACGGACAACATCGACTACATCGCCAAGGACACCGCGGCCCAAGGGGCGCCGGATGGGATGTATGACGCGTTGGCCACGAAATACCGGGCGGCGTTACTCGCTATAGCGGATTGAGGCGCATGTTCGTCGTGGAGTTTCCATGACAGCATCGAGCTTGAAAAACGCGGCGTTACCAACTTCATCCTGACCACCGATACCTTCCTGCCCCTGGTGCAGGCCCAGGCCAAGGCGCGCAAGGTCAAGGCCCAGGTGATCGTTATCAAACACCCCATTGGCGGTCTGAATGCCGAGGAACTGGTGGAACGGATAGAAACAGCGGCCAGTGGCTTGCAGGCGGCGATCGCAGTTTAACGGACGGCGTGCGTGGTGGCGCGGGCAGGCCGGGCTGGTTCAGCCCGGGTTGAGTGTGGGCGGCAAAAGAGAGCGAAGAGCAAGAACATGGAAGCGGCACCGGATACTGAACTGCTGGATATTGGTGACCTGGACCAGGCCGAATGGGATGAATATGCCCGCGCCCAGGGCTGGAGCGACGGCTTCCCCCTGGTGATGCCGACGGAGGCGGTGGTGGAGCGCTTTGTTGCGACCTGTCACGGGGATAACGAGCCGATCCCGGCCATGTCACCGCGCCGGGTGATCCCGACCCTGCAGGCCATGGCCGCCAATGCGGTCATGGCTGGTTGCCGGCCGGAATATTTCCCCGCCGTCCTGGCGGCGGTGCGGGCGGTGCTGACGCCGGAATACAATCTGCACGGCAGTCTGGCGACGACGCATTCCTGTGCGCCCATGCTGTTGTTCAACGGACCGATCCGCAAGACCTTGGATATCAACTGTTCCTCCAACTGTTTTGGCCAGGGCCGGCAGGCCAACGCCACGATTGGCCGGGCGCTGCAATTGATCCTGCTGAACGTGGGCGGCGCCAAACCAGGGGTGATGGATCGCTCCACCCAGGGATCGCCGGCGAAATATGCTTTTTGTTTCGGTGAGAACGAGGAGGAAAGTCCGTGGGAGCCTTTCCATGTGCGCCGGCGCTTCGCGGCGGAAGACAGCGTGGTCACCGCCATGCCGGGCGAGGCGCCGCACAATATCAATGATCATGGTTCGAATACGGGTATCGGTATTCTGACCACCATCGCGGGCACGATTTCCCAGGTTGGCGCCAATACGATCTATTGCAACGCGCCCATTTTCATCGTGCTGGGCCCGGAACACGCCCGGACCCTGCACCGGGACGGTTGGACCATTCCAGATATGCAGCAGGATCTATACGATCGTTCAGCCGTGCATATCTCCCGCGTTTCCGCGGAAAATCAGGAAAGCTACGCGAGCATGGACCGGCCCATGGCCAAAGACCATTACCACATGACGCCCAGCCCCGAGGATATCCTCATGCTGGTGGCCGGCGGGCCCGGCAAGCATTCCGCCTATATTCCCCCCTTCGGGTTTACCTCCGCCTGCTCCGTGCGGCTGTCGCACGTCTGACGGCCGACGTCCCTGCCATGGAATTGTGGGCCGATCTGCCGATCTTCGAGGAAACAGTGCCCTGGGAAGAGGCCCAGGCCGTCCTGGAAGAGGCTGAGTTGGGCGATGGTCTGCCTTTGGTGCCGCCGACCATGCAGAGATTGCAGGCCATGCTGGCCGGCGTTGCCGCGCCGAATAAATCCCATGGTCAGGTGCTGCCGCTGTTCGGCGACCTGACGGCCGCCGCCGTGGCTTACAATTGCGTTTTGGCCGGCTGCCAGCGGGCGGCGTTGCCAATTGTGCTGACCGCCGCCGCGGCCTGTCTGGAGCCGCGGTTTAACCTGCTGGGTATACTGACCACTACGGGCACCCCGGCCGTGGTGACAATCGTGCATGGTCCCATTGTCCGTACCCTGGGCATGAACGCCGGAACCAACTGCCTTGGCCCCGGCAACCGCGCCAATGCGTCTTTGGGCCGGGCCATCGCTCTGGTGATGCGCAATATCGGCGGTGCGCGGGCCGGCATAGGCGATATGGCAACCATGGGCCAGCCGGGCAAGTATACCTTTTGCTTTCCCGAGGGCGATGAAGCGATCTTCCCGTCCCTGACGGCGCGGCGTGGGCTTGATGGGGCGACGAGCGCGGTAACGGTGCTTGGCGTTTCCGGCACGGCGGAGGTTTTGCCGAGCGGCGGCGGCGATACGCCGGAGGCCATATTGGCGCCCATGGCCGCCGCCATGACCGCCGCGGGGGCGGTTGCCAGCGCCGGGCGGCGGCGGGACCTTGGTGAGCAGTTCTTCCTGTTCCCTCCCGAACTGGCCCGACTGGTCGTCAAGCATGGCTGGGATCTGGCCCGTGTGCAGGATTATCTGCTTACCGCGGGCACGGTTACCCTGCCTGAAATCGCCAGCATTACCGCAATGCGTCCCATCGCCGCCGGCGCAGGGGATATTCACCCCATCATCACCGGCGGGGCGGGGGTGAAGATGACCCACCTGCCCCTGTGGGCCGGGGGCAGCCGTTCGGTAACCCGACGCCTTTGGGATATAAAAACAAACGCGATCAGGGGCGTTCGTTGACATGGCCCTTACCCAGCTGGACATTCTGCAACGGGGGCTATACGAAAACGGCCGCGGCTTTGGCGATGTCGGACCTTATGAGCGCATCGAGGCGGTTGCCCATTATGTGGTTGACCCCCTGCATGCGGCCAACCAGAGCGTGGTGGATTTGTCCCTGGCGGCGCGTGAGGCGGATGGCCTGGTGCACTTTCAGGGCGATGTGACGCTGTTGCAGCCTGTGCAGACGGGCGCCGGCAACCGCGCATTATTGATGCAGGTGCCAAACCGGGGCAAACGCGTGCTGGCTCGCTTTAACCAATCCCCCATGGGCACCGAGGATACCGCGGAAATCGCCCCCGGCGACGGCTTCCTGTTCGCGCAGGGCTGGACCATTGCCTGGGCCGGTTGGCAATGGGATGTGCCGCGCACGGCGGAGCGCCCGCGCATTGGCCTGGTGCCGCCCGGTGTACCGGTCGCCGCGCGGAGGCCGCCCGGACAGATGCAGCTTCGTATTCAACCGGACCAAGCCCGCGATTGTCTGCCCCTGACGGATCAGCATGTAGGTGACCTGGGCCGCCATAGCCTGGTGCGGGTGGGCGACATTGACGAGCCTGGCGCCAAATTATGGGTGCGCCATGGCCCCTATGGCGAACCGGAACTCATGCCACGGACGCAATGGCGTTTTGCCCGGGTTAATGACGGCAGTGTGGTGGGCGATGACGGGCATGTCTGGCTGGACGGCGGCTTCGAAGCAGGGCGGATTTACGATCTGCTCTACACCCCCATGGACTGCCCCGTCGTGGGTGCGGGCCTGCTCGCGACCAGGGAACTGGCGTCGTATCTGCGCTATGATGCGGCTGCGCCCACTGCCGGCGCCATCGACCATGTGATTGGCGAGGGGCAGTCCCAATGCGGCCGCTTTCTGCGCACCTATCTTTATTTGGGCCTGAACCGGGACGAAGCGGGCCGCCCCGCCCTGGACGGCGTGTTGGCCCATATCGCCGGGGGCCGGCGCGGGGAATTCAATCACCGCTATGCCCAACCCTCGGTGCAGCCAACACCTTCGTTCGGCCACCTGTTTCCCTTCGCCGACGGTCGCCAGATCGATCCTTTGACCGGAACCACCGATGGTCTGTTGCTGCGGCAGACGGCGGCGGGCGCCATGCCCAAGATTATTTATACGGATACCTCGTCGGAATACTGGCGCGGTGACGCGGGTCTGAGCCACGGCAACCTGGAAACCGGCGGCGATGCCGAATTGCCCTCTGGCGTGCGGCGTTATCTGTTCGCCTCGACCCAGCATGGTCCTGGCGCCGCCGTCCTGGTGAAACGCACCATGTTCGGCAGTCATGGTCAAAATTACCTCAACATCATTGACTATCGCCCGCTGTACCGGGCCGCCCTGATGAACCTGCTGGCCTGGGTCAAGGAAGATACCGCGCCGCCCGAGAGCGCCTTTCCCACCGCCGCCAACAATAACCGCGGCACGCGTAGCGAGGTCATGGACAGGCTATCGACCATACCCGGCCTGGCCTTGCCCGATGCTGCGGTCATGACCTGGGTTTATCCTCTGGATCTTGGTCCTGACGCCGAACGCGGGATCGGCGCCATGCCGGCAAAGATTGGGCCGGTCGCCTATCCCGATTGGGTCTCCAAGGTGGACGAGAATGGCAACGAGGCCGCCGGTCTTGCCATGCCCGACGTGGCCGTGCCGGTTGCCACCCATACGGGCTTCAACCCCCGTCACCCCGATACCGGCGGGGCGGGGCAGTTGCTGGAATACGTCGGTTCCACCATTCCCTTTGCCAGGGACAAGGCCAGCCGCGAGGCGGCCGGCGACCCGCGCCCCTCGTTGCCGGAACGTTACCCTAGCCGCGCAGTCTATCTGGAACGGGTGCGCGCGGTGGCGGCGGATCTGGTCGGGCAGCGATATCTGCTGGCCCAGGATGTGGCGTTGTGCGTTGATCTTGCCGCGGCCCGCTACGATGCCTGCATGGGGCAATAGAATTCCCTCAACCGGTTTGGAGTGCATAGCCATGGCAGACGATCCCACCAATCCCGATGGCCGTATCAATACCGAGCGGCGTGGGCAATTATTGCTGATCGGCATTGACCGGCCCCATAAATTCAACGGTTTCACGCCAAAAATGACCCGCGAGTTGGGGGACGCCTACACCCTTTTGGAGCGCGATGACGCGTTGCGCTGCGGCGTGCTGCATGCGGTTGGCCCGCACACCACCGCCGGCCTGGATATGCCCAAGATGGCACCCCACCGGGAGTCGGGAGCGCCATTGTATGGCGAGGGCAATATCGACTGCTTCGGCCTGGCGGGTCCGCACCGCACCAAGCCCATGGTGGCGGCGGTGCAGGGCATCACCTACACCATTGGTATCGAACTGATGCTGGCCTGCGACATCGTAATCGCGGCCGACGACTGCCGCTTCTGCCAACTGGAGGTACAGCGCAACCTGATGGCCACGGGCGGGGCGACCATCCGCATGGTGCAAAGGGCCGGCTATGGCAATGCCATGCGCTATCTGCTGACCGATGACGAATTCGATGCGGCGACAGCCCTGCGTTTCAACTATATCCAGGAAGTGGTGCCCACGGGGCGGCAACTGGACCGGGCCATCGAACTGGCCGAAAAGATCTGCGCCCAGGCCCCCCTGGCGGTGCGCGCGACCATTGCCAATGCACAGAAATTCATTGAACAGGGTTTTGCTGCCGCGGTGGCGGATTTCGCCACCGTCAATGTGAACTTGGGCAAGACCAACGATGCCAAGGAGGGCCTGGCCGCCTTCGTCGAAAAGCGGCCGGCGAATTTTACAGGGACTTGAGAGGGCGGAATCTGCTCTGGATTGCGGTCTGGAAACCAGCATACTTTGGCTGGTCGATGGCCACTTGGTTGACCACCGTATGGCGCAAATGTAGGTCCAGGCCGGGATGATCCAGGGGGATTTCCCCCGTCCGCAGGCCGTTGACCAGACGCCAGCGCAGATTTTCCAGGCTGTCATCGGAGCTGAACAGAGCCGCCAGGCGTTCCCGCTCCAGGCGGCGCTGCGCGGGGCCCAGGGTCTGATCCCGCAGCACGATATCCAGGGAGTTGCCCGCCACGCGGGCCATGAAATTGGTCCGGCCGCTCGTTTCGGCCATGACCCCGCCGTGCAGGAAGTCACGCACGCTGGTCAGCAACTCGTCAATCCGGGGCATTTCCTGGCCCGTTGACGGATCCACTCCTTGGGCCAGGGCGACCGGTCCCGGTATCAGGTGGTTGACGCAATCCACCTGGCATTCCGAGGTGCGCCGTCCGATGGCGGGGCGCTCGACGGTCTTGTCCGGACCGGTGCGGTAGTGTTCCGCCATGCCGAGACAGCCGATGGCCCACCAGAAGGAGCCGAAGACCTCCCAGAACTTCACCCGTTCCGGATCCACGGCCCGGCCGGAGACCGATTGATAACCGGCGAACAGGTCGTCATAGCGACCGAAACCGCCGACGGGAAGATCGCTGCGGCCAAAGCGCCACGAATTGGTGCAGATCCAGCCCAGATCACGCATGGGATCGCCAATGTGAGCCACTTCCCAGTCCAGCACCGCGACCACGCCCGCCGGCGAGATCATCAGATTGCCGTTGCGGAAATCATTATGCACCAGAGCCATCTCGACCTCGCCGGGCAGATGGCCGAGCAACCAGCGCGCCGTATAATCGATCATCGGTTGCGGCGTCTTGAAGCCTTTGTAGCGGTCCCAGGTGCCTCGCACATATTGTTCCGGGGTCAATCGGTCAAGGCGCTTGTCCAAGCCCGTCGCGGCGAGGTCAATGGCGTGAATGCGGGCCAGGATCTGGCCGCATTGATAGGCCAGCTTGGGCCGGATGTCGGCCAGTTCGGGCGCGCGGACGATCCGCGCGCCCAGGCATTCCCCCGCCAGCCAGGTCATGATGAAACCGTCGCCCAGGCCGTCATCGTCCGTGAGGACATAATGCACATCCGGTTCCGGGACGCCCACTGCCTGGGCCGATTGCATCAGCAATGCCTCAGCCGCCAGGCCCGGATGGTACGAGACCGGGCCACCATCCCTGCTACCATCCCGGTCGGCTGCCGCGCCGCCGGGCGCCCGGCGCAGGGCCAGCAGACGCTCGCCCCCATCCTCGACGGCAATGCTCAGGCGATAGGTTTCCTGGCTGGCGCCGCCGGACAACCGTTCAGCCGACAGCAGTCCCAGGAATCCAGGTATCCGCCGCGTCAGGACGGCTTCCAGTTTGGCCTGAAAAGCCTCTGTCACCACGAGCCGCGCCTTGTATCGAGGACCATTGCTATTACCCGTAAAAACCGGCAGGCTGCTGGAAATCGCCCCCGTATCTTGGCAAAGCGGCAATAGCTCGGCAACCGCATGGTCATGCCTCGGCGCCCTTGCGGATGACGAACAGGAACGCCAGGGGCGCGGCCAGGGCAGAGGCCAGGGTCAGCAGATGGAAGGCGTTGATATACCCGATCATGGCAGCCTGCTGGCGGACTTCCGTGGCCAGGCGTATATGCAGGGGAGACTGCCCCGGTTCGCCCAGGATGGTGATCCAGGCGCTCAGATTGCGCAGGTCAAAGGCATCGATCAGACTGGCTAGATTTACGCTGGCTTCGGCGCTGGTGCGAATGAACACCACCAGGGTGAGGGCAATAAAGATGCTGCTGCCCAGCAGACGCAGCAGAGAGAATATGGCGTTGCCCTGGGTCAAAAGGCGCATGGAAAGGGTGGAAAAGGTCAACACCGCCATGGGCGTATAGGCGGTGCCAAAGCCCCAGCCATGCAGGATATTGCTCCAGAAAACATCCGCCGACGTCATATTCATGTCCAGCGAGGACATCCACAGGCCCGCCACCGACTGCACGGCCAGACCGATGAACAGACAGAGCCGGGGGTTGAAGCGGGTGAGTTGGACCACGGTAAAGAAGCTGAGGAAATTACCCATGCCCCGCGCGGCGATCAGATAACCGACAATGGAATCGGGATAGCCGCGCAGTTCCTGCAACAGGGGTGGAAACAGCACCATGGGCGTGAATTGTAGCATCCCCATGATCATCGCCAGAATGATGCCAATGCGAAAATTTCGGTCGGCGAAGGTCTCCGGGTTGAACAGGGCGTCCCGCGCGGTCAGAACATGCACCATGAAAAGATAGAAGAACACGATTGCGAGGGTCAGTTCGAGCTGGATTTCATAGGAGTCCAGCCAATCCAGCCGTTGCCCCCGATCAAACATCAATTGGGTCGCGCCAATGGCAACGGCAATCAGGATAAAACCCAGATAATCGAATTTTTGGACGTTGCCTTTTTCCTGGTTGGACAGGGCGGCGAAGGCGAGCAGGCTGGCGATGACGCCAAGGGGCAGGATCATGTAAAAGGCCCAGCGCCAGTTCAGCAGTTCTGCGACCAGGCCGCCGAACATCGGTCCGAGGATCGGCCCCATGACACCGCCGACGCCCCAGGCCATCAGGATGAAGGGATGCTGCGCCCGGGAAAAACTGGCCAGCAGGATGGCCTGGCCCAGGGGGAAAATCGGCGCGCCGAACAGGCCCTGAAAGACCCGGGTCACCAGCATGGCCTCGAGGGAGTCCGATGTACCAGCCAGCACGGAAAACGAGGTAAAGCCGGCGATGGCGCCCATCATCAAATTGCGCCAGCCAAATTTCGTGGCCAACCAGCCGGTCAAGGGCGTGGCGATGGCGGTTGCCACCAGATTGAACGTGATGATCCACGAGACCTGATCCTGGGTGGCCGACAGCGCCCCTTTCATTTGCGGCAGGATCACCGCGACAGAGGTCATGGTGGCCCCGAACAACAGGGTTGCGAACTGCACCGTAAGCAGGGTCAACCATTGCCGGAGTGTGAAAAAACGCATGATCCTGGGGCCTTACGGAAGCGCAAGAGGCCGGTTCGCACCCCCTGTGCGGCCCTGCGTCCATGGCCAACCAGGGTAAGCGGCTATCAGGCCCCAGCGCAACCGCAACTTAGAGCGCGACACGCTCAAATCCGCAAAATGACCGCTTGCTCCAGCCAGGCACTCAGACGGAGGCAACGGCATGCAGGGCGCGCCAGACCTTCTCCGTGGTCGCCGGCATGTCGATGGGGTCCGCGCCGGCGCTCCGCAGGGCATCGGCAAGCGCGTTCATGACGGCCGCCGGCGCCCCGGTGGTGGCGCTTTCGCCGGCGCCCTTGGCGCCGATGGGGTTGTCGGCCTCGACCACTTCGTTGAAGTCAATGGTAAAATTCGGCAGGTCGTCAGCCCTGGGCAGGCAATAGTCCAGCAGGCTGCCGCTCACGGTCTGTCCGCTGTCGGGGTCATAGACGACCTGTTCCAGCAGCGCCTGGCCGATACCCTGGGCGATGCCGCCATGCATCTGGCCGCGTACAATGATCGGATTGACAATCCGCCCGACGTCGGCGACGACGCTATAATTTTCAAGGCGCACGCTGCCATCCGCCGGGTCGACGGTCAGTTCGCAAACATGCACCCCGTTTGAAATAACCTCCTGCCCGGCGTTGAAGTCGGCCGCTTCCGCCAAACGGCCGCCGGTCGCCTCGACGCTGGCCGCGACCTCGGCCAGCGTGACGCCTCGGTCAGTGCCGGCGATGACGAAGCGGCCGTCGGTGAAGTCGATATCACCGCTGGCCGCTTCCAGCATTTCGGCCGCTGTGTCGCGGGCGCGGGCAATTACCTTGTCGGCGCCCATCACCGCCGCCGTGCCGCCCATACGGGCGGAACGCGAGCCATGGGAGCCGGCGCCGCGCCGCACCCGGTCGCTGTCACCGAAGACGACGTCGATATCCTCGAACGGCACGCCAAGCTTCTCCGACAGGATCTGCGAATACATGGTGGCATGGCCCATGCCAAAGTCCTGGGTGCCAAGCAGGGCCGTGACCCGGCCGTCGCCGCCCATGGCGATTTCCGCGAACTCCGTCGGCGTGCTGCCGTCGTTTTCCGCGTACAGGCCCAGGCCAATACCGTGCAGACGGCCTTGCGCCTCCGCCTGGCGGCGGCGGGCCGGCGCGCCGTGCCAGCCGGCCAGTTCAACCGCGCGGTCGAGATTGGCCGTGAAGGCACCGGATGTGACGAGCGCGCCGCCCGCCATGCGCCACGGCAGATCACCGGCATCGATCAGATTGCGCCGGCGCAGGGAAACGGGATCGATGCCGGTTTCCCGTGCCGCCTGATCAACCAGCCGTTCCAGGACGTAGTTGGCTTCCAGCCGGCCAATGCCGCGATAGGCCGCTTGCGGCGTGGTGTTGCTGACGATGCCCCGCAGGCTGAGATGTCCGTGCGGAATGCGGTAGCTTCCGCCCAGAACCTGGCTGAGATAATGGGTCATGATCCATAGGCTGCGGCCCGTCAAATAGGCCCCGTGGCGCCAATCGCCGTTTACCCGCAGACCTGTGAAATGGCCGTCGGCATCCAGCGCCAGTTCGCCTCGGAAAACATGATCGCGGGCTTGATGATCGCTCAGAAAGGCTTCGCCGCGGCTCGCTGCCCACTTGACGGGCCGCCGCAGCCGACGGGCCGCGATCAGGGCCAGTACGAACTCGGGATAAACCCCACCGCGCGCGCCGAAGCCGCCGCCGGTGTCCGGCACCACCACATGCAGGCGCTCTTCCTCGATACCCAGCACACCGGCCAGCCCGGCGCGCATGCCGTGCGCGGACTGGCAGCCCAGCCGCAGTGTCAGACGCCCCGTGGAATGGTCATAACCGGCCACGGCGGCGCGTGGTTCCATGAAATTGATGACCACCCGATTGTTGACCAGGGTCAGACGGCTGACGTGTTGAGCGGCGGCAAAGGCAGCATCCGTCGCCGCCGCGTCGCCCGTCGCCCAGTCGAAGGAGATATTGCCTGGCGCGTCCGGCCAGATCTGCGCCGCCGACGGATCAACGGCATCCTCGATCTCCATCACCGCCCCCAACGGCGCGTAAGCGACCACGATCAGTTCGGCGGCATCCTGCGCCTGCTCGAGGCTGTCAGCGACGACAAGGGCGACTGGTTCGCCCAGATAACGCACCCGCTCCCGCGCCAGGGGATATTGCGCCGCAACCGCGGCGTCGCCGCCATCCAGGCGGCCGACGTCGAAGGGCGGCACCGTGGAAAATGAAGGAATCGGCCCGGCGATTTCGCCTTCCAGATCCGCCGCCGTCAGTACCAGCCGGACCCCTGGCGCCGCCTGCGCCGCCGCCACATCGATGCCGCCAATCTCGGCGTGCGGCAGCGGGGCGCGCAGGACCACCGCCGCCAATGCGTCGGCGGGCTGGATGTCATCGGTGAATTGGCCGCTTCCGGTCAGGAACCGATGATCTTCCTTGCGCGGCATCGCCGCGCCGATGCCGGTCTTGCGCGGCATCGCCGCGCCACTGCCGGTTTCATGTACTGCCATGGCTCAATCACTCTATTTTTTGCATGCTTCAGGTTGGTTGCCAGCGCCGAATGATGGGTGTTGCCGTGTCGTATTGGCAAGGACTGTTTTGACCGGCCTTATGAGCCTTCCGCCATGTCGGCCAATGGCAAACCAGCCGCGGAGATCCTCCACATCGCGGCGGTATTCCGCAAAGCCGAAAGTACCGTCGGCGCGACAAAAGACATCGACACAACGGTCACCCTCGGGGGTTTCCGTGGCTTCGATAACCAAATGCCGGACGGCCATGGCTCAAGTCATCCTAAAGAATTTTCAATGAATCGGAGTCGCCAATGCGGTTTAAGTCATTGGTTCAATTGCTCTTTTTTAAAGAGTCAGAGCACATTTGGATCAACTGTGCTCTGGTCTGAACCATGGAGGACGGCGTTTTTGGCAACGCCTTGGGAGAGGCGACCGTGCAACAGGCGTCACGGAAGCGGGCCATGGAACAGGGCTATGGAATAGGGGCCTAGAACGGAATTTCGTCGTCCAGATCGCCGCCGCCACCGCCGCCGCCAAAACTCCCACCGCCGCCGCCGCCAAAATCACCGCCGCCGGCATCACCGCTATCCCCAAAGCCACTGCCACCGCCGCCGGAACGGCTATCCAGCATGGTCAGTTCGCCGCGATAGCGTTGCAGCACGATTTCAGTGGTGTATTTTTCCACGCCGCTTTGATCCTGCCATTTGCGGGTTTGCAATTGGCCTTCGATATAGACCTTGGCGCCTTTGCGCAGATATTGCTGGGCGATTCGGCCCAGATTCTCGTTGAAAATGACGACCCGGTGCCATTCGGTCTTTTCCCGCCGTTCGCCACTGTTCTTATCCTTCCACGATTCGGAGGTGGCAATGTTGAGATGAACAATGGGATCGCCGCTTTGCGTATTCCGAACTTCCGGGTCGCGGCCCAGATTTCCAATCAAAATGACCTTGTTGACACTGCCTGCCATGGTTATATCCAACCCTTCGCAACTACATCCGAATCCAGGCGTGACTATAGCCACATCGCCCCTGCTCCCGCCACCCCTGTTCCCGATACCGGTTAATGGCGCATACTATTTCGTTCGGCGGGCCTGTTTGCATTTCCTGAACAACCTGCGTTCATGATATGTTCCTATATTTACAGATTCAAAAAGCAAAGTCAAATTATGCAGAAATTTATTTCCGTTCGCGGCGCCCGTGAACATAATCTGAAGAATATCGATGTCGATATCCCGCGCGACCAGTTGGTGGTGATTACCGGCCTGTCGGGCAGCGGTAAATCTTCCCTGGCCTTTGATACCATCTACGCCGAGGGGCAGCGCCGCTATGTGGAAAGTCTGTCGGCCTATGCCCGGCAGTTCCTGCAATTGATGCAAAAGCCGGACATGGACCATATCGATGGCCTGTCCCCGGCGATTTCCATCGAGCAGAAAACCACCTCGCGCAACCCCCGTTCCACCGTGGGCACGGTGACCGAGATTTACGACTACATGCGCCTGCTGTGGGCCCGCGTCGGCATCCCCTATTCCCCCGCCACCGGCCTGCCGATTGAAAGCCAGACCGTGAGCCAGATGGTCGACCGCATCATGGCCATGGAGGCGGGCACGCGCCTGTATCTGCTGGCGCCCATCGCCCGGGGCCGCAAGGGGGAATACCGCAAGGAGTTCGCCGATCTGATGAAGCGGGGCTTCCAGAGGGTCAAGGTAGACGGCGAACTGTATGAACTTGACCAGGTTCCCGCCCTGGAAAAGAACATAAAGCACAACATCGCCGTGGTGGTGGACCGGGTCGTGCTGCGGGACGATCTGCAAACCCGTCTGGCGGACAGCCTGGAAATCGCCCTGGATCTGGGCGATGGCCTGGCCGAGGTGGAGACGGCCGATGGCGGCGCGGTTACGACGTTTTCCGCCCGCTTCGCCTGTCCGGTCTCGGGCTTTACCATTGCCGAGATCGAACCGCGCCTGTTCTCCTTCAACAATCCTTTTGGCGCCTGTCCGTCCTGCGACGGCCTGGGCAACCAGCTTTATTTCGACCCGGCCTTGAGCGTGCCGGACGAGAATTTGAGTTTGCGGGATGGCGCCGTCGCGCCCTGGTCCCGCTCCACCTCGCCCTATTACACCCAGACCCTGGACAGCCTGGCCCGGCATTTCAAAATCTCCACCACCTATCCCTGGCATGAATTGCCGGAAAAGGCGCGAGAGGCGATCCTGTACGGCACGGGCCGGACGCCAGTCGAAATGCACTATGACGACGGTCTGCGCAGCTACAAGACCAAAAAGCCGTTTGAAGGCGTCATCCCGAATATGGAGCGGCGCTACCGCGAAACGGACTCCGCCTGGGTGCGGGAGGAGTTGGAGCGTTTTCAAAACGTCACCACCTGCGAGGCCTGCGGCGGCCACCGCCTGAAGGCCGAGGCGCTGTCGGTGAGGGTCGCCGATCGCCACATCGGCGCGGCGACGGAACTGTCGATCCTGGCCGCGCGGGACTGGTTCGCCGGCCTGGACAGGGTGTTGAGCGACCGGCAGTTGGAAATCGGCGGCCGGATCCTGAAAGAGATCAACGACCGCCTGGGCTTTCTGGTCAACGTGGGACTGGAATATCTGACCTTGTCGCGGGGTTCGGGTACGCTGTCCGGCGGGGAAAGCCAGCGGATCCGGCTCGCGTCGCAAATCGGTTCCGGGCTGACCGGCGTGCTCTACGTGCTGGACGAGCCTTCGATCGGGCTGCATCAGCGCGATAACGAACGCCTGTTGCAGACCCTGATGAACCTGCGCGACTTGGGCAATTCCGTGATCGTGGTCGAGCATGATGAAGAGGCCATCCGTGCCGCCGACTACGTTTTCGATCTGGGCCCGGCGGCGGGGGAACATGGCGGCTATATGGTGGCGCAGGGCACGCCGGAACAGATCATGCAGTCCCCCGACAGTCTGACCGGGCAGTATCTGGTGGGTTTAAAACAGATCCCGGTACCGAAGCAGCGGCGCAAGGGCCATCCGGGCCAGCAGTTGGCCGTGCTGGGTGCGACGTCGAACAATCTGGCCAATGTCGACGCCCATATTCCCCTGGGCACTTTCACCTGTTTTACCGGCGTCTCCGGCAGCGGCAAATCCACCCTGCTGATCGAGACCTTATACAAGGCCCTGGCCAAGTTTCTGAACGGCGCCAGGGATCATCCCGGCGCCTTCCGCAAGATCGAGGGACTGCATTATCTGGACAAGGTGGTGGACATCGACCAATCCCCGATCGGGCGCACCCCGCGCTCGAACCCGGCCACCTACACCGGCGCCTTCACGCCGATCCGGGAATGGTTCGCCGCCCTGCCTGAAGCGGTGGTGCGGGGTTACAAACCGGGGCGCTTTTCCTTCAACGTCAAGGGCGGGCGATGCGAGGCCTGTCAGGGCGACGGTCTGGTCAAGATCGAAATGCACTTTCTGCCCGACGTCTATGTGCAATGCGATGTCTGCCAGGGCCGGCGTTACAACCGGGAAACCCTGGAGATCCAGTTCCGCGGCAAGTCCATCGCCGACGTGCTGGACATGACCGTGGACGAGGGCGCGGATTTCTTCAAGGCGGTGCCCCTGGTGCGGGACAAGCTGGTAACCCTGCAACGGGTGGGCCTGGGCTATATCCATGTGGGTCAGCAGGCCACCACCCTGTCGGGGGGCGAGGCGCAGCGGGTCAAGCTGGCCAAGGAACTGGCGCGGCGGGCCACGGGGCGGACCCTGTATATCCTGGACGAGCCGACCACGGGCCTGCATTTCGATGACGTGCGCAAATTGCTGGAAGTCCTGCATGCCCTGGTCGAGGCGGGCAATACCATGGTGGTGATCGAGCATAACCTGGAGGTTATCAAGACCGCCGATTGGGTGATCGATCTGGGCCCGGAAGGGGGCGATGGCGGTGGCCGGATCGTCGCCGAAGGCACGCCCGAGGCGGTGGCCGAGGTCGCGGAAAGCTATACCGGCCGCTATTTGCAGCCATTGTTGCGTCGCCGCCCCGCCCTGCCTGCGCCCGCCAAGGCGAAGGCAAAAGCGAAAGCAAAAGTGAAAGCAAAAGCACAAACGAAGGCGGTGCGGCGCGGGCAAGCCGCAGAGGCATGAACCGGGCCGCTGCATCCAAAAAACCCGGCCGCTTGCGTTTGGGCATCGATGTTGGCGGCACCAATACCGATGCGGTGTTGATGGACGGCGATGTGGTGGTCGCCTGGCACAAGGCCACGACCGGCCGCCATATCACCGACGCCATTGTCGCCGCGGCGGGCGCCGTGCTGCAACAGGGCGGCGTGGCCCCGGCGCAGATCCACGCGGTGATGCTGGGGACCACCCAGTTCACCAATGCGGTGATCGAGCGCCGCCGCCTGAACCCGGTCGCGGTGCTGCGTCTGGCGGCGCCCGCCACCACCGCCGTGCCGCCGATGTCGGACTGGCCCGCGGATCTAGCAGCCGTGGTGGGCTCGCATACCTACCTGGCCCACGGCGGGCTGGAATTCGACGGCCGGCCCATCTCCGCTCTTAACGAGGCCGAGATAGGCGCCATCGCCAGGGAAATTCGCGGTCTTGGATTGACTGCCGTGGCCATTACCTCGGTGTTCTCGCCCCTGGATGCGGATATGGAGCTCCGCGCCGAGGCCGTCCTGCGGCAAGAGTTACCCGATGCCGCCATCACCCTGTCCCACCGTATTGGCCGCATCGGTCTGCTGGAACGGGAGAATGCGGCGATCCTGAATGCCGCCCTGTCCGGCCTGGCGGCACAGGTGCTGGAGGCCTTCAACCGGGCGATTGATGATCTGGGTCTGAGCGCGCCGCTGTATATCTCTCAAAACGACGGCACCTTGATGACGGTCGCGCATGCCGCCCAATACCCGGTCCTGACCTTTGCCTCCGGTCCCACCAACTCCATGCGCGGCGCGGCGGTGTTGTCGGGCCTTGGTGATGCCCTGGTGGTCGATATCGGTGGCACCACCACGGATATCGGTCTGTTGCTGGATGGTTTTCCCCGCGAAGCCGCCATGACCGTGGAGTTGGGCGGCGTGCGGACCAATTTCCGCATGCCCGATCTGTTGGCTCTGGGCCTGGGCGGGGGCAGTCTGGTGCGGGATGGCGGCGCCAGTATTGGCCCGGATTCGGTGGGCTTTGAATTGCGGCAGCGCGCCCTGGTGTTTGGCGGTGATACTTTGACCCTAAGCGATATGGCGGTGGCGGCCGGAAACATGACATTGGGCGACCGGGCCAGGGTGGCGCGGCTGGACGGCGTGGAAGTGGCCCTGGCCCGGGCCGCGGCGATGATCGAGGGCGCCTTGGAACGGGTGCGTCCCAGTGCGGCCCGGCTGCCGGTGATCCTGGTGGGCGGTGGTGCGCCCCTGCTGCACGGCGAAAGCATTGGCGGTGGCGAGATTGTGCGGCCCAGCCATGGCCAGGTGGCCAACGCCATCGGCGCCTCCATCGCCATGGTGGGGGGCGAATGTGACCGGATCTTTTCCCTGGACGATCTTAGCCGCGCCGAAGCCGTGACGGCGGCGACGGACGAGGCCAAGGCCCGGGCGGCGGCGGCGGGTGCCGATGCCGCCACCATCAGGATCGTTGAAATGGACGAGATCCCCCTGAGTTACATGCCCGGCAACGCCACCCGCCTGCGGGTCAAGGCGGTTGGTGATCTAGCGGGCGGCAGAACATGATCAGGATTACCCTTGATGATCTGGATGATATCGCCCTGGGCGCGACCTTTCTGGGCACGGGCGGCGGTGGTGATCCCTATATCGCGACATTGATGACCCGGCGCGCCATCGCCGCCAACGGCCCCGTTACCATGCTGTCCCTGGACGAGTTGGCCGATGATGCCCTGGTGATGTCCTGCGGCAACCTGGGCGCGCCAACGGTGGCCATTGAAAAGATCATGGGCGCCGATCAGCCGCCCAATGCGGTTCTGGCCCTGGAAAAACACCTGGGCCGCCCGGCGGATGCCCTGATGGCGTTCGAGGCCGGGGGCTCGAATTCCATGATGCCGATCTATATCGCCGCCATGCTGGGCCGGACGATGGTCGATGCCGATGGCATGGGCCGCGCCTTTCCCGAATTGCAGATGGTCACCTTTTCGGTTTATGGCGCCCCCAGCGCGCCAATGGCCCTGGCCTCGGAACACGGCGATACCACCATTCTGGATATCGGCGACGACGCCCGCGCCGAATACATCGCCCGGGGCATCGCTATCCGCATGGGCGCGCGATCGGCCATGGCCGCCTATCCCATGGACGGCAAGACCGCGCGCCGGGTGGCCATTCCCGGCACCACATCCCTGTGTCAGGCCATCGGCGCCGACCTCGCCCAGTCGCGGGCGCAAAACCGCGACCCCTTCGCGGCGCTGATAAAAATGCTGGCCGGCACCCACTACGGCCATGCCAGGGTTTTGTATACGGGTAAGGTCACGGACCTGGTGCGTGAAACCCGCCAAGGTTACGCCGTTGGCCAGGTGACCATCGCGGCGCAAACAGGCGATAGGCAAAGGACCGATGGGCCACCGCTGGAAATCCAGTTTCAGAACGAGTTTCTGGCGGCGCGGCAGGGCAGCGCCCTGCGCGCCATCGTCCCCGACCTGATCTGTATACTGGATAGCGAAATGGCCCAGCCGATCACCACGGAACGCCTGCGTTATGGTCAGCGGGTGACGGTCATGGCCGTGTCCGCCCCGCCGATCATGCGCACGGACAAGGCCCTGGCGGTATTCGGTCCGTCGGCTTTCGGCTTGCCGGAAGCCTTCGTGCCCGTTGAAGCGTTAGACGAGGAAGAAATGCGCCATGGGTAGACGCCGCGCCACGACGATCAGGGCTTTGCTTGCGCTGCTATGTTTGCTGGCGCTGCTGGCCGCGGTCATGGGGCGGGAAAAATCCCTGGAAGTGGTTCTTGGCGCCATCGAGGTTCAGCCGGTGGACTTCCCAACCCTGGCGCTGAGCCCGAAACCGAACCAGTTTCTGGTCTGCCCGCCGGGCTATTGCCGTGCCAAGCCGCACCTGTTGGGCCCGGCATTTGCCGCTTCGGTGGAGGAACTGCGGCAACGCTGGATAAAGATACTTTCGGCCCAACCCCGTATCGAAGCGGGTGCGGTGGACGAGGGCGGCATGCAGTACGATTTTATTCAGCGTACGGAATGGATGCGCTATCCCGACAGCATTACCGTCCGTTTCATCCCCGTTACCGCGGACAGCGCCACCCTGGCCATCTACAGCCGCTCCCACTACGGAGGCAACGATTTCGGCGTCAACGAAGCCCGCATCCGCGCCTGGCTCGACCTGTTGGGTCGACCGGCTTAAGTAATTGGTTCAATGGCTCTATTCATAGCCGGCTTCTTTTAGCCGCGCCCGAATTTGACGCTTCATTTTTGGGATAAGGAAGTTCATTCTAGTTAGGGTTGCCGACAAGCTATCCTGCAAAATGAGCGGCATCACCGAAATCGTCTTTTGCCCTGTTGCAGTCGAATAAAATGCAATGAGGTCACGCAGTTCGGATTTTGTGAAATGTCGCGCATAAATAGGGATAAAGTCCTCCGTCATAGTTTCTATCTGGTCTTCAAGCATAGCCATTATCTCTTCGCGCATCATAGACGCCAATTGTTTCGTAAGCTCCGGAATTGCCGTCTGGAGACCTACTAGTAATTGTGTCGACATGATTTCGGCAGCTTTATGCGCATTACCCGTAGCATCGGTAAGTTCCATGAGTTTCATTGCGAGCGCACGGGTTTCCGGCTCTATGGGCTGCTCCGCCAGGGCTGGCGCGGAGGCGCCAAAAATGTGCAGAATAAATATTAATACGGCTCCATAGCGCATGACTTAAGTCTCCCATTCGAACGACCGCATAGAGATCAATAGAGCGTTATAATTTCTAACAATAATATTGATATAAAAACATATTCTCTACAAGTGTGTAATTCTAGAATTATACAGCAACCAATAAGAGTTGGACGCGGCTCTGCATCAATTGCAGACGTAAGGCCAGATCCGCTTTGTGCTGGCTGGCTCCAGGCTGCCGTCGGTCTTCATGTATGGCACGGCGATGGCTTTTTGACCTTCGGGCAGGCGCGACAGGGATTGGGAGTCATGGGGCGGCTGCAGCCGGTAGAATGCGTTCGGGTCCATGAAATAGCCGTCTTTTGGCGTCACGACCGCGCCGTCGTTGGACCATTCGGGATGGGCGCTGTAAAGAATGGCGAAATGCAGGGCGTCGCGGCGGATGCGCCGGCCCATTTTGCCGGTGTTGCTGGTCTTGCCAATTTCCGCGCCAATTTCGACCCGCGCGCCAATGGGCAGTGGCGACATCTCGGCTAGATGGGTGTATTGGGAATAGGTCCAGAACGGCAGGCCGGTCTGCTGCGGCGTGTGCCGCAACATGACCTCTATGCCCTTCTTGTTGCCCTGGTTCATGAAACGTCCAACCACGACCCCTTCGGCAATAGCCCGTATCGGCGTACCCCTTGGCTGCGGGATGTCGATGCCTTTGTGCAAAGCCGCTTGCCGGCGTTTGTGGGAATAATCGATGGCCCATTTTTCACTGTCGATTTCCGGGCAAGCGGCGCCGCCGGCAAACGCCGGATAAAGCTGTGTTTCGATGACGCCGCGGGCTTTTTGGATGGCCACATTTTCCGGGCCGCCGCCGCCTTTATATTTGCCGACCATTTTGCGGATCTCGTCACTGATCTCGCTGGGCATGACGTAACCGGCGAGTTTTTCGCATGCCTCGCATGCCGACGGCCGTTGCCCATGGCCTGCCGATGCCAACAGTCCCCCGATGACCAGCGTCAGGCCGGCTGGCAGAAAAAGTTTTCCGCGCATGCAATCTCCTCCGGACTTCGGCGTCTTTCCGCTGTCTTGGACGGGCATGCCATCTTATTCAGCGCGGCTGGTCCCAGTCAATCCGCGCCACGCGGACCATGCCCCATGGCAAAGAGAGCAAAGCCATCGAGGCGCCACGGCGTAGGGGGCCGCCGGGGCCCCGAGCGCGGGTTGCCGTCGCCGGCGCGGTGAACGCCGTGCGGGTCCGGCTGCCGTCATGGCGGGCCTATTCGTCGTTTGCCGCTGATTTTGGCGGAAAACCGGCCGATCCCGCCGGGCATTTAGCGGCCTTCATAATTGTTTTACCCGGTATGTGGCAAAATGTGCTAAACGCGTTGTCGCAAATATTATCGAAACTGAAAAATATCGGATTGTATGAAAATTTCTAATAGCGACGTTGCGCTTCCCGAGGCGCAAAACATGTCATTGGAAGAGTTTAAGGCGCTTGGCCAAAAACTCGCCGCACATTGCAGAAATTACCGTGACGCCAGTCTAAGACGCAGCCTGACCCAGCTTTTTGTCACGCTGGGTCTATTTCTAGGCGCTTTCGCACTCACCTGCTGGAGCCTGGATGTGTCCTACCTGCTAACCCTGGCGCTTGCCATCCCCACGGGCGGGCTGATTGTGCGCCTGTTTATCGTGCAGCACGATTGCGGCCATGGTTCCTTTTTTAAATCGGCCGCGGCCAATGACTGGCTGGGGCGTGGCCTCAGTCTTTTTACCGTTACACCGTATCATTTTTGGAAGCGGGCCCACGCGACCCATCACGCCGGATGCGGAAATCTCGAAAAACGCGGTGTTGGCGATATCTCGACCTGCACTGTCAAGGAATACAGGGCGCTGCCCCTGCTGTCCCGGCTGATGTACCGTCTCTACAGAAACCCGGTGGTTCTGTTTCTGATCTCTGTTCCCTTTCACTTTGCCATTCTTCAACGTCTGCCTTTTGGCCAGCCGCTGCCGGCGCGTCAAATCTGGCGCAGCATACTGGGGCTCGACCTTGCCCTCGTTATCGTCCTCGGTGGAATGATGTACCTGATCGGCGCGGGGACATTCCTGTTGGTCTATCTGCCCGTTTTAGCCACGGCCTCGATCGTTGGCGGCTGGATGTTCTTTGTTCAGCACCAATTTGAAGAGGTCTACTGGGAGCGGGATGGTGAATGGAGCTTTTATCTCGCGGGGCTGTTGGGCAGCTCGTACTACGTTCTGCCGAAAGCGATACAATGGCTGACGGGCAGTATTGGACTGCATCATGTGCACCATCTCAACAGCCGCATTCCCAATTACCGGCTACAGGAATGTCTCGACGCCAGCCCGGAGCTGGCGGCGTTTCCTAAAAAAATACGCTTTCTCGAAAGCCTCAAATGCGCGCCCCTTGCCCTGTGGGACGAGGACAACAGAAGACTGGCCCGTTTCGCGGACGCGGGATAACCAAAAGGCAACCGCCGACGCTCTCACAAGGCGCCCAGGAAATCGCCCAGTGCCTTGTTGACGACTTCCGGCTGGTCCACGTTGACGCCATGTCCGGCATCGGCAACCAACACGTAAACGGCGCCGGGAATGTGGCTCGCCATATAGTCGGAGCCGACAAGATAGGGCGTATCGCCGTCCCCGACGACGATCAATACGGGAACGGCGATGCCGGACAGGCTGTCGATCACCCGCGCGTCGACCTGGCTCAATATGCCCCGCGCGGCCAGCGCCAGCCCGGCGGCGGAATTCTGGATGCTGACCGTGACCTCGGAATTGCCGCCCAGCGCGGCGAGGCCGCCGTCATCCAGGGCGCGGGCCCGGCTTTCGGCGCGCTGGTTCCAGGTTTCCCGCGCGGCATCGTTGCGGTAGCCGGGGCCGCAGCCTTGCAGCACCATGGCCCGGACCCGTTCGGGGTAACGCACATTGAACGCCAGGGACATGAAGCCGCCCAATGAATGGCCCGCGATCACGGCATCTTCCACCTCCAGGTGATCCAGCAGCGCCCGCATGTCCTCTGCCGTATGGCGCTGGCTGTAAAGGCCCCGATCGTCGGGGCATTCGGTGGCGCCATGGCCGCGCATGTCCCAGGTGATGAAACGATAGCGGTCGCGGAAGGCCTCCACCTGCCCCCGCCACATCGCGGTTGACGCGCCGAAGCCGTGGGTGAGCAGAACCGGCATTCCATTGCCGCCGCTATCCTCGAAGTAAAGACGGACGCCATCCCGGTCTAAATGCGGCATTTGAGAAATCCTTTCCCGGTTTCAAAGGCCCGGCGATGTTTCCGCCATGATGCTGGCGCTCTTTCGATGAACCCGGACTCTAGACCGCGTGGTTCAGGGCCGGATCGAAGGCGTCAAAATAGCGCAGAGGATAGTCGTCCGCCAGGTCCGATGCGCGGTTCATCAACAGGGGCACGCGCCGTCCCGTATCGGGGTACTCATCGGCCCAGCAGATCCGCGCCGAAATTGCGCGCGGGGTCCATCTCCGGCTCCAGGCGGCCCAAGGGCGCCGCCGCCTCGGAAACGGCCCGGGCGAGGAACTGGCCGTCGCCCCGTGACCCATGCAGGGCGCCGTCGGCCACCACCACCCGGCCCCGGCTGAGGACCGTCGTGGGCCAGCCCTTGATTTTTATTCCGGCATAGGGGGTGTAGCCCACGTCGTCATGCAGCATGGCATGATCGATGGTCTGTTCCAGATCCGGGTCCCAGATCGCGATGTCGGCGTCCGAGCCCACCGCGATGGTGCCTTTGCGGGGCGACAGGCCATAAAGCTTGGCCACGTTCGTGGCGGTCAGGGCGACAAATCGGTTGAGGTCGATGCGGCCCTTGCCCACGCCTTCGGAAAACAGCAGGGGCAGGCGCAGCTCGATCCCCGGCACGCCGTTGGCGATCTGTTTAAACGTGGGCTCCGGCCCCGCCTTTAACTTGCCGCTGTCGTCAAACCGGTAGGGCGCGTGATCGGACGAGAATATCGAGAAGGTGCCGTTGGCCAGGCCGCGCCACATGGCCGCCTGATCGGCGGCGCCGCGGGGCGGGGGACTGCAGCAGAACATGGCTCCATCCATGCCGTCGCGGTGCAGATCCTCCGCCGTCAGAAACAGATATTGCGGACAGGTCTCGGCGAATATTTTCAGACCCTTGTTCTGGGCCAGACGGATCTCGTCCATCGCCTCTTCCGAGGATACATGCACCACCAGGATCGGCTGATCCATCAGCCGGGACAGGGCGATGGCCCGGTGCGCCGCCTCGCCCTCGCCGGCGCGGGAATGGCTGACCGCGTGATACTGGGGCTGCCAATGGTTCGCATCCAACAGCTTCTGGCTGAGCCAGCGGATCATGTCATGGTTTTCCGCATGCACCATGACCATGGCGCCGTTACGCCGCGCGGCGGAAAGCACCTCCAGCATCTGGTAGTCATCCAGGCGCAGATCGTCATAGGTCATATAGACCTTGAACGAGGTGAAGCCGTCCCTGATCAGGGCCGGCAGCTCCTGGCCGATGACCTGATCCGAGGGGTCTGAAATAATCAGGTGAAAACCGTAATCGATCACCGCCTTGGGGCCGGCGCAGGCGTGATAATCCTCCACCGTCTGGCGCAGCGACGCGCCCTTTTGCTGGGCCGCGAACGGGATCACCGTGGTGGTGCCGCCGAACACCGCGGACACCGTGCCGGAATAAAAATCATCCGCCGTCATGATCCCGGACGAGGAGATCTGTTCAATATGGCAATGGCCCTCGACCCCGCCGGGCAGCACCAGCTTGCCCGAGGCATCGATCTCGTGATCGGCGGTGCCCAGATTTTCCCCCAGGGCCACCACGCGGCCATCCTTTACGGCCACGTCCGCCTGAAAGGTGTCCGCCGCCGTGGCCACGGTGCCGTTGCGGATCAACAGATCGAAATAGGACATGCGGTTGCCTCCCCTTGGTTAGCCGTATTTTCCCCGCGAAAGCCAGGGCAAAGCAATACTATAACGGGCGCGGCTTGGTATATAGTCCTGCTTGGGGAATCAGTGGGGAGCGAAGATGATGGCGGACTTGTTGGGCATGGATCCAGACCGGATCGGGCGGTTGCGCAGCCCGGAGCGGTTGGCGTATTTCGACCCGGCCAGGATTTGGGAAGTTTTGCGGCCCGCCCCCGATTGCACCCTGATCGATATCGGCGCCGGGGTCGGCTTTATCACCCTGCCGTTTGCAAAAGCCTATCCCGGCGCCAAGGTCTATGGCTGCGATATTCTCGAAGGCATGGTCGGTTTGCTGGCCGAGGACGCCGCCGCCCAGGGCCTGGATAATCTCGCCGCCAGCCTGATGCGGCCGAACGCCATTGACCTGCCGGATGGCTGCGCCGACATCGTCATCATGGCGCAAGTGCACCACGAACTGGATGCGCCGGAGCCCCTCATGGCCGAATGCCACCGCCTGCTGGCCCCCGGCGGCACCGTCGCCATCGTCGATTGGAAGGACGAGGAGAACGGCAAAAGTCCCGCCAAGGGCCGTCGCGTACCCGAAGCCACCATCCGCGCCCACCTGACCGGCGCCGGCTTTCGCGATCTCGATAGCCATGAGATCTATGAATTCCACGCATTCATAACCGGCCAGGCGTGACGGCGTGTGCGCTGTTCGCGGCAAGGACAAAGGCGACCTGTGCCGTCACCAGAACTACCGTAAGAATAACACCACCGCCGGATGTCGCCGCGTTTCAGCGCGTCAGGCTCATAACCTGAAGGTCGCAGGTTCAAATCCTGCCCCCGCAACCACACTTAATTTACTTCCGCCCCCGGCCTTACCGCCGGGGCTTTGGTTTGCCAATCTGATCAGCCCGGCATAATTACCGCGCAGTTCGGCCTCCAGATAACCGCCTTCCATGGGGATCAGGCTGATCTCGCCGCCGACCAGGGCCTTGATGTTGGTTCGGGCGCGTGCGACCTGGGCCTGCGTGACCCCTTCCAAGTTGTCGATCAGTGCTCGGAACCTATCGGTGGCGCGGGGCAACAAGGTTGGGATATTGTCTAGTGAGCTCGTATTGGCGTTCATAGCCTTTTCCAGACTGGCCTTCTCGGCCTCGGCCTTTTGTAGTTCGGCCTTGGTGGTGGTCGTTAGGATACCCTGCTTGATCGCTACCATAATGTTCTCGATCTCGTTTTCCACGGCTGCCAGACGGCGTTTGGCTTTATCATTGTCGCGGCCTTGGCTGCGGGCCCGTTCAGCCAGCAATCGGGCGACTTCTTTCTTGAACAGCGCGATGCCCTCGTCGGTGAACAGATCTCGCTTGATGCCTTCCAACAGGCGCTCCTCGACCAGCTTGCGCGGCACCTTGAGGCCGTTGGAACAAACGTCCGGGCCCCGGTCCCGATGCTTGGCACAGCCATAGCGGTAATTATCGACGATGACATAGTTGGCGCCGCAGCAATGGCACTTCAACAACCCGGAGAACAGATACTTGGGGCCGGCCCCGGTGCGGGCGTTCTTGTGCAGGGCCACACGTATGGCCACGCCACGTTCGCGTTGTATCTTCTGCCGGGCCTTAACCCGGTCCCAGAGGTCAGCGGAGACGATCCGCAATGCTGGCATCTCCTTGGTGACCCATTCTTCTTTGGGACGGGCGATGCGTGTCTTTCTGCCGGTGTCGGGATTACGGACCCAGCGGGAGCGGTTCCAGATGTAATTGCCGATATAGAGTTCGTTGTTCAACAGGCCCGTGCCCTTGGACATATCGCCGTGGATGGCGCTGCCGGCCCAGGTGCCGCCACGGGGCGAGGGGATGCGCAGGCGGTTCAGTTCCGCCGCGATCCAACGCGGGGGATGGCTGCCCGCGTACCATTGGAAAATCTGTTCAACCCATTTGGCCTGCTCGGGGTCGACCTCGCGGGTGACGGCAATGATTACCGGCCTGCCGTATTCGTCGAGGCGTTTCGGGTCCTCGATCGGGACATGGCGATAGCCATAACTCCGCCCGCCGGTGTTGTTGCCCTGTTGAGCCTGACCGGTCATGCCGCGATGGGTCTTGGCCCGCAGGTCGTCCACATATAACTCGTTTTGGAAACTTCGGGCGAAGGCCTGGACCTTATGATTTTTCGAATCCGTATCGAAACCGTCAGAGACGGCGATCACGCGGACATTGCGAAAAGCTAACCGGCGTAGCGCCATTTTCATCGCTATATCGTCGCGCGACATTCGCGACAGATCATCGACGATCAGCACGTCGAACTGGCCCGCCATGGCGTCCGCCATCATGGCGTTGAAGCCAGGGCGGTCGGCATCGGTGCCCGACATGGCCTTGTCCTTGTACCGGGCAACCACGGCCCAGGCCTCCCTGTCGGCCTGGGCTTGGCAATTGCGGTATTGGTCGTCGATAGAGGCTTCCCGCTGCATGTAGGTGCTATAGCGGGCGTAGAAAGCGGCTTTCATGGCTATGCTCCTAAAGAACGTGATAATTAATTATTATACTTTATATACGGGTTGTCGTAAAGCCGCTTCCAACTACATTTTCCCGGCCTTTTTATCCGCCCCGGCGCCCGTAAGGAGCAACGGTGACAGGTACTCGCGTTCAAGATCCGCCAGTCCCTTGCCATGTCGCGGGTCCAGATGGTTGATCGGCAAGCCATCGACTTGCCGGCCCAGCGTGCCGCCGAGATAGACCCTTAACCGGCCCTCACCATCGAGGCGGCGGGTCGTGTTGTCATCGTGCGGGTCGATGTACCGCAGGGCATCAACTCCGGTCGCTTCGTACACGCCGAGCGCCATTGATAAAGCCTTGGCGGCTTCCTCGACACCTTCCGCCGCCGCGACACGGTCGTCGCAGCGTGCGCTCAGGTTCCGTAACCGTTTTGATTCCACTTCGGCGGCCAGCTTTTGCCTCGCGGCGGCGACAATCACGGCTCGCGTTGGCTGAATGGCGTCAGCTTGCTGCATAATTCTGGAGCTTCGTGGTAAACCAGAGACATGTTCGCATTAGACTGACAGCACCCTCCGGCGTTCTCAGTCTTGACGAATGATTAAGCGTTGCCTATATAGGCAACATGCAACGTCCATCACAACGTACTCACGGCGAGGTCTTTGGGGAGAATATCCGAAAGCTGCGCGAGCGGCGGATGGAGAATGACCCGGCGTTTTCGCTGCGGCAGGTAGCCACCCGCTGCGGCGTCACGCCTGCTTACCTCTCACGCGTCGAACGCGGCGAAGTTGCTCCGCCCGGAGAGGAGACCCTCATCAAGCTCGCCCACGAGCTCGGGGAGGATCCCGACGTTATGCTCGCTCAGGCCGGCAAAATATCGGCCGACCTGCGTTCCGCTATTCTTGCCCGTCCCCAGCTCTTTGCCGAGCTCATCCGGGCGATCAAGACCATGCCCGACAATGCGGTCTTGCGCATCGTTCGGGATGTCCATGACGGCAACTGGTAGGAGAAACATCGCTTATGCCCACACTCGAACATAGCACCGTCACAGAGGAGGATTGTCTCGTCTTTCGGTTTCCGCAAATCGAAGAAGACGCCGTCTTCTCCATAGACTTCCAGCGCACGCTACGGATTCCAGATTCCGACAAGACCTATTCCCTGCCGCCAGGGCTGGGCTCCTTTCCTTTGAGACATGTCGAAGACCATCCCCAAAAGCTACCATTGCCGACGACCGCTCGGGGCGGCGTCATCCTGCCGATGTGGCAGTCTGAAGCCATGTGGCTGAACTTCTCCAATAACGGCCCCGAAAACTGGGGTCTCGATTTTCCGGTGGCGATCAAGGTTGCAGCCGGCAAGATCAATGCGGTGACGGGAGAGAGCTGGCGTACAGGCCTCCATCGCGACCCCCAAGACTACCTGGTTGCGCCCGAGCAGCCTTGGCTCGACGGCTTCGCAGTCGAAAAGGGCGTCATCCGGCAGTTCGTTGCCATGCCGCTCGGTGACGGCTATTCGGTGGAGGAACAACTGACGGGCGATGCCGAGTGGGGTGGGCTTCAAATCTCTGTCTTCCCGCTCAGGGCCAAGGTTTGGAAGGCAAAACGCTGCGAATGGGATGAACAGCAGAAACGCCGAGATGCTGCTACGCCAATCGACGACGGTGCCGAATACATGGAGTTTTCACACAAAAAAAAGGCATTGCCAATGGGTCTCGCTGCCGGCGGACGGATGCGGCAGGTCATTCACCCGGATCCGTTCAACATCGAGGACTGGGACATCGCGGCCGCCGAGCGGGTCTTCATCACCTTGCTGCACGCCAAGGACTGGAAGGCGATCACGGGCGAAGCAGCGCCTAATGAGCCGCCGACGGCGAAGGAATACAGCGAAGCTGGACTGCCCTGGTTCGAGTACTACGGAAAGGATCAGGCTGCACTTCCCGGAGGCGCCAGGTTTGGCGGCGTAAAATCGGTCGCGAACCTGTTCGAGAAGATGACTGGCGCGACACTGCCAAACTCGCAAGATGTTGAGACCGGTAATCCGGTACGCTTGGGGCCAAGCCCAAATGCTCCACGCCCCGTTCGCAGCGAAGGCTCTTGGGATTATTGACGTTGTCCATCACCGGGCGAGCGCCCGGTGATCTCGCTCGATCCGCCGTCGGTGTCGGTAAACGACCTTATTGAGGTGTCCTACCTGTCTTGGGAGGAGCAGATGAGGCCGGTGTTCGACGGCAGGTAGACGCCGACATCCAAGGTGTCATGATGCAGGCAATCTTGCCGACCGGTACATGGTTCCGCTAGCCGAGGTCTGCCCAGTGTGAAGAAGCCAAGGATTCCGCCGGTCGACGAAAAGCAGGTTCGCAGCCTGCTCCAGAAATACAATTGCCCCGTGCCCTATCATGAGGTGCGCACGCGTTTTGTCAACGCCGGAGTAAAAACAGGGAGATGGTCTGCAATGTGAAGTTTTATCAAGCCGCAATGTCAGGCCCCATTGCGCTTAAATTGCCAACTATCGAAACCGCCGATGATGAAGAGGTCGAGCATTGGTCGCTGACGACACTGAGAGAGAAGCTGGTGAAGATCGGAGCCAAGGTCGT
>JAQBYC010000033.1 GCA_027623205.1 Pseudomonadota bacterium | reverse complement strand
AGTCCCGCCCCAGGGCGGCGCGACCGAGTTCGCCGATCAGCGCGCGGCCTGGGATGCGCTTTCAGCGGAAATGCAGGCCCGGATCGACGGCATGGTCGGTGAGCACAGCCTGGCCCATTCCCGCGCGGCCATGGGCTACGACGCCAAGGAGAAATTTCTGGCTGCGGAAAAGGCGGAAGTACCACCGGTGCCCCAGGCCCTGGTGCAGACCAATCCCCGCACGGGCCGCAAGGCGCTCTATGCCGGCGCACATGTCTCGGGCATCATTGGCCTGGCGCGGGCGGAAAGCGATGCCCTATTGGCGGTGTTGCGCGAACAGGCAACCCAGGCGCACCTGCAATATCATCATGACTGGCAGGCCGGCGATCTGGTGATTTGGGATGACCGCGCCACCCTGCATCGCGGCCGTCCCTGGGACAACAGCTATCGCCGGGTGATGCGCCGCACCACCGTGGCCGGCGACAGGCCGACGGCCTGATCCGTGGCGGCATTAGCTATTCCCGTCGGCGTGGGCAATGTTCCGGAAAGTCAATTTTGAATTGGAATGCGTTGGTATAGATGACGAATTATTCCCGCAATGGATGCTGACAACCAAAACGAGACGACTGCTGGCGTGGAACTGCTCGCCATCGGCGACGTCCATTTGGGGACCCAGTGTTCAGGTCTGCCAAGTGACCTGGATGATTGGGGTCTCAACCCGGAGGAACTGACCCCCGCCGCCGCACTGGCATCGGCGATCGATTTGGCGGTTGAGCGGAAAGTCGATGCCGTGCTGTTTGCGGGAGACGTGGTCGAAAGTACGAATGCCCGGTTTGAAGCGCTCCTGCCATTCGAGAAGAATGTTCGACGGCTGGTGGCAGCGGGCATCGATGTCATCGCCGTTGCCGGGAATCATGATGTCGAGGCGCTGCCGCGTATTGCCCGGTTGGTTGACGGCTTTACGTTACTGGGCGCCGGTGGGCACTGGCAGCGGCATGTGATCGAACGCAACGGGCAACCGTTGGCTGAAATAATTGGTTGGTCGTTCGGAGACCGCGTTGTCCGTCAAAGTCCCGTCGCAAGCCTGTTATCAAACCCACTGGATGCGACACGGCCTGGCATCCCACGGATAGGTTTATTGCATGCGGATCTGGATGCCTCGGGTGGACATTATGCGCCGATCAAACAGCGGGAATTGGACCAGGCCGGCCTGGATGCCTGGCTTTTGGGGCATATTCACAAGCCGTCGTTAAGCAGCGCAACAAACCTGAAGGGACGACCGCCCAGCGGCTATCTTGGCTCGCTGGTTGGCCTTGACCCAAGCGAAACCGGACCCCATGGCCCGTGGTTGATAAGGCTTGACGGTCCAAGTGTTGTCGGCATCGCGCAGGTTCCGATGGCGCCGCTGCGATGGGACAACATTACGCTGGCGATCGATGGCATCCAGGATGTTGAAGATGTCGGCGATCGGTTGTTGCAGGCGGCGCAAGAAGCCGCACGGCAACTTCATAAATCCGGCGTCGAGCCGCGTGCGCTGGGCCTACGGGTGCGCCTTACCGGCGCCAGTATGCAGTACGCGGCAATTCGCCGCGCCATAGCCGACGGCAAATGGAGCCTGCCAGCGCCGCCTGTCGGCGATACGGTCGTTTTCATCAACAAAGTGCTGGACGATCTGGAATTGCCCCTGGATCTTGTGGAGATCGCGACGGGCCGTGATCCGGCCGCTTTATTGGCACAGCGCATTCTGGCGCTTCAACGCAACGACGAAAGTGTGCCAATACTGCTCAAGGAATATCGCGCCGGCCTGAATGACTTGGCCGGTGACCACCGATGGTCGCCCCTGAACGAACAACGCGAGGCGCTTGATCCACTCGACGATGCGCCGTTGCGCGAGCTGCTTCTGCGGGCGGCAAAATCTGCCCTGTACGCCATGCTTGAACAGCAATCCGGCGGCGGCCGGTCATGAAGCTGCGCCGGTTACAGATCAGACGGCTGCCCGGTATCAATGCGCCTTTCGAAATTGTGACGGCGGGCGACCAAATTCATGTGGTGCATGGACCCAACGCCATCGGCAAATCCAGCATCTGCCGCGCGGTTGAGGCCTTGTTTTGGCACGATCGGGGACCCGGCCAGCAGGTGTCTTTGCACGGCGAATTCGAACTGGATGGGGCCGCATGGCAGGTGGAGCGCGAGGGTTCGCGGATCGGCTGGCGCCGCGATGGCGAGGATATGCCGCCACCGGCGCTGCCGCCATCGCATCTGCATGGTTGCTTTTTTCTGCTGTTAAGGGACTTGATCGAGCCATCCGCCATGGGCGCCCAGGACGTGGCGATCGAAATCCGGAAACAGATGACCGGTGGTTTCGATTTGCCCCGTGTGATCGCGGAGCTGTTTCATGGCCCGGGCCCAAGCCATGGGCGTAGCGAACGGCGCAAATTCGATGAGTCGTCCGGCGCGGTAAAAAGCGCTGAAGCCCGGCAATCGGGACTTCAACATAGAGCTGACCGATTGACGGAAGCATCAGCTTTCCTACGTGACGCGGAGCAGGCAGAGCGCCGTCTTGCATTCGTGAAGCGGGCACAGGGACTTGCGGCCCGAAAACGCCGGCTGATGGAGTTGAAGCATGCCATTGCCGCTCTGCCGGCGAGCCTTGAAAATTTGACCGGCCGGGAGTCAGACCAGGCCGAGGCGGGGCAAATTGAGATCCGGGACTTCGAAGACCGGCAAAGATCCCTCGAGCGCGATCTGGAAGCTGCCAGGAAAGAACAGCACGGCAGCGGCCTGGTCAAACCGCTGGACCCGGTTGAACTGACGACCTGGCGCGCACGGACAGAAGAACTCTCGCGGTTTGAACTGGAACTCAGTAATTCCCGTCGGGAGCATGACGGCTATCAGGCAGAACTGCGTATCGCGTTCGCGGCGGTTGGCGGCATCGATATGCCGGCAACGACATTCGATCTCGCGAACCATGGTGACTTGTTTTCCTTCCTGCGGGCGGTCGAGGAACTTCGATCCAAGACCGATGCCATAGACGAGCGCCTTAGGCTGCTGGCGAAACTGGCGTTTTCCGATGAAAGCCGCCGCACCCTCGAAGGCTATCGTGCCGCCACCGAGATCCTGCGCGCCTGGTTGCGCGCGCCCGATCCGGAGGCGGCCAGACAGGCATCCCGGTTCGATCGGGTATGGTTAATCGGCGCAATCGCCCTCCTGGCGGTTGGTGCGGGGCTTGCCTTTTTTGTGGATCCCAGACTGGGGTTACTGAGCGGCATTGGTGGCGGCATATTGCTGCCCATCCTGATCCGCCGGCGCAGGCAATCCGCCTCTGCCGCGCGCCAAGCCGCCCAGGACCAATTCGTAAATCTTACCGTCGCGGCGCCAGAGCGCTGGGAGGTCGGCTCGGCGGAGGCCCGGCTTCGTGAACTTGACGGGCTGGCCGCTGAACTGGGTGCCGCGGAAAGGCGCGCGCGGGACAGGGATGTCGAGCGGCGGGATTTTCAGAATCGGCGGGACGGCCTTCTCGAGGCGGCAAGCCGGCTTGAGCTGCAAAGACAAGAACTTTGCGGCAGCCTGGGGCTCGAGCCCGGACGAACCGATGTCGAACTCGTCGATCTGGCGCGGGCCCTCGATCAATTGCGCCAGGCCCGCGGCAAGGAACGCAAGGCGGACGACCAGAACGCGGTCCGTGAAATTCAATACAATGCACGTCTCTCCGATGTTGGTGATTTTTTGGCAAGCCATGGCGGGCGGCGTCCCAGCGATGCGGCCATGGCATTGGCGGGCTTGGGGCAACTGGAGAAAAGCGATGCCAGGTTGCGCGCCGCTTCGTCCGACGAAGTCAAAATCCAAGACTCGTTGGCGGATATTGCCGGACATCTGACGACGGCGCGCGGAGCGCTTGCGGAAATATACGGCGAGGCTGAACTGGACGTCGGTAACGTACACGGGCTTGCGGAATTGATCAACAATTTGCCGTACTATTCCAAACTGAAACAGGAATGCATCGAAATTGAGAGTCAGATTCGATCGGATCATGCGGAGTTGGAGGCGGCCGGTGAAGCCGTCCTCGTCGACTTGGAGGACAGTGAGATGGACGCAACATTCGAAAGTCTATCGAACACCGCAAGAACCGCGGCTGACAAACGCGACGAAATCGCCGATATCAAAGCCCAAGTCAATCTCGCCCAAAGCCGTCAGGAAATCCAAAACCTACTCGCAGAGCGCAACGAGTGGCTGGCGCAATTGAACGACAGGCGAAACGAGGCGCTGTTGGCGAAAGCAGGGCGCCTCATCGTCGAAGCGGTCGAGCATGAGCACCAGAAAAATCAGATGCCCAGCGTACTTGCCAGGGCGCGGGAGTTCTTCGCCAATTTCACCCATTTTGGCTATGACATCACCATAGCCGGAAGCGGCGGCGAACCCCGCCTGGTCGCCATCGATACGGCCACCGGCGAGAGGCGCGGTCTGGCCGAGCTTTCCGATGGAACGCGCGCCCAACTGCTGTTGGCGGCCCGCATGGCATTTGCGGAAGAAGTGGAACAAAGCATCAAGTTGCCGCTTTTCCTGGATGAGGCCCTGGATCAGAGCGATCCATCCCGATACCACGCGATTGTGCGCGGCCTTGGCCGGATCGCACAGGACCAGGATCGTCAGATATTCTACTTCACGGCCGATCCGGTGGATGTCGACCGCATTCAAAATGCCCTCGAAGAAGAAAATTGCCCGGCGGCAGTGGTCATTGACCTGGCGGCGGTACGCGGCAGGACCGGGAGCGTGCCCGGGCCGTCGTCGCTGCGCGTCGAAGCGGAGAAACCGGTGCCCGCACCTGCCGGCTGTTCCGCCGAACAATATGGCGCCTTGATCGGCGTGCCTTACCTGGACCCCCGGCGCGGCTACGAGGCCCAGCACCTGTTTCATCTGCTTTGGGATGATCTCGATTGTCTGCAAACCTGGTTGCAGCGGCATATCGACAATGTCGGCAGGTGGCGCCTGGTGTCGAACAGTCGATCGACCCTGGATAGGGGCGCGCAGTTCAAGGTCGCGGCGCAAATTGGACCCCGCGCCGATTTGCTCAATGTGTTTTGTGAATTGTGGAAACAGGGCCGCGGCCGGCCGGTGGATCGCGATGTGCTTGAAAGCAGCGGCGCCTTGGGGGAGCGTTATTTGAATGACGTCGCCAGCATCGCGTCCGAACTTGGCAACGATGCCGGCAAACTAGTCGCCGTGCTGCGCGCGAGGGAGGATCGGCGGCTCAAGGGATTTCGCGGGAAAATAACGGAAAACCTGGAGCATTATTTTGCGGACAACGGCTATATCGATGCACAGCCGGTCCTGGATAAAGACGACCTGCGCGCGCTGGCGATGGCAAGTCCCGCCGCAGCGCAGTTGGCCGCCGATGTCGCGGCTGCATGCATCCATCGCTGGTGGGAACTGGCCGCGCGCACGATGGAAGATGAGGCAAACGCTGTATGAAGATCAGCTCTGCGCCGCCGCGCGGGCGACCTCTTCGACCGCTTCCGGGTTGACCAGGGCGGTCAGGTCGCCGGGGTTCTGGCCCAGGACCGCCGCCCTGACGACCCGGCGCATGATTTTCATGTTGCGGGTTTTCGGCAGATCGGAAACGAACAGCACATCCTTGGGCCGGAAGGCATGCCCCAAACCGGCCGCCACCGCGTCACGAACCAGATTGGCCGTGCCCTCGTCCGGCGCAACGCCGGGGCCGGGAATGCAGACACACATCACCGACTGGCCGGCGCGTGGATCGGGGAGGCCGATGGCGGCGGCTTCCGTGATCAACCCGGTGGCCATTACCAGCCCTTCGATCTCCGCCGGTCCGGTCCGCTTGCCGCCGATCTTCAGAGTATCGTCGGAACGGCCATGCACATACCAAAGGCCGTCCTGATCCCGGCTGGCCCAATCGCCGTGGCGCCAGATATCCGGGTACTGGCTCCAATAGGTTTCCAGATAACGTTCCGGGTCCCGCCACAGGCCGCGGGTCAAACCGATTGACGGCGCCCGCAGGACCAGTTCACCGACCTCGCCGGCGGCCACGGGCTGGCCGGCATCGTCCAGGATATCAGCCTCCATGCCGGGCACGGAGCCGCCAAAGCAACACGGTTTTAACGGGTGCATGAAAGTGCTGACCAGAATGCCGCCGCCGATCTCGGTGCCGCCGGTCCAGTTGAACAGCGGGGCGCGGCGCCGGCAGACATGCTCGAAACACCAGTTCCAGGCTTCATCGGTCCAGGGTTCACCGGTCGAGGCGACAACGCGCAGGCCGCTCAGATCCCATTTCTCGATATCGCCGGTGCCGGCCCGCATCAGACCGCGAATGGTGGTGGGCGCGACGCCCAGAAAACTCACCTTGTGCTGCTGGCAGAGGCGCCACATACGGTCCGGGTCGGGATAATCCGGGGTACCTTCGACCAGGACCATGGTGGCGCCGGCCAGGCAGCAGACCGTGGTAATCATCGGCCCCACGACCCAGCCAAAATCACTGATCCACATCATCCTGTCGTCCGGCTTCAAATCCATGCAGACCAAAAGATCAAAGCCGATTTTAACGGGGAAGCCCACGTGGGTCAGGATGGTGCCCTTGGGTTTGCCCGTGGTGCCCGAGGTATAGACCAGCAGCAGGGGATGCTCGGCATCCACAATGGCCGCGGGCACAAAGTCGGGTTTGCCCGCGACGATCTCGGCCCAATCGTGATCCCGCCCATCGTCCCAGGCCAGGGCGTGATCGTGGCTGCGCAGGACGATCTGGTGGCGGACCGATGGGACATTCAACAATGCCTGGTCCATCACCGGCTTCATGGGGATGGGCCGGCCCCGGCGCTGGGTACCGTCGATGGTAATCACCGCGGTGGCGCCGGCATCGTTCAGGCGGGTGGCGATGGCCTCATGACCAAAGCCGGAAAACAGCGGTACCGCCACGGCCCCGATCCGGGCGGTGGCAAAAAAGGCGGCCACGACCTCCGGCACCATGGGCATATAGATGCCGATCTTGTCGTCCGGGCTCAGCCCCAATTCCGTCAGGGCAGCGGCCAGCCGGCAGGTCTGCTGGTCCAGGTCGCGGTAGCTCCAGATGCGCACGCTGCCGTCTTCCGCCTCGAAACGAACGGCTTCCGTCTCGTAGGTTGGGCTATCGCGGTGCTTGTCCAGCAGGCTGAGCGTGGCATTGGTGGTGCCGCCCAGGCACCATTTCGCCCATGCGGCACCCATGGACACATCGCGGACCCGGTCATAGGGTTTCTCGAAAACAAAGCCCATGTAGCGGATGGTCTGGTCCCAGAACCAGTCCGGATCGGCGGCCGCCCTGGCCAGCAGATCGTCGTAATCCACCGCGCCCAGGGTATTGGTGAAGTCCTGGATATTGCTCGCCGCAATGGCCGATGGTTCCGCGCGCCAGACAATCTCACTCATGGTACCGCCCTACTTTTGTTCCGATGGGCAAGAATAGCGCCTCTCGCGGACCGGATGAAAGCAGCTTTCCTACCGCCATATATTTCTTTCCGAAAGTTTCAGATGAGCGGAAAATTTGCCGCACGAATGGAGGCGGAATTGCGTATGATGGGGACAGGGGTTTCGCGGCCGGCTTGAGCCGCCCGAATTGGAAGGATTGCCCATAATGAAAGAATTAGGGTTCGGCATTTTTCTGGCGCCGTTTCACACCGTGGATGAAGATCCCACGGCGGCGTTGGATCGGGATATGGCGCTGGTGGAACATCTGGACCGCCTGGGCTATGACGAGGCCTGGATCGGCGAACATCATTCAGGTGGTTACGAGATCATCGCCGCGCCGGACCTTTTCATCGCCGCCGCCGCCGAACGGACCAGGAACATTCGCCTGGGCACAGGTGTCTCTTCCCTGCCTTATCATCACCCCTTCACCAATGCCGGGCGCATGGTGCAACTGGACCATATGACCAAGGGGCGGGCCATGTTCGGTGTCGGACCCGGCGCGCTGGTGGGCGATGCCTTCCGTATGGGGATAGACCCGGACAATCAGCGGCGCATGATGAACGAGGCGCTGGATGCCATTGTGCCCATGCTGGACGGCGAAAGCGTCAGCATGAAGACCGATTGGTTCGAATTGCGTGATGCCCAGATGCAATTGCCCTGTTATAGCCGGCCGCGTATCGAAATGGCCGTGGCCTGCGCCCGTTCGCCCGCCGGCGCCCTGGCCGCGGGCCGGCATGGTCTGGGTATGCTGTCCATCGGCGGCACCTCGGACGAGGCCCTGGCGGCGCACGCGAACAATTGGCGCCTATGCGAAGAAACGGCGAAGGCGGCGGGCCATACGGTCAGCCGGAATAAATGGCGCGTTGTCACCCTGGCCCATGTCGCCCGCAGCCGTAAACAGGCCAAGCGCAACGTGGAGCATGGCCTGGAGCAATGGGCGCAGTATTTTCGCGACATTGCCACTTTCCCCATTGTTCCCCCCGAAATTGATAATGCCTACGAGTATTTGACGGACAACGGCATGGCGGTGATCGGCGATCCCGATGACGCCATCCGGCATATTGAGAAACTGTTGAAGGGATCGGGTGGCTTTGGCGTGTTTCTGGAACTGGCCCACAACTGGGCCGATTTTGATGCGACGTTGGAGCATTTCGAGCTAATGGCCCGCTATGTGGTGCCCCATTTCAATGGCAAGAACGATCTGCGCCGAACCTCCTATGACTATAGCCACAAGAACCGGGAGGTCTTCGTCGGCGCGGCCCGGGCGGCCGTGGAGCATGAAATTGAACGCCACGCCAGGGAAGAGGCCAAATCTCGTGCCGGCAATGACTAATATCCAAGGCGGCTGCGCCTGTGGCGCGATCCGCTTCGCCTTGAAGGCCAAGCCCATTGTCGTGCATGCTTGTCATTGCACCGATTGCCAGCGTCTGACGGGCAGCGCCTTTGCGATCAACGCTTGGATCGAGAAGGATCAAGTGGATCTGCTTTCAGGCGCGCCTGCTTCGTTCAAGTTCACGGATCCAGGCCGAAACAATTGTGTCCATTTTTGCGCGCAATGCGGCTGCTACGTTTGGACCGAGTATATGCCGGGATTCTGGTTCGTTCGGGTCGGCGCGCTTGATGATCCAAAGGCGTTCGCGCCGGACATGCACATATGGATACGGTCAAAACAGCCTTGGCTGGTATTGCCCGAGGATGTGCCGGTGTTCGAACAATATTATGATCGAAAGCTGATCTGGCCGCGCGCGAGTCTGGCGCGTTTCGCGGCGGTCGGTGAAGCTTGGCAAAGGAGTATTGCTCCATGAGCGAGGCGTCGATCCGCCCGGCGACGGCGCATTGGCCGAACAACGGCCTGACCCGGGTTCCCTATGCCCTCTATGACGATCAAGTGGTTTACGAACGGGAGCGGGAGCGCCTGTTCAAGGGGCCGACGTGGAACGTCCTGGGCCTTGAATGCGAAATACCCAAACCAGGCGACTACAAGACCAGCTTCCTGGGCGATGTGCCGGTGGTCCTGGTGCGAGGCAGGGACGGTACGCTCAAGGGATTCGAGAACCGCTGTGCCCATCGCGGTGCGTTGTTGTGTCTGGAGCGTTTTGGCAATGCCAAGGCCTTCACCTGCGTCTATCACGCCTGGTCCTATGACCATGACGGCAATCTGACCGGCGTCGCCTTTCAGAATGGGGTCAAGGGCCAGGGCGGTATGCCTGCGGATTTCCGGCGCCAGGACCATGGTCTTCGTCGGCTCAAGGTGGCGGCCCTCGCCGGTCTGGTATTTGGCAGTTTCGACGCGGAGGTTCCACCCCTGGAGGAATACCTTGGTGCGGAGATCGTGCAGCGGATCCGTCGGGTTCTGCCGCGACCGGTCAAGGTGCTGGGCTATTACACCCAAACCCTGCGCAATAACTGGAAGCTTTACGCTGAAAACGTCCGGGACCCCTATCACGCCAGCATCCTGCATCTGTTTTTCACGACCTTTCGGATCAACCGGCTGTCGCAGAAGGGGGGCATTATCGTCGATGCCAGCGGCGGCCATCATGTCAGCTATTCAATGCTCGACGGCAAGCCGGACAAAAACGGCGGCGATAGGGATTACGACGCCGCCAAGCTGCGCGCGGACGATGCCAGCATTGGGCTGAAGGAGCCGGGGCTGTTGGCCGGCCGGGATGAATTCGGCGACGGCATCACCCTGCAAATCCTCTCGGTGTTCCCCAATCTGGTGATCCAGCAGGTCCGCAACTCCCTGGTGGTGCGCCAGATCGTGCCCAAAGGGGTTGATCGCACCGACATCGTCTGGACCAATTATGGCTTTGTAGACGATGATGAGGAACTGGCGGCGTTGCGGCTGATGCAATCGAACTTCGTCGGCCCCGCCGGCTATATCTCCATGGAGGACGGCGCGGTCGGCGCCTTTGTTCAGCGCGCGCTACCCGGCACGGCCGCGGAAACGTCCGTCGTCATGATGGGCGGCGATGGAGCAACCTCGCAGGAAAGCCGCGCCACCGAAACTTCGGTCCGGGGTTTTTGGAAGGCCTATCGCAACGCCATGGACATCTGATGGCCGCAATACCGGACGATGGCATTATGATCGGCAAAGTGACCGGCCTGCTGGCGGAATATGCCGCCTGCATCGATGGGGATGAGCTGGAACGCTGGCCTGGTCATTTTACCGAAGCAGCGCACTACCGCATCACCACGGCATTCAACCATGCCCGCGGCCTGCCGATCGGCATCATCGATGCCAGGAACCGCAACATGCTGGAAGACCGCGTCACCGCCTTGCGCAAGGCCAATATCTATGAGCCCCAGCGCTACCGCCACATAATCTCGGTTGTCCGCCTTACCGGATCCGAGGGCGGCCTGGTTCAGGCCGAGGCCGGCTTCATGGTGATCCGCACCATGATCGACGGCAGCCAGGATCTGTTCGTCAGCGGCCGCTATCTGGACAGCATCGATTTCTCCGGCGAACGGCCGCGCTTTGCCGAAAAACTGGTCGTCCTGGACAGCGACAAGATTGACACTCTTTTGGCCATTCCGCTATAGGCTGTTTTCGTGCCGCTTCGATTTCATGACGCGCCATCAAGGGTCTGGCGAACTTTCAGCGCCAGATCGGCCCGGCGGAATGGTTTTACGAGAAGCTGGACGTCGGCGTCCAGCCGGCCGTGGCGCATGATCGAATCCTCGGTATAGCCGGACATATAGAGGACTTTGAGAGCGGGCGACTGTTCGCAGGCTTCGGCCGCCAATTGACGCCCGCCCATGCCGCCCGGAAGGATGACATCCGTGAGCAGCAGGCCGATCGCCTTATTCTGTCCGATATGCTCCAACGCCTCGCCAGCCGTGCCGGCTTCAAGCACTTCATAGCCCAATTCATCGAGCATGGTGACCGCCACCGTCCGGACTTCGGCATCATCCTCGACCACCAGAACAACCTCGTCCCGCGCGCTGGTATCCGCAATGACGCCAACGTCGGCATTGGCGCTGTTCTCCGCATCATCCTTGGCTCGCGGCAGATAGATCTTCATCGCCGTGCCCTCGCCAAGTTCGCTGTAGATGCGCACATGACCAGCCGATTGCTTGACGAAGCCATAAATCATGCTGAGACCAAGTCCGGTGCCTTTACCCACCTCCTTCGTCGTGAAAAACGGATCAAAGGCGCGGGATATGACATCCGACGCCATGCCGGTCCCGGTATCGCTGACCGCAAGAAGCACATATTGGCCCGGCGTGACATCCTCGAAAGCGGCGGCATAGGTGTCATCAAGACGCGCATTGGACGTCTCGATGGTTAGACGGCCGCCCTGGGGCATGGCGTCACGGGCATTCAGCGATAGATTGAGGATGGCGTTTTCAAGCTGTACCCGATCGACATCGCATTGCCAAAGACCCGCGGCGCCCACCAGTTTGATTTCTATGGCTGCGCCCAAGCTGTGCACCAGCAGATCCTGCATGCCCGTTATCAATTGGGTAAGGTCGGTGGAAACCGGTTGCAGGGATTGCTTGCGCGAGAAGGCAAGCAGGCGATGGGTTAGGCGGGCGCCACGCTGCGTTGCTGCGAGTGCCCTGTTGGCCAAGGTAGAAACGGTCGCATCGATTTGACTTCCGTCCAACAAAAGCTCCAGGCTACCCATGATGACCGCCAGTAGATTGTTGAAATCGTGGGCGACGCCGCCCGTGAGTTGACCAACCGCTTCCATTTTTTGCGACTGGCGCAGCTGCTCCTCGATCGCCTTGCCTTCCGTAATGTCGGTTCCAATGCCGCGGTAGCCGGCAAAATTACCATTGGCCAAAAATACCGGCGTACCGCTAATTCTGAAGTGCCGGATTTCGCCAGCCGTCGCCTCGAAGGCGTATTCAAGATTTTTGAAGGGTTTCCTGGCCCTTAAATCCGAAAAATGAATGCGCCATTTTTCCCCGTCTGCCGCAAGAGCGCCGGCATCGATAAATTGCGTACGCGTGGTACCGATACGATCCTCGGGAACAGAACCGGTGATCTCGTAATATCTATCGGAAAGATAGGTAAACGGCAGATCTGCATCCATTTCCCAGAACCAATCGGAGGCGGCTCTGGCGAAATCACGGAATCGATGCTCGCTCTCTCGCAGCGCGTCCTCTGCCCGCCGGGTTTCCGTGATATCCGTGCTGGAGCCACGAAACCCAGCAAAAATCCCATGCCCGTCATAGAATGGCATGCCACTGGCCCGGATCCAGGTCCGCTCGCCCGTCGTCGCGTGGGTCCGCCAGAACACAACGTCCCGATAGGACTGACATGCTTTCATGCAATCGCGGATGAAGCGCAGCGATTCCTGTTGTTCGAACTCCTCCCCCAGCATTTCCCACTGGGTCCTACCGTAGAAGTCCGGGATCTTGACGCCGACCCCATCGACCACGCTTGTTGACAAGTTGGTGTAGCGTAAGTCAGCATCCATTTCCCAGTACCAATCCGCGCTGGCCTGGGCAAAATCCTTGAATCGATCGGCGCTCTCCTGCAATTGTCGCTGAGTGGCCTTGAGATCGGTGATGTCTGTCCGAACCGAGACAATGCCGCCGGACGGCAGGCGGTGTTCGCTGAGGCGGATCGTTCTTCCGTCCGCGAACACTTGCTCTCGCGGGCTGCCGTCCGCGATCTGGTGCTGTTTCACCCAATCTTCGACCCGTTCGTCCACCCGCCCCTTTCCGGCTTCGATCTGCCCTCTTCCGGCCTGCGCCTTCAACAATGTTCTGTATGGCACACCGTTGTCGAGAACATCTGCAAATGAAGGGAATAGTTCCTGGTACCTGGCGTTGAATGCGCCCACGCGGTCATCCGCATCGAACACGATAAATCCATCCGAGATGGCATCCAGCGCATCCCGAAGCATGGTGATTTCTTCAATCAACTGTGCCTTGGTTTTTTGGGACTCATCCATACGTCAGGAATTTCGGTTCATAATTTTTCCCAGCGCCGCGTAATTCCGACACTTGATCTTTGTCCGGGCCATTGCCCTAATGTCGAGGGAATTCGTTCCCGATGCAATATAGATTGCGCCGCCGACGTCGCAAAGGGTGGTGCCACATGGCGGATCGAAATTCGGAATTTCGCCTATCAGAACAGCACCCGCCAGGCGTTCCAGCAATATTTCATTGAAAAGCCATGCGCCTTCGGGGCGTTGTACCTGATGCTTTGCTTGATAACGCGCCCATCGGCCTGTTGCGCTTGCGCGCCTCCCAACTCCGGCCATTACCTACTAAAAAACCTTGTGCCCGATTTATCATCGAGCGCCTTTATCAGGTTCTCTGGATTTGTGATGATGCCTTTCGCACCGCCGCTTTCAAGATAGTTGATCATGGCCAGGACTTTTGGTCCCATGCTGCCGGGATCGAAGTGATCCGCGTCGTAAAGTTCGCGCGCGCGGTTCAGGTCCAGAGAATCCAGCCATTCTTCGTTTGGGGCGCCATAGTTAATCGCAACGCGGTCCACACCTGTTGTAATGATGAAAACATCTGCTTTGAGATCGCTGGCGAGTAGGCTGGACGCCAGATCCTTATCGACAACCGCTTCCACGCCGACAAGGTATTTTTTTTCGTTTTCTATAACCGGAATACCGCCGCCGCCACAGGCGATGACGACGAAGCCGTTGGCGGTCAGAAGTTTAATTTGCTCGAGTTCAAGTATTTTCCTCGGTGTTGGGGATGGCACAACGCGACGCCACCCGCGACCCACGTCATCTTTCACAATCCAGCCAAGCTTCTCTCCCCGCGCCTTGGCCGTTGCTTCGTCCAATTGCGGTCCGATTGGCTTTGTCGGATTAGCAAAGGCGGGATCGTCCGGATCAACCAGAACCTGGCTGACGATGGCAATGGCATGCCCGGGCAATCCGCGCTTTACGAATTCATTATGGAATGCCCGTTGAAACATATAACCGACCGCCCCCTGTATATCGGCGTCGGCATAATCCATCGGCACCGGGGCGACTTCCGCTATCGCCAGTTCCGATCGCCGCAATATGTAACCGACCTGCGGCCCGCTGCCATGGGTTAGAACAATGTTCCAGCCCGACTGCATCATATCCACGACGCGTTTGACCGTATTGACCGCCGCCTCATACTGGTCTGGGATGGCCTGATGAAATTCGTCGGTGATCAGGGAATTTCCACCAACGGCAACGACGGCTGTCCTGTTTCCCTGGGTCAATTGCTGAACTCCCGATCAGGCGGGTGAACCGGAATGCGTTTCGAACAGAGATAGAATGGCTTTCGTAAAACAGGCCATGGGGGCCCGGGTAATCCCGGCGCCGATTTGGCCTATGCCGGCTTCCTTGTGTGCGATCCCGGTATTGATAATTGGCAGAATGCCCGTATCGACAACCTTCCTGACATCAATGCCGCTTGCGGTGCCGGCAAAGTCCAGGGCGGGAATGGTCAGGGCGTTGTTGCGCCCGATCGTGATCGCTTGCATCTCCCGGCTGCGTGCAATGGCATCCGCCGGCGTTCCACCAACAAACTGAACAATCGCCGGCGACGCCGCCATCGCGAAGCCGCCCAGGCCGGCGGTTTCCGTTATCGCGCTATCGCCCAGGTCCGGGGCGGCATCCGCCATGGAATAGGATGGAAAATAAAGGCCATCGACCACCGGAGCAGACGTTGTGAACCATTGGTCGCCGCAACCGCTCACGCGAATTCCGAACTCGACGCCATTCCGCGCCATGGCCGTCACCATGGTACTTCCGGGCACACCATGGGCCGCATCAAGCATGGACTTGCATGCCGCCATGGACACATTCAGAAAGAAGTGGTCGTTCCCGGCAATGAATTCCATCGCCTGGGCTATATCTTCCACGGGCAAACCGGAGCGCAGGGCGTGGGATACCAATTGCTTGAACAGCAACCCGGTCGCCGCGGCATTCCGGTTGTGAACCTCGTCCCCCATATAAAGCGCTTGCGCCATGATCGTTCTAATATCTATGCCATCGCTGGCCGCCAGTGCGGCTGCCAATACACTGGCCAATGTCGTCGCCATCCATTGAAGGCGGTCAATTACTTCAGGACTATTGGCGCCAAAGCGAAGCACCTTGCCCAGACCCTCATTCAGATTGGCGAATGCCTTGTTGCCGCCGGTCGCGTTCGAGACCACCCAAACAGGCATGGAAGGGCTTGTGATGCCGGCCATGGGACCGACGGTTGAATGATGATGGCAGGGTTCGATCGTGACTTCACCATGGCGCAGGAGCGCCGCGGCAGCATCCCGGTCTCTGGCCCAGCCTTCGAACATGACGGCGCCAATGACCGCCCCGGAAACCGGGCCGCAAACATCCTGCCAGTCCACGGGCGGACCGGAGTGCAAAATTGTACGCTCACCCATACCCGGTATCACATCGCCGGCCCGCTCAACGCCCTCAAGCACTGGTTTGGCGCTCAGGAATTTTTCCAAAGCAGTCCTATTGGCCTGATCAATCGCCGGATCATTGACCAGTCCCGCGAGAGCCCTGGCCGCCTTGGCATCCCCGCCAGCGGGGGGCCGCCAATCCACATTCACCGCCTGGCCGCCGGCGCTATTGATAACGTCCGCGAAGGATCCAACGCCGACATTTATGACGTTCAACGATTGCGGCGGTTTTCCGTACATTCTGTTTCCCTAAAGGCCGGAGATGATATCGCCAGCCAGACGCGCGGCCTGGGCATTGTTTTCGACAACGACGGCACCCGCCCGGCGCAAGGCATCCTGCTGGCGGACAAGGTTTTGCGGATCAGCCTTGGTGCCGCAAACAAACGTGATGAATATGGGATGATGGCCGATTTCGTTCGCGGCCTCGCGGGCGCTATTGATGGCAGCCGCCATCGCTTCGGCCGGGGCAGGATGGGAACCATGGCCGATAACGACATCCAGCAGAATGACCGCCGTCTCGGGGTCTCGTGCCTCTTGCAGGATCCTGTCGTTGCGCAATCTGTGATCAATCATCGGATGGGGCCGCCCTCTGGTGAATTGATCATCGCCCAGATCCAGCACCGTATTGCCGGTGCTCGACCAGATATCATTGAGTTTGTTCTTGGCCTTGATGGGAGAGGGCGAATTTACCGCCCCGATGTCTTTTTCCAGAAGCAACATGGCTTCGTAACTAAAGGTGCCGCCGCTATAAAGGCCGCGCATATATTGTTGTCCATCCGAAAGAGTGGATATCAGATCCCGAATTTCTGGTGCGCCCAAACCGTGACGCGGCAACATTCTGCCGGAGGGATCGACGCCCTTCGACAGATCGACGGCCATGTGCGCGGCTTGCTCCAGTGTTTTGGCAATGGAGATATTTCCGCTTTGAGGGGCGCCGGCATCGGAACCGAGAAAGCTAATCACAACCGGCTTGCCGCAGCCTGCCGCCCGCGCCTGAATCCTGGCCGCGACTTCCGCCGCCGGCGGCTTGGAAATTAAAACGATCACTGCCGTCTGTTCGTCGTCGGCAAGGATATTCAGTCCCTGAAGCATGGTGGCGCCGTCGATCATGGCGTTAAGGTCCCGACCACCTGTTCCGATAGCCTGGGACACACCGCGTCCCAAATGGTCGATCAGACAGGAGACCTGCTGCAAACCGGTCCCGGAGGCGGCTACGATCCCGATATCACCGGGGGCCACGACGTTGGCGAAACCCAGGGGGACGCCGTTTATAATTGCGCTGCCACAGTCTGGGCCCATCACCAGTCTGTCGGTCTTTGCCGCCAGCTGCTTCAATGCCAGTTCTTCCGCAATCGCGACGTTGTCGGAGAAGATCATGACATCAAGGCCCAGGCGCACGGCCTTGGTTGCTTCGGCTGCCGCATACTCACCAGGACAGGATATCAAAGCCAGATCGGCATCGGGGAAGCCATCCAATGCCATTTCCATACTGCGGGGCGCACGAATTTCATCCGGCCCGCCGGTTGCTTGCGGTGGCGCGTTATTGAGCAGCGCTTCGGCCCGATCAAGGGCGGCGGCAACCGAACCCTCGTCCTCGCCTTCAATAGCGATCAATAGATCGCTCGGCGCCGCGCCACTCATTTGCTCGATAAGGCCCGCTTCGAACAAAAGCCGAATATTTGCTTCGGTCGCCATAATGGCGGAAGCCTGAGTAACACCCGGAAGGTCTGCCAAATCGGCGGAAAGTCGCATCAGCGCGACAGAGTCGCGGTAAATGTCCGATAATATTCTTTGTGCGGTCGGCATATCTAATACGCGCCTGCGGATCGCACCGGCTCTAATACTTCCGCTGCCTTCTGAAGCTGGTAATCTTCGACATGGGCAATGCCCGCGACAAGGCCCAGCAACATGGCCGCGCCGGACGTGCCGCCGACCGATCGCAAGCGGCGGGTGGAACGGCCAATCTGCCCCGCGCCGTAAATCGCCGACAGCGTCGATAGAATTGGCTCAATAAAATGACCCCCTGCGGCGTCGGACAGCATCTGGCGGCTGATATCGTTGGTGGCCTGTAGGTACTGCAGGGTAAATAGGCCCAAGGCGCGGCTCCAAGGCTGCGCCGGTGCCATCAACTTTGGCGCCGCGAGAAAACCGGCAATGACATCGTCGCCGGCCGGGGTCAGGCCCGGCCCACGGCCAATGAGGCCCCGCAGGGATTGCCTGACCTGGCGTCTATCGTCAGATCCCAGACCGGCCAACAGCGCGAGACTCTGCTGTTTGGGGAAGTCGAAGCCGAAAGTTGTCTGACCCACCGCGACCCGCCATAGCGCATGCAGTCGCTGCCGGGAAGGCCGCGTCGCGGCCGTATAATCGTTCTGCCAGACCGGGGCATCGCGGAGATCGATCTTCAGATTGCTTCCCCTAAAGCGGAGGATACCGCCCCGGCAATAAGCGGCAGCGCCGTTGGTCAACAATGAACTGAAACGGAAACCGTGCGCCGTAGCGACGCGAATACCTCGCGGCAGCTCGAAATAATCCGCGGCCGTGCAGGTCGCCAAGTGGCCATCGGTCAGCCGAATATTTACAGCCTGATCAAAAACGCTGTGAACGACACCGGCAAAATTTATCTGCGGCAATTCTGATCCTATGGTTATCGCGGCAAGCGGTATCATCGTGGGGCTCTACAAATGCTGCGGCGTCCGGACCGAACCATCGCGGCCGGTCCGGACGATCACGTCTGGAAAGATAGCTGCCTACGGCTTTTCCGGTTCAAGCTCCATTTTTGAAAAGCCGACGCAAATGACCGCCATGATCACATAGCTCAAGGCGACCATGGGTGAGACAGCCCAGCCAACCTCCGGCCCATGAATAAACCCGAAGAAGGCAAGCACCGCCCCGATCAAGCAGACGGCGCCGGCGCCATTTGGCTTGCGGTCAATGAGCATGACAACAATGCCGCCAAAGATCAGGCCAGTGATGATCGCGCCACTGCCTAGGGTTTCAAGGCCTTTGTAGAGCACACCGTTTTGCGCCAGTTTATCGAGCCCAACCGCGGCCGCGTTGGTGCCAGCAGCGCCAAGCGAGCCGTCGATCAAGGTTTTGGCCCAGGCCGCCAGATGCGGCACGATGGCAAAAACCACGGCCGGGGCATGATTTGCCGGTGTCGCCTGGAAGGCCTGGGCGCCAATCAGCGCGCCAATATAGAGCAGGATGGGAATGATCGCGACCACCGGAATGACATCAAGCAGCAACGATACGATGCCCAACCAGGTCAACAGCAAGACCATGACCCCGGTCGCGATCGAGTAGCCGATTTTACCGCCGATTGATTTCCAGCCCGGGTGGCCGATGTAGACGGCATTAGCGAACGGGCTGCCAAGCAGGGTGCCCACAAGGCTGATGCCGCCCTCGGCGATCAGCGTCTCTTTGACGCTGTATTCATCACCTGCGGCGGATGCGCTTTCGACATTGTCCATCGCCTCGATGAAGTCATAAACGCCAAACGGTATGGCGGTTACGATGATGAATGCGAGAAACTCAAAGCCGGAAAATACATGGCCGAATGCCGGCATCGGAATTGAAAACCCTATATTGCCCAACGAGCTTTGCACTGAAGCCGGGTTCATGCCGCCGAAACCCCAGCTAAATGCAAAGCTGAGCCAGGCGAGAACGGTACCCACGGCGATGGCGACAAGACCGCCCGGAAGATTGCCTGGAAATTTTACGCCACCGAACCACGCGCCCAGAATTATGACGAGGGAAACCAGCCCGATAATGGGGGTTTCGAATATTTCCATCGCCGGCCGCAGCGAAATAAAAGTGATGGAAATACCAGCCAAAGTTCCCAACAAAGCCGCGCGCGGGGTTAACCGCCTGATGGTCGGCGCGATAAATGCCCCGGCGAATAGCACCAGCCCTTCAATAAAGACCCAGGCAAGACCTGCTTCCCACCCCTTGATCGGATCCTTGGTTTGAATTGTGATCGGCAACATGATGACGAAGACAACAATGAACATATGCGGCACGCTCGGCCCCGACGGCAGCGCCGTCACATCGTCCCGGCCGGTCTTGTCGGACAACCTTTTGGCCATGAACGCGTAGTAAATATTTCCCAAGAAAAGCATCAACCCGACGGCTGGGAGGATATGCCCAAAAAGAACCGCGTCTGGAATCTGGATGACATATTTCAAAAGTCCCGTCAGAACCAAAAGGTTCACCAGGACATTGGTGCCGAGACCGAAGAACGCATTCAGATCGCCGGCCACCCAAAATGGTGTTTTGCTACCCACAATAAAAGCTCCCCCTGGCTAAATAACCACTCCACGATAAGAACACAGCATTACCACACGGCAAAATCCGGCCTTAGCTTTGCAGGGCTTCGACGAATTTCTTCGAATCCGCAACCCATCCGAATATGCCGCCCTGCGCCTTGATCATTTCGATCCCGATGCGCTGGAATTCGGGAAAATACGAACCGACACAATCCTCCAAAACGATACATTCATAGCCGCGATCATTGGCTTCGCGAACAGTCGTATGGACGCAGACTTCCGTTGTGACACCGCAGACAATAAGCGTCCGAATCGTCTTGTTTTTTAGAATTAGATCCAAATCCGTTTCGTAAAACGCCCCCTTGCCCGGCTTGTCGATCACGGGTTCGCCTTCGGCCGGGGCAAGTTCGGCAATAATATCATGTCCAGGCTCGCCACGAATGAGAATGCGCCCCATGGGACCATCGTCACCAATACCGGTTGCCAAATTTCCGCGACTAAGTTTCGTTGGCGGGGCATCCGCGAGATCCGCACGATGCCCCTCGCGCGTGTGGATCACGGTCAAGCCAGCGCTTCGCGCGGCGTTTAGTGCGGTTTGGCAGGGCGCAATGGTTTTTCGCAGCAGCGAAACATCGTTGCCAAGCATTTCCCCAAAGCCGCCAGGCTCGAGAAAATCCTTTTGCATGTCGATAACCAGCAACGCCGTTGCAGCTAATTCGAATTTTACGGGATAAGGTTCCGCGTTGATGACATGTGTGGCCGGCATATGTTTTCCCAACACCTGCATAATATTTTTATCAACCTCTAGCGCATGGACGCCACGCCAATGATTTCGGATGGTTTCGCCTTAGGCTTCCCGAGACGCGATATATTCGCGCCAGTCGCCATACTCGGAAATATCCTTGTGACCGGCTTCGGCAATATCCTGTGGAAATAGAATTCCATCGACGGTTTCGCCGTTGTCCAGTTGTACAGGCCCGCAATAAAGGTGTGGTGGTTCGCCTTCTTCAACGCGCCGCCAAATTTCGTCGCTCATTCGGTACATTTCACCTTTAACCCCTACACCACCCTCGGCAACCTTGAACATGCCCGGGTGAATATCGTCGATTGAATAGAGGCGATAACAGGGTTCGGTGGTGAACGCGCCCAAAAATTCGGCGCCGTCGAGGTTCTCGTGGAGCCCCAGGCCCCGCATCAATGTCCCATTTACAAACAGTTCGATGGTCATTTTTGTTCGCCCCCCTAGTGGCTTGTTCAAACAAGCTGATTTGCCGCGAGTATGGCTTTTCCGCAATCCTGGCGCCAGTTTTTATGCCATCCTCGTCTAACGGCAGCGCAATTCCCCATTCGATCGCCGATGCCGCCCGGAAGCTGCAATTCATGGGTGTCTTGGGATACCGGGGGCAGGGCCGCCCACCCCATCATGTTCGAGATTGACCTACCCACACGCCCCCCGCGATGCCCTCGCGGAGCCGTTCGCATGCTGCCAGCGGGCGCTGGCATGATTCTAAAATGCCAATCCTGATTCGATGACAACCGGATCGACGATGATCTCCGTCAAGTGTGCATCGCCAGCCTTTGGTGCCAGGTCGAATCCGCCCCGGCCCCGATGTTGGTGATGTGGACATCCAGCAGGTAGGGTTCGCCCGCGGCTTGCGCCGCCTTGCCCCGCCGCAACGCCGCGTCCAATTCGCCGGGCCCGCGCACATGCTCGCCTTCAATCCCCTGGGCCTTCGCCAGCATGACGAAATCGATTGCCGGATCCCCCAGAAAGGTTTCCGGGTACTTGTTCTGCGCCTGCATGTTGCCGCCCCAGGCCGCGAAGTTGGTGCGCACGGTCTGATAGTTCATGTTGTTCCAGACGACGGTGAGGATCGGCAGGCTGTAGCGCGCCATGGTCCAGAACCCCGATGCACTGTACATCACCGAGCCGTCGCCGATGCTCAATACAACCGGCCGGTCCGGCGCGCCAAGCTGGGCGCCAATCGCGCCGCCCAGGCCATATCCCAGGCTGCCGCCGGCCGTGCGCACCAGACTCCAATCCGTGTCGCCATAACCAAACGGCATGAAATGATCGAAGGCGCGGAAATTCTCCGACACCAGCATTGTGTTGCCGGCCAGGTTCCGGGCCATGGCGTCGCCAAGATAAAGCGGATGGATGGGATTATCCTTGGCATGGGTGCGGGCATCGCCCGCTTGTTTTGCCGCGCGGGCGGCGCTTTGTTCCGCCAAGCCCATTTTGCGCTTTTGAATATGCGCCAAATTGGCGTGATCGGGCTTCCATAGGCGGTTCAAGGCCCGCAGGGTGTGGCTGACATCACCCCAGACATCCAGATCCAGGGCAAAGGTATTGCCCATCATGGCCGGGTCCTGACCGATCCCGATGATCGTGCCGGCATCAGTGAACTTCTCATCCTCGGCGCTGGCGCGGGTATTCTGCCGATAGCCGATACAACAGACGACGTCGAATTTCTTATCGGACATGGCGTCGATCATGCCCACATAGTTGGGATGCTTCAGCGGAAAACCGCCGTAATCGAAAAACCCGACGGCCACGGGCAGGGCATAGTTCTCCACCATCTCGAGCAATTCGTTCTGGGCGCCGGCCACCTGCACGTCCGGTCCGGCCAGGACCAGGGGATTCTCGGCGTTGAGCAGGGCGTCGTGGATTTTCTCCATGGTGGCGCCGTTGGGCACCTGCGCCATCTCCAGGCCGCGGGCCGCCTGGATCGTGCCCTCGACCTCCTTTTCGTCGAGGGCGGGAGAGGAAAAGGCGAGATAGACCGGCCCCGTGGGCATGGTCATGGCTTCCTTGAAGGCCCGGCGCGTCGCCATTGGGATACCGCGCGCATCGGTGACCTCCCAGCGGTTCTTGGTGATATCCTCGACCGCGCCCATCTGGGAAAAGCCGCTGCTGGCGCCCAGGGTATTGTGGTCGCCGAACGAGCCGTTATCGCGCAAGGCGGCGGTCACCACCATCGGCGTGCCGTCAAAGTAGGCGTTCTGCAACTGACCCGAGCCCTGGCGCGTCCCGGCCGCCAGATGCACGTTCACGAAGGCGGTCTTTTTCGCCGCCTTCGCATAGCCATCGGCGGCGGAGAGGACCAGCGATTCAGCAAGCAGAAGAATTGGTTGAACGCCTGGAACCGTGAGAAAGGCATCGAAGAACCCGGCCTCGGCACTGCCCGTGTTGGTAAAGGCATACGCCACCTCCTGTGCGACCAACTGATGCATGAGCAGTTCCCCGCCCGTGCCGACTACTTTTTTCTTGCTCATGATCCCATATCCCCAACCGAAACTTTCTGGCGCCATTGCCGTGGTCGGGCCGCGCGCCACGGCCTGGATCCGTATCTCTGCAGACCCCCGATACCGCAACCCGGCGCAAAACCAGACTATTTTCGAACTATACCGGGTCAATTGACAGAATTGAAACCGGCAGACAGGGTAGCCCCCGGGAATTTTTCATGGGGGAGATCCGCTTGGCCAGGGAAGCAGATGATCAGGTCTTCGATTTCATAGTCAGTGGCGCCGGCTCCGCCGGCTGTGCCGTCGCCGCCCGGTTGAGCGAATCGGGCCGCTACGGCGTTTTGCTGCTGGAAGCGGGGCCCCGCGATACCAGTCCCTGGATCCATATTCCACTTGGTTTCACCAAGGTTTTCACCGACGAGCGGGTGAACTGGAAATTTCAGAGCGAACCCGTCGAGGCGCTGGACAACCGGGTACTGTACCAACCGCGCGGCAAGGTGCTGGGCGGCAGTAGTTCGATCAACGGTACAATCTATATGCGGGGTGCGCCGGCCGACTATGACGGCTGGCGTCAGCGCGGCCTGGAAGGCTGGGATTGGGATTCCGTATTGCCGTTCTTCAAAAAGGCCGAGAATAACGAGCGCGGCGGCAGCGACCTGCATGGCACTGGCGGACCTTTGCGCGTCTCCGACATTCCACGGCCTTGGGCCCTGCCGCGCGCGATGATCGCCGCCGCCATTGAAAGCGGCATCCCGGCGAATTCCGATTTTAATGGACCGGAGCAGGAAGGCACCGGTTTCTACCAGTTCACCGCATCGAAGCATCGGCGTTGGAGTGCCGCAACGGCCTATCTGGCGCCGGCCCGCAACCGGAAGAACCTGCAGATCGAAACATCGGCCCACGCGCGGCGGGTTTTGATCGAAGACGGCCGGGCGGTCGGTATCGAATATCAGTCGCCCGCCGGTATCCGCCGGGCCCGGGCCCGGGGTGAGGTTATTGTCTCCGGCGGCGCCTTCGGTACACCGCAATTGTTGCAACTCTCGGGCATCGGTCCGGGCGAGCTGTTGCAGGACATGGGCATTGCCGTGCACCGTGACCTACCCGGCGTCGGCGCACATTTGCGGGATCATTTCAACACCTACCTGAGTTTCCGTTGCGCCGAACCGGTGACGATGAACGACCTGGCGAACAGTCTGCCGCGGCGGCTGCTGGCCGGGGCCCAATATGCGCTGTTTCGGACGGGTCCATTAACCAGTACGGCGATTACCGCCGGCGCCTTCATCCGCAGCGATCCGCTACTGGAGCGCCCGGATATCCAAATCAACATGTTCAGTTGGAGCGCGGCCAGCCGGACCCCGGAGCGGGTAAATCCCCACCCCTTCTCGGCCTTTTCATTCAGTCCGGTGCACCTGCGCCCGGATTGCGAAGGCTCTGTCCGCATCAAAAGCCCGGATCCCCTGGCGGCGCCGGCGATCCGGTATGAATTTCTGCGCAGCGCCTATGACAAACAGGCAATCCTTCACGGTATGCGGGTTTGCCGCCGGATCGCAAACCAGCCGGCGCTGGCGGGCTATATGGTCGAGGAAGTTTTGCCTGGCCCGGCCATCAGCAGCGATGAAGACCTGCTGGCTGATGTACGGGCGCGCGGGATCGCCAACTATCACCCGGTCGGCAGCTGCCGCATGGGCGCTGAGGTAGACTCGGCAACCGATGCCCGGCTGCGGGTGCATGGCGTCGCGGCCCTGCGGGTGGCCGATGCCTCTATCATGCCCGCGATCGTCGCGGGCAACACCAACGCGCCGGCCATCATGATCGGCGAGAAGGCCGCAGCGATGATCCTGGAGGACGCCGCGTCGTCTATTTCAGCTTTCGTTGAACCAACGCCGGCCCAGTTCTCATCGAGAACGCCCTAATCGTCGAAGGCGACCAGCAGGCGCCCTTCGACGCCGTGGCGTGCAATCAGTTGGGCGATCAGCCCGCTTTTTTTTGCCTCGGCCACGAAGTCCCGCAGAAACACGGCGGCCGCCTTATTCTCCGGTTTGGTGCCAACGGCCTGCTGCACGGTGGTATAGCGTCCATCCAGAATGCGCATGCTGGGCAATTTTTCGACGTCTTCGTTCAAGGCCGGGCGCAGTCCGGCCAGGGCGTCCAGTTTTTCACTGACAAACAGATCGACGGCGCCCCCTAAACCTTTCCCGCGATGCAGTTCCGCATGCTTGAGCGTGCGGGTGAGGTAAAGGTCATAGGCGCTTCTGCCCGAAACCGCGATCCGCACGCCCGCGCGGTCCACATCCTCCACCGAACGGAAATCAGAGTCTTCCGGCACCAGATAGGTCGCCTCGATCTCCACATAGGCAGGGGTGAAGGCCATGGTCTCGGCGCGGGCCTGCTCGGCCGCGATCAGGGCGATATCCCAAGCATCGTTGCCCGCCGCATCGGCCACCTCGCCGGGCGAGGCAAACGGCACATAGGCAAGCGCAACCCCTAGGCGGTCCGCGATCGCGCGCGCCAGGTCAGGGGAAACACCGACCGGATCGCCGGTTGCAGTGGACCCCGTGACGAGCAGCGGGTTCGACAAATTGATCCCCGCGCGGAGTGTGCCGCTTGCGGCGAGTTCGGAAATAACGTCCTGGGACATGATGGATGCGCCTGCAATTGCCAAAGGTGAAAATATCCTATGCGACGGTTCCCCCGGGCCGCAAGGCCGACTTGTCGCAAGCCGCGCGGCCCGCCCTGTCGGTTAATCGCGCATGGTCATTGCCATGACATATCGTTAGCATTGCCAAAACAAAGGAGATTTGGAAGATGAAAGGTGTCGTATTTCTCGGTGCGCGCAGGACCGAACTGCGCGAGTTCCCCGATCCGCAGCCGGGTCCGCGCGATGTCATTCTGGAGATCAAGGCCTCCGGCATGTGCGGCACCGATCTTAAGGGCTATCGCGAGCCGTTCGTCCCCGGTGTGGTGCGCGGCGGCATCAAGCGCTCGATGGAGCCGGTGATCGCCGGCCACGAGCCCTGCGGCGTCGTTGCCGAACTGGGTTCGGCGGTAACCCCGCGCGAAGCGCGGATCGGCCAGCGGGTGATCGACCACCACTACCAGGGCTGCGGCGTTTGCCGGCACTGCATGGCCGGCTGGCGGCAGATGTGCGTCGATGGCGCCGTGGTCTTCGGCTCGGTCGCCCACGGCGCCCACGCGCCCTACATGAAAGTGCCGGTCGATACCCTGGTGACGCTGCCCGATGAACTATCCTTCGAAACCGGCGCCGCAATCGCCTGCGGCACCGGCACTGCCTATGGCGCCCTGGGCCGGCTGTCGCTGCACGGCGACGAGACCATCGCCATCTTTGGCCAGGGGCCGGTCGGTCTGTCGGCAACGCAACTGGCGCATGCCATGGGCGCGCGGGTGATCGCGCTGGACATCTCGCCGGAGCGCCGCCAGCTGGCCACCGAGATGGGCGCGGCTGTCACCCTTGATCCGGGCGCCGGCGATCCGGTACGGACGATCCTGGAACTTACCCATGGCGAGGGCGCCCATAAGACGCTGGACGCCTCTTCCTCGCCCCAGGCACGCGCCCAGGCGGTGCGCGCCACCCGGGCCTGGGGCGCCTGCTGTTATGTTGGCGAGGGCGGCGAGGTCACGTTGGAGGTCAGCCCTGATTTGTTGCGCCGGCAGATCACCTTGATGGGCTCGTGGACCTTCTCCACCGTCGGGCTGATGGATTGCGCCCGCTTCGTGGCCGACCGCGGCGTCGACGTCGACCGTCTTTTCAGCCACCGCTGGCGGCTGGAGCAGGCAGAGGAGGCCTACCAGCTATTCGATCAACAGAATTCCGGCAAGGGCGTCTTCCTGCCATCGTGAATAGGACAAAGCGATGACTGATCTGAGCGAACGCCAGCAGGCGATCAAGGACACCTTCATTGAGAACCGCGGCTATTGGTCGGAAGTTTGGGAGCAAATTCTGCACATCAGCCCCGACTATTTCGAGGCCTATTCCGAGCTGTCGTCGGTGCCTTGGAAGCACGGGGTGCTGGAGCCCAAGGTCAAGGAGTTTATGTATATTGCCGCCGATGCCTCGACCACCCACCTCTACAACGCGGGCACCCGCATCCATATCCAGAATGCCCTGCGCCACGGCGCCACGGTGGACGAGGTGTTCGAAGTGCTGCAACTGACCAGCGTGCTCGGCATTCACACCTGCACCGTCGGCGTGCCAATCCTGCTGGAAGAACTCGATGCCGCCGGCATGCTGGACGAGGTGACGCTGGACCAACGGCAGATCGCGCTCAAGGCGTCCTTTACCGAGAACCGCGGCTATTGGGCCCCGTTTCTGGAGGGACTTTTGCTGCTCAGCCCCGACTTCTTCGAGGCCTATCTGAAGCTCTCTTCCGTACCCTGGCTCACCGGCCCGCTGCCACCGAAGGTAAAGGAATTCGTCTACATCGCCATCGACGCGGCGACAACCCATCTCTACGAGCCGGGGCTGCGCCAGCATATCAGGAACGCCATCAAGCACGGCGCCAGCAAGGATGAGCTGATGGAGGTGCTGGAACTGGTGACCGCCATTGGCGTCCACAGCATGACCGAAAGCGTGCCTATTCTGGTGAAAGCCGCCAAGGCGGCCGGTTAGAGCAATTTTCAATTCATCAGAGTCCCTTTCGCGACTTAAGTAATTGGTTTAATTGCTCTAATCTTAAAGAGTCCGGGCATGTATTAAGGAAACATGCGCCAGGCGGCCCGTGCCTTCAACCCGGCGATTACATCGCCGCGGCGCGGCGCGGCGCAACCGCCTGTGCGGCCGTGGTTGCCAGCATGGCGCAAACCATGAAGACAGCGCACAGGACAAAGACCGACGAGGCCCCGCCCTGGTCGATCATCCAGCCAAACAGGTAGGGCGAAACACTTGACCCCAGGCTAAGCCCGACGAACACGAAGCCGACCACCTTGCCCGTCTGTTCGGTAGGCGTCATGGCGCGCAGCAACATGTCCCGGGCCGGGAGAACCACGCCCAGGGCCAGACCAACCGCCGCCATGGCCAGGACCAGCGCAACGGTGGGCATTTGAATGCCGGCCACCAGACACAGCACGGCCGCACCCCCGATCATGGCGATGGCGGTAACCAGACCATGCCGGCCCAGGCGGTCGGCAATGACACCACCGGCGAGCACGCCAAATGCCAGCGCAAAGAGAAATCCCGAAAATGCCGTATTGGCCACCGACAGGTCGACCCCGTGAACCTGGGTCAGGATGGTCGCCGTGAAAGAAAACAGACCGCCGCTGGTCATCCCGAAGGCAACAAAAAACAGAAAGAAGAACAATACCGGCGGCGTCAGGAACGAGAACCGGCCGGGCGCCGGCTGGCGCGCGGCGGCGCTTTCGGCGCCCGCCCGATCCGCCGACAGCTCCGCGTCCAGCAGGCCGCTCTTTATGATCATCGCCAGCAACACGATGATCCCAACGCCACCCATGGCAACAAAGGCCGCCCGCCAGCCCCAGGCGGTTGCGGCCGCAAGGGCGATCATCGTCATGGGCGCGACACTGCCGCCAAAAAAACCGACGAAGGTATGAATGCTGTAGGCCCGCCCCAAGGTCCGCTGGTTCATGACCCGCGCCAATATGGCGTAGTCGGCCGGATGGAACACACTATTGCCGATGCCCGCCAGCACCGCCAGGACGAACAGCGCCCCGTAGCTGTCCGCGAAGCCGATGGCGCCGGTCGAGACGGCGATCAGGCCCATGCCGGCAATCAGCACCCGGCCGGGTCCGGCACGGTCAACAAGGTAGCCGACCGGCGCCTGCAACAGGCCGCCAATCAGGCCATAGGCCGCCATCAGCAAGCCAAGGGCCGCATAGCTGACGTCAAATTCAGCCTTGAAGATCGGGAACATCGGCGGCAGGGTCAGGCCATAGAAATGGCTCATAAAATGGCCGGCGCCAATCAGCCCCAGGGCGTGCGCCCCCCGATGGTCAACCTGTTGCGCCGTCACCGATCCATACCCTTGACCATAAAATGAAATATGTCACCACGCCGCACCATCAGGCCGCCATTCCCATACCGCGGAAGGTTTCCCGCGGCGGCAGCTTGCCCGAAAAACCCGCATTCAGGCAATCCACTCGCTGACCGGGGCGTGGGCGTCCTGCAGGGGCTGACAGATCACGTCGATCAGCGATGGACCCGGACAATTCAACGCCGCCGCCAGCTTGCCTTTCAGTTCGCCCGGATCCTCTACGCGCCAGGCCCGCAGGCCGAACGCCTCGGCGACACGGGCATGGTCCGTGGTGGAAAAATCCACCGAGAAATAGCGCCCGTCGAAGCCCGACTTCTGCCCGGCCTTGATCCAGCCAAAGACCCCATTGGAAACCACCACGAAGGTAATGGGCAGGCCAAGGCGGGCCACGGTTTCCAGCTCGCCGGCATTGAAACCGAAACTGCCGTCGCCCATGACCGCCACGATCTTGGCGCCCGGACGGCCATAGTAGGCCCCCACCGCCGCCGGCAGGGAATAGCCCAGGGCGCCGTGGGCCCGGTTGGAGAAAAACTGCCGGCCCGTGCGCTTGACCGGGTAATAGGCCGAAAGATACGGGCACGGCGTGCCTGGATCGGCAATCAATACGGCATCGTCAGCCAGCAGTTCCGACAAGGCGGCGACCAGACGTTCGGGCCGGATGGGCCGTTCATCGCTTTCCGCCAGTTGCTTGAACGCCGCGAACTTGGCCGCCTTGGCCCGGGCCACCGCGGCCGCGTTCAAATCCCGCTGGGGGGGCGCCGGCGTGCCGATTTCGGCATTGAGGGCAGCCAGGGCCAGGCGGGCATCGCCCACCATGGCCGCCTCGGTTGGATAGTTCGCGCCGATCACACCGGGGTCGCTATCGATATGGGCGACGTGGCAGCGCCCGGGAACGGGATAGCGCCAGCGTTCGGTGGTGACCGAACCGGCCCGGCAGCCGATCAACAGCAACAGATCCGCCTGTTCCATGAAGCGGCGGGTTTCCACCACACCGCCATTGCTGCCCACCACGCCGACCGCCAGGGGGTGATCCTCGGATATGGAGCCCTTGCCGCTTATGGTGGTTGCCACCGGGATCGCCAGTCGTTCCGCCAGACGGCCCAATTCGGCCTCGGCGCCCGCCAAAACAACGCCGCCGCCGCAGACGATAACCGGATTGCGCGCCGCCAATAGCACCCGGGCCAGGCGCGGCACCGCCGCCGGATCAGGCCCCGTGGGCCAGGCCGGGTGACGCCCCAGATCGGGATCGCACCAAATATCGGCGGCATCCACGGCGCCTTTCTGCACATCGAAGGGCAACGCCAGATGGGCCGAACCGGGCCGCCCGGTGGTCATTTGGCGAAACGCCGCGCGCAGCATCTTCGGCACATCCTCGGCCCGTTCGATAACCCCGTTCCATTTTGTCAGGGGGCGGAACAGGGCCGATTGATCCAATTCCGTCAAGGCATAGCGGCCGCGGGCGGCGACGGAAATGTCACTGGTGATGGCAAGGATGGGGATGGCGCTTTCATTCGCCTCCACCAGGCCCGGCGCAATATAGGTGGCGCCGCCACCGCTGGGTCCCTCGCAGACGCCGACTTTTCCCGACACCCGGGCATAGCCATCCGCCATGTACGCCGCCGATCTTTCATCGCGGCTTAGAATATGGGTCATGCCGTGGTTCAGGCGATACAGCGCATCATAGAACGGCAGCGAGGTATCGCCGCACAGGCCAAAGATATAGTCGACGCCATGGCCCTGCAGCATGTGCACCAGGGCCTCCGCGCCGCTCAACTGGTTCATCGTCATCCTCCCCATTCCCGTCAATCGCGCCAAACGGATTAAGGGGCCCGCGACCTGGCCGCGAACCCCCTAATTCTTCCGTGCCAGCGTAAGGCGCAGACAATTGCGTCTCACATGACAGCTAGCAGCCAGCAGCCCTTTTTAGTTGCGCGGCCGGCTTGAACTTCAGGACCTTCGACGCCTTGATCTTGATCGGCTCGCCAGTTTGCGGATTGCGGCCCTTGCGGGCGGCCCGCTTGGTGACGGAGAAGGTGCCGAAAGTGCCAATCGTGTACTTGCCTTCCTTTTTGGCGGCTTTCAGACCGCCTTGGATTTCGCCCATGACGAGGTCGACCAAGCGGCTGGCTTCGGCTTTCGAGAGTTTGCCCTTTGCGGCAACGCGCTCTATTAGTGCGGCTTTGCTCATGATATTTGTTCTCACTGCTGCCAGAGGTTGATGATTCGCCCCATTTATCAGAGCGAATCAAGGTTGACAAGCACCGCTCTTCGGAGTCGCCCAGCCAGTCTGGACTTCAGGGCAATTGCAGGGTTTTTTGCCAGCACCCAAGCGGCATTGCGCCCGGTAGCATTTTCCAGATTCTTTAAACTTCCCGATTTTAGGCGATTCGCAGCCCATTCAACGGCGCCAATTCAGGGCCTTTTCAACTTACTTCCGGGCATCCTGGGCCAGGTGAGGCATTGAAATCCTGCGCGCCCATCAGTACGAGCGGGGCATCTTGAGCACGTGCTGGCCGATGAAATTCAGGATCATCTCGCGGCTGACCGGGGCAATGCGGGCGATGAAGCTTTCCCGCAGGTAGCGTTCCACGTGAAATTCCTTGGCATAGCCCATGCCGCCATGGGTCATCACCGCCTGCTCGCAGGCCGTGAAACAGGCCTCGGCCGCCAGATACTTGGCGGCATTCGCCTCCGCCCCGCAGGGGAGACCCGCATCATACAGCGCCGCGGCCTTCCAGACCATGGCATCGGCAGCTTCCAGATGGGCCCAGGCCGCGGCCAGGGGGTGCTGGATCCCCTGGTTCTGGCCGATGGGCCGGTCGAACACCACCCGTTCGTTGGCGTAGTCGACCGCCTTGCGCAGGGCGGCCCGGCCCAGACCGACCGCCTCCGCCGCCACCAGAATACGTTCCGGGTTGATGCCGTCCAGCAGGTAATAGAAGCCCTTGCCCTCCTCGCCGATGCGGTCGGTCACGGGGACCGGCAGGTTGTCATAAAATGTGGCGTTGGAATCCACCGCCTTGCGGCCCATTTTCTCGATCACCCGGGCTTCGCAATAGTCCCGGTCAAAGTCGGTGTAGAACATGGTGATGCCGTCCGTGGGCTTGGCGCCCGCGTCCCGGGGGGCGGTGCGGGCCAGCAACAGGATCTTGTTCGCGCTCTGGGCGGTGGAGGTCCACATCTTGCGCCCATTGACGATGTATTTATCGCCGGTCAGCACCGCCCTGGTCTCGATCCGGGTGGTATCCAGGCCGGCATCGGGCTCGGTGACGCCAAAACAGGTGCGGTCCTTGCCCGCGATCAGGGGCGGCAACAGACGCTGCTTCTGCTCGTCCGTGCCATGCACGACGATGGGGTTGGGGCCGAAGATATTGATATGCACGGCGGACGCGCCGGAGAAACCGGCGCCTGACTGCGCGATGGTCTGCATCATCAACGAGGCTTCGATCACGCCCAGGCCGGAGCCGCCATATTCCTCGGGCATGGCAATGCCCAGCCAGCCGCCAGCCGCCAGATCCTTGACGAAATCCTCGGGGAAGACGCCGTCCGTATCCCGGGCCAGCCAATAGGCATCGTCATATTTCTCGCACAGCTTGGCGATGGTATCGCGCACCGCAATCTGCTCGTCGGTAAAAGAAAGATCCATCACTCGCCCGGACAGCGCCGGCTCCCATCAACATCACAATTAGGACCTTTATAGCGGATCATGGGCGGCGCGGCATAGGGGCGCATTGACGCTGACCCACCGGGCCGGGAGAATGGCCGGAATAATGCAGACGACATGCGTGGGACGAGGGAGATGTCGCGATGAAGGACGGCGTGATCAAGACGGGCGAAAACCGCTATCGGGAGACCTTCGGCCGCTACTACGAGGATTTCGTGGTGGGCGATATCTACGAGCACCGTCCCGGCCGCACCATCTCCGAGGCGGACAATACCTGGTTCACGCTGCTGACCATGAACCAGCACCCGCTGCATTTCGATGCCGAATACGCCAAACATTCCGAGTTCGGCAGGCCCATCGTCAATTCCGCCCTGACCCTGGCCGTGGTCGCGGGCATGAGCGTCTCGGACGTCAGCCAGAAGGCCATCGCCAACCTGGGCTGGACCGATATTGTCCTGCCGGCGCCGGTCTTCAACGGAGATACCCTGTATGCGGAGTCCGAGGTTCTGGCAAAAACGGAATCCAGATCCCGCCCCACCCAGGGCATCGTCGATGTGGAGACCCGGGCCCATAAAGGCGATGGCACCCTGGTGATGCGTTATAAGCGGACCGTCCTGGTGCCGAAACGCGGCCACGGCGTGGACGACAGGATCCTGGCGGCACGGCAGTAATGCCCAAGGGCGCGATGAATGATTCTTTACGCTGGAGCGTGGCGCTTGAACGCAAGGACAAGGGTTGCGAAACGTAACCCTTGGCAGAAGAAGGGAATACTTCCATGAGTGAGATATTGACCAACCGATCGGGCGAAAGCATCACCGTCGAGGACGAACGGCAGTTGCTGGATGGGGTGCAGCGCTGGCTGGACCGGGAGGTCCGCGACAAGGTGCTGGAACTGGAACATGCCGACGAATACCCCCACGAGATGGTGGCGCAGATGAAGGAACTGGGCCTGTTCGGCGCCACCATCGGCCAGGAATACGGCGGCCTGGGGCTGCCCGCCGGCACCTATGCCAAGATCGTGACCGCTGTTTCGGAAGTCTGGATGTCCCTCAGTGGCATTTTCAATTCCCACCTGATCATGGCGGCGGCGGTGGAACGCTTTGGCACCGAGGCGCAGAAACGCCACTATCTGCCGCGCTTCGCCACCGGCGAAATGCGCGGCGCCCTGGCCTTGACGGAGCCCAACTGCGGCACCGATCTGCAGGCCATCCGGACCCGCGCGGTACGTGATGGGGATGACTATGTGATCAACGGCACCAAGACCTGGATTTCCAACGGCATCGAAGGCAATTGCGTCGCCCTGCTGGTCAAGACCGATCCCGAGATGCAGCCGCGGCACAAGGGCACATCGTTGTTCATCGCCGAAAAAGGCCCCGGCTTCACGGTTGGCCGCAAACTGGAAAAGCTCGGATACAAGGGCATCGATTCCGCCGAACTGGTTTTCGAGGATTACCGCATCCCCGCCGAGCGCCTGATTGGCGGCGCGGAAGGTTCCGGCTTCCGCCATGCGGTCGGCGGGCTGGAACTGGGCCGCATCAACGTCGCGGCCCGGGGCGTCGGCATCGCCAATGCCTCCCTGCAGGCCGCCACCGCCTATTCCCAGGTGCGCGAAACCATGGGCAAACCGATCTGCCAGCATCAGGCGATCCAGCTCAAGCTGGGCGACATGGCGACCCGCTGCGAGGCCTCGCGCCTGCTGGTGGAAGCCGCCGCCAAGGCCTACGACCGGGGCGAGCGCTGCGACATGGAAGCCGGCATGGCCAAGCTGTTCGCCTCGGAATCCGCCCTGGAAAACGCCATCGAATGCATGCGCATCCATGGCGCCTATGGCTATTCCAAGGAATTCCATGTGGAGCGCTATTACCGGGATGCGCCCCTGATGTGCATCGGCGAAGGCACCAACGAGATGCAGCGCATCATCATCGCCCGGCAGTTGATCGAAAGGAACCCGGTGTGAGCCTGCCCCCCTCTGGCTTGCCCCTGGCCGGGCTGCGGATCATCGCCATTGAACATTACGGCGCCGGGCCCTACGGCACCGGCTTTCTGGCCGACCTGGGCGCCGATCTGATCAAGATCGAGAACCGGCAGACGGGCGGCGATGTGTCCCGCAGCGTCGGGCCGCATCACCTGGGCGAGGGGGATTCGCAGTTCTTCCAGGCCTTCAACCGCAACAAGCGGTCCCTGAGCCTGGATCTGAAACACCCCCAGGGCCGGGCGGTGTTTCACCGCCTGGTTGCCACGGCGGATGGCCTGACCAACAATCTGCGCGGCGACCAGCCGGGCAAGCTGGGGCTGCGCTATGAGGATCTGGCGCCGCACAATCCGGCCATCGTCTGCAGTCATATCTCGGCCTATGGCAACCATGGGGAGCGGGCCGGCTGGCCGGGCTATGATTTCCTGATGCAGGCCGAGGCGGGTTTTCTGCATCTGAGCGGCGAGCCCGACGGGCCGCCGGCCCGCATGGGCCTGTCCATCGTCGACTACATGACCGGAATGACCGCCGCTCTGGCGCTGCTGGCGGGCCTCAACCAGGCCAGGCAGACCGGCCGGGGCCGGGATCTGGAGGTCTCGCTGTATGATGTCGCCATGCATCAATTGAGCTATCCGGCGATCTGGTATCTGAACGAAGGCGATGTCACTGAGCGGGTGCCGCGCTCCGGCCATCCCTTCATCGTGCCCTCGCAATTGTACCGCACGAAAGACGGCTGGATCTTCATCATGGCCCAGACCGAGAAGTTCTGGGGCGCCTTGTGCGACAAGATCGAACAGCCGCACTGGAAGTCCGATCCCCGCTTTCAGGGCTACGAAGGCCGGCACGAGAACCGCGACGAATTGACCCTGATGCTGGACCGGGTGCTGATCAGGCGAAGCACCGCCGATTGGCTGGCCCATTTCGCGGGCGCCGTGCCGGCGGGTCCCGTGAACGACCTGGCCGGGGCCCTGGACAACCCCTATTTCCGCCAGCGCGGCGGCGTCCAGGAGGTGCCCCACCCGGACCGGCCGGGCCTGAAACTGCTCAGCAACCCGATCCGCCTGGGCGAGCCCATCCCGGCCCGTCCCGGCCCCAAGTTGGGCGCCGACAGCGAAGACATCCTGGCGGAACTGGGCTATTCATCCGACGAAATCGCAAACTTACGTTCCGACAACGCCATCTAGCCAAGACACAGAAAGCTATTCTTATGAAACTCGAAGGTATCCGCGTCCTCGATCTGTCTTTGTTTTTGCCGGGGCCCCTGCTCACCCAGATGATGGCGGACCATGGCGCCGAGGTGATCAAGCTGGAGCCGATCAATGGCGGCGAGCCGAACCGGGAGATCGGCGCCCAGCGGGACGGCACCACGGTGTTTTTCGCCAATACCCACCGCAACAAACAGAGCGTGCAGCTGAACCTGAAGACCGAGGACGGCGTGGAAGCTGCCCTGCGTCTGGCGGCCAGCTGCGATGTGATGATCGAGGCCTTCCGCCCCGGCGTGGTGGATCGCCTGGGGGTGGGTTATGACGCGGTGGCGACGCGCCATCCAGGCATCGTCTATGCCTCGCTCTCGGCCTTTGGCCAGGACGGGCCCTACGCCAAGAAACCGGCCCACGACATGGCGACGGAGGCCTACGCGGGCATCCTCAGCGTCAACCTGGGCCCCGACGGCCAGCCGGCCATTCCCGGCATCGCCAACGCGGACATGCTGTCCTCCATGATGGGCCTGTCGGCGGTGTTGATGGCGTTGTATCGCCGGCGCGATACCGGGCGCGGCGACTATATCGACCTGGCCATGATGGACAGCCTGATCGCCGCCATGCCCAACAACCTGGGGCCGGTGTTCGCCGAAAAACGCGCGCCCAACCCCAAGGACGAACGCAGCTGGGGCGGCAACGCCATGTACAATATTTACGCCACCAGGGACGGCAAGCATATTGTCCTGGGTGGGGCGGAGATGCATTTCGCCGCCGCCATCCTGAACAAGATGGGCCGACCCGATCTGATTGCGGTGTGCGCGCCGCCGCCCGGCCCCAACCAGTTGCCGGCCAAGGAATTTCTGACGGAAAGGTTCCTCTCGGAAACCCAGGCCTATTGGGTGGACTGGTTCGCCGACGTGGACGCCGCCTTCGCCCCGGTCAACGACCTCCGGCAAGGCGCCGACGACCCGCAACTGCGGCACCGGCAAATGATCATCGAGGACGAGCGCGGCTGGGAGCACATCGGCATCCCCATGAAATTCCGCCATGAGCCGGGCCAGGTGGTGTTCGACCTGCCCGAACTAGGCCAGCACACGGAAGCCAACCTGCGCAAGGTTGGCTATGATGACAACGACATCGCCGCCATGCGCGAGAAGGGGGTGTTTTAGGTTTGGCGACGCAAAAAGAAATACCTGAACATCCCGCTGGAAATTTCAAAGCATTTATTGGTCATCGCTTTATCCTATAGGGCTGATCGGAGGTGATCGTTTTGAAGATGACGCGGCAGAGATGCCTGCCGAAGGCAGGGATGGCCTGGTTGTGAGTTTTGCCCATCGCCCGCATTTTCTCGTAGTCGCCCAAGAACCGACGAACTGCATCCAGGTCCGCCAAAATAGGTTAGACGGCGGCTAGCAGGTTCTTGATTTGCTCTCGAATTTCCCGCAGACTTGCGGGCTTCTCAAGTACTGCGCTGACACCCTGGCGCTTGAGCCGCTCAATTGTCTCCGGCGCCAAATGGCCCGTCAGGACAATGGTCGGCAAGCTCTTCTCATCCTCGTTCAGCCGCTGGATGACGGCCTGCCCGTCAAGCCGCGGCATCTTTGCGTCTATGATCATGACATCGTAGATAGACACCTCCAGGGCCGCCAGCGCCTCTTCACCGTTCGCGACGGCAGTAACGGCGTATCCAAATCGCTGAAGATACTCGACGATCTCCGCCCTTATATCCGGCTCGTCGTCGGCTACCAAGATGCTGCCAGTCGTTTGTGCCGGCATCGTCATTGCGCGACCGGCTCCTGCGCAAGATTGTCCCCGTCCGCTACGGTCGCCAGCGAGGCGGTGAATTCGGCGCCGCCCTCTACATTCCGCACCGAAAGTTTACCGCCCATCTCGGCTACGATGCCATAGCTTATGGAAAGCCCGAGGCCTGTTCCTTTGCCGACCTCCTTGGTCGTGAAGAACGGTTCGAAGAGGCGGTCAATCAGGCCTTCGGGGATACCACCGCCTGTATCCCCTACTTTCAAGTCGACAACGTCATTGCCAGTGTGGGTGAGGCAAATTTTGATGACGCGTGGTTGATCGCCGCCGTTCTGTTCGATGGCATCTCTCGCGTTGCCGACAAGATTGTGGACAACCTGTTCCAATTGGACCCGATGACCGACGACCATTATGGGTGCATCCTGTGGAAAATCGGTCTCGACAGAGATGCCCTGAATACGCAGCTGTTCAGACATGAAGGCAAGGGCTTGGCTGACGCATTCGACCAGGTCGAATGCAATCGGCCCGGCCTCCGCCTTACGGCCGAACACGCGCATATGGTCGATGATGTCAGCCGCACGCACCGTCTGTTGACTGATGCGATTGAGTTTGGACAATATATAATCGGTGTCGCACTCACCTTCCTCGATCAACTCAATAGTGCTTTCCGCGGCCATGCGAATGACGTTGAGCGGTTGATTGAGTTCGTGTGCAACGCCAGTGGCCATTTCGCCAAGGGTAGACAGTTTCGATGCCTGTATGAGTTCACTTTGCAGGCGCTGGCGATCACTGATGTCGCGCATGACGCCGACGAATAACCGGCCGTCCACCTGGTCGATTTCCCCGACTACGAGTTCCAGAGGAATGTCCGAACCATCTTTGCGCCGACCGACAACCTGTATTGGTTTCCTGCCAATGACATGTTTTTCGCCCGTTCTTGCGTAATGCTGAAGGTAACCGGCGTGAGAGCTTCGATCCGGCTCGGTCATCAAAGTTGAAATGTTTTGACCGACGAGTTCTTCTGCCGTCCAGCCAAATAGTTCTTCGGTCGAAGGATTCACCGACTCAATGATACCGTTATCGCGGATAGTGGCGATGGCATCGGGGACACGGTTCATAATACTGCGAAGCCGCTGCTCGCTTTCCCGCAGCTTGCTCTTGCCAGCCTTACGGTCCGTGATATCGAAAACCGTCCCCCGGATTAATTGTTGTCGGCCAGCATCGTCGGAGTCTGTTTCGCTCCGAATGAATAGCACCCGAATCGCGCCATCGGGTCTGACGATGCGTAGCTCGACCTCGCAAGCGCGGCCATTAGATAACGCCGGTCTCTTCAGTGTTCTTGCGATCCCTAGGTCGTTGGGGAGAACAAAAGACAGAAAGAGAGCAAAGCTGGGCTTGACGCTACCTGGCGTCAAACCATGGATACGATAAAGCTCGTCCGACCAATACGACTCGCGAGTATGGTGATTGTACTCCCAACTGCCGACATGAGCCATCCGTTGCGCTGCGCGCAATCGTTGCTCACTCTTGCGCAGTGACGCATCGGCGGCGACGCGATTGCTAATGTCAACAGCCGAACCGCGATAACCGAGGAATCTGCCGTTACCATCGCGAATGGGCCGTCCACTAACACTAAGTTGGTGCCGATTGCCGACGGGATCGGTGCGCACGTATTCGAAGCCCCGGAAAGAGCGGTTCGCCGTCAAATCCTCGATATGCCGTTGCCAATTGGCGTCGTCGCGGCTGTAGTCCCCGATCTCCCACCTGGCCTTGCCAAGGATAGATTGGCCGCCCTTCGAGACAAAGGTGAAACGGTGTTTGGCGTCGGTTTCCCATAACCAGTCGGAAGCTACTTCGGAGAAATCCTTGAATCGCATTCCCTCTTCGAATCGCCATCTGTCTTCGAATCGCTCACCTGCGCTCCGGTCGCGCTGCACCATCTTTGGCTTCTTGGCCCGAAAGACATCTTTCGCGCGAACGATCAGTGGCGCCATTAGCCCGGATAGCCATGCGGATCCGTCGCTGTCCGCTAGGGCCAGCGGCTCGCCAGCCGTCATATGGCCTCGGCGGTCCGTGTCTAGCGAGTTGGCTCTCGATCCGTGATCTTTAGCGTCTCCGGCGGCTGCGGGATTTTGCGAGTCGCCAAGGGCACGCGCGATATTGGACAATAACAATGGCTTTTGCAGGAAATCCACAACGCCAAGGTCGATTGCCTCGATGAGCATATCCGAGTCGGCGAAGCCGCTCACGAGAATGAATTTTACATCCCTGCCAGCCGGAAGATCCCTGCGTGTCCGCTTCACCAGTTCGATACCGTCCAGACCCGGCATTCGGACATCTGCGACAACCGTGGAGATGTTTTGATGTGCCTGCAGGTATCCCAATGCCTCCAGTCCATCAGCCGCCGCGCGGCAATTAAATCCCTTGGATGTGAGGTAGGCTACCAGTTCGTTGTTTGTATCGACATCGTCGTCGACGACAAGCACAGTTGTTTGATCGGCGGCCAATTGCGGTCCGGAATTCGCACGACGGAGCGGTGCCCCGGTTTCCATACCCTTATCGCGCGCCAATAAGGTCATGGATGCTGTCCTAGACCTGTTTCCAATGGGTTGGGCGTACGCCCCCACGAGGAACCGCAGCCGGATCTAAATGGACTGGCCATAGCCGGAGCAACAACCATCCGCCTGTGTTCATATTGGCATTCAAACCGCCGAAGCGGCAATTGTTCAGAGCATACCGTTTGAGAAAAAACCGAAAGTAACAAATGCTGAATAATCATCGGCTTAGAAGGATGCATAGTATGAATACAGCATTCGCAGCGGAATGGGTTTGTCCACAAACATCACGTTGGGGCATCGGGTGCGATCGATCGCATCCCTGTAGTCGCGTACGCGATCATGCGCGCTCGTTGCGCAGATGATCCTGACGTCTTTTGACCATTCCGAGAATTGCCTGGCGATATCGACACCGTTCGCGTCCAGCAAATTCACGTCAATTAGTACGAGGCGATAACCATCAACGCTTGCCTATCCGGTTGACTCCCATGCCCACTAGATCTAGCGTTGGGCATGGATGTCCTTGCCCGTGAC
>JAQBYC010000172.1 GCA_027623205.1 Pseudomonadota bacterium | reverse complement strand
ACGGGCTCTACTCCGGAGAATGGACCCACCCTACATTTAGCAGGTGTGGGTAACAACCGGATAGGCAAGGTACTTTGTGGCGCTATTGCGTGTACTGCTTTTTTCGCGGCGCCTTTGGCAGTTCCGAGCGCGGAAGCCAAGGTGTACGAACTTCGTTATTCCGATATCGGCCCGCCAAGGGGACCGCGGGCGGAAGCATTGAAATGGTGGGCGTCCGAGCTGGAGAAACGCTCGGGTGGTGATATCAAGATCAACTTTTTCTGGAGCCAGTCCCTGATCAAGGCCAAGGCGACCATGAAGGCCGTCGGTTCCGGCCTGTCCGAGACAGGCACAATTTTAGGCGTGTACACGCCGGCGGAACTGCCGGTTTGGAACTATGCCAACACCCCGTTTCTGCATACGGACGCCTGGATCGGCATGCGTACCTGGCACGAATTGCGCCAGAGTTCGGCATTGCTCAAGCAGGAAACCGACAAGCAGAAAGTGACCATTCTGTTCAACAATACCACCGGTCCGGTGCAATTGTTGATGGCCAAAACGCCGGTGACGTCGGTCGCCGATTTGCAGGGCAAAAAGATCCGTGCGACCGGCGGCTGGACCCATCTGTTCCAAACTCTGGGCGCGGTGCCGGTCAAGATTGGTTTTGGTGAACTTTATGCGGCACTCGACCGGGGCACCATTGACGGCACGGTGAATTACACGCCGTTTGTGAAATCCTATAAGCATTATGAAGTGGCGGCCCATTTGACGGAAGCCAACATGGGCCAGTTGCTGGGCTATGGTGGCGGCATCAATACGAAGCTGTTCAACAGTATGCCGAAGACGGTGCAGGATATCCTGGTCAAAACCTCGGATGAATACATGGATGTCTATGCAAAAATGTATATGGCCGATTCGGATGCCGCCAAGAAAGCCATGTCGGCGGGTATCGACGGCAAGACGGTCACATTCTACCAGTTGAGCAGCAGCGAGCGCGCAAAATGGGTGGCGGCGGCGGCAAGCTTCAAGACAGACTGGATCGCCAAGATGACCGAGCAAGGCAAAGATGCCGGGGCGTTCCTTGCGAAGTTCGACAAAATCCATGCCAAATACCAGAAGATAGTCGCTGAAAAAGGCTATCCATGGGCCACGACGAACTAGTTTGGTGATCTACTAATTAGAAGGGTGGGGTTCCGTTTCATGCCTGGCGGAACCCCGCGGGTTGATTGTGAAAATCTTAGTCTGGATTGAACGTATCTCGGTCGCGATCTCTGTTGCCGCGCTGGTCACGTTGGTACTGTTGGTTTGTGTTTCCGTGATCGGCCGATATTTGTTCGCCGCGCCTATCCCCGACGATTTGGTATTCAGCGAGTTCCTGATGGTGTTTATCGTTTTTTTGCCCTTGGCTTCGGTTCAGGCGGCCCGGGAGCATGTTTTTGTGACGATTTTCACGGAATGGATGCCGAACCATAGAAAAGTGGCGTTTGAGACCTTTGGAGTGATCGTCGGCATAATCGCCTTCACCATCGTTGGTACCGCCGTGTACACGGACTTCAGGGAATCCTTGGCGTTCAATTCCTATGTCGATGGGCCATTGGAATTGGTGGAATGGCCGGCCAAGTTCGCTGTTTTTTTCGGTATTGCCCTTTTCACGGTGCGTTTGCTGGTTGATGCGGTGCAATCGGTTATCGGCATAATGAAAGGCACGGCGACGGCAACGCGGTCCGAGGAAGACCGCGTTCTTGATGCTGAAATCTAGGCATTCAGGTACAATCATTCAGGTACAATATGGATCCTTTCGTATTAGGCATACTCGGCCTCGGTGTGATGCTCGCCCTCGTGGCGGTTCGCGTGCCGATCGCGTTCGGCATGGCCATTGTCGGCTTCATCGGCATGATTGTTGCGGTGGGGTGGCCCAAGGGCAGTGAATTTGACTTCGAACGGGGCTTCGACGCCTCTTTCGCTTATGCTTCGATCGAACCTTTTTCCTTCATTGCCAGTTTCCCCATCGTTGCCGTGCCCTTGTTTCTGTTGATGGGCTACGTGGCTTTTCACGCCGGTTTTACCCGTGATATCTATGATACCGCACGGGTCTGGATGTCGCGGCTGCACGGTGGGTTGGCATTGGCCTCCGTGGCCGGATGCGCCATGTTCGCCGCGGTCAGCGGTTCCTCCCTGGCGACGGCGGCGGCGATGGGAAAACTCGCTGTGCCGGAAATGCTGCGGCACAAATATGATCCAGGCCTGGCAACGGGTGTCGTTGCCGCCTCCGGTACCCTGGGGTCGCTTATTCCACCCTCCATCCTGATGATCCTGTATGGCATCTTTACCGAGGAGTCCGTCGGCCAACTGTTAATGGCGGGGCTGATCCCAGGCATTTTGTCCGCCTTGATCTACATGGTCATGGTCTGGATCCGGGCCAGAAGGAATCCGGAAATCGCGCCGCGGGGCGAGGCTTCCAACTGGCGCCAGAAGATAATCGCCCTGAAGGGAACCTGGTCAATCCTCGCCTTGTTCGTGATTGTCATGGGCGGGATTTATTCTGGTATTGTTACCCCGACCGAGGCCGCCGCCGCGGGCGCCGCGGGCGCCTATATTCTTGGCTTCCTGGCCAAACGGCTGGACTGGGAGAAATCCCGTGACGCATTGGTGGAAACGGCGCGGCAGTCCGCCAATATTTTTGCCCTGGTTCTGGGCGCCAAGCTGTTCGTTGGCTTCATTGCCTTGACCGGCGTTGCCGCCCAGTTGACCATTTGGGCCGGCCACCTTGATGTGCCGCCGATCATGATCCTGCTCTCCCTATCGGTGATCTATATTATCCTCGGCACCTTCATGGACCCGTTGGGCATGATGCTGCTGACCTTGCCGGTGGTCACGCCGGTGATCCAGGAACTGGGCTACGATCTGGTCTGGTTCGGGGTCATCATGGTGAAGTTCCTCGAGATCGGCCTGATCACGCCGCCGGTTGGCCTGAACGTTTACATACTAAAGGGCGTGGTCGGCGACGCAGTGCCGCTGGAGACGATTTTCAAGGGCATCATGTGGTTCCTGGCCATGGACGTCCTGACCCTGGGGGTCCTGATCACTTTTCCGGAAATCAGCCTATGGCTGCCGTCGATGTTGCTCCGCTGACCAATCCGGCGTTCAGGCGCCACCTGTGCCTCGTAATGAACATGGCGGACCGCCGCGAAGGGTTTCAGGTCACCCGGCTTGATCAACCATTCGCCCGCCGGCGGCCCCTCCGACCTCGGGATTGCCGCGACACGCTCTAGCTGAATGCCTTGCCGCCAACCGGCGACAGACAGGCCAGATCGCAGGCGCCCTGGGCCCGGAGCGGGCAGGCGGCGACGTCCGTCCGCATCGGGAGCAAGCCGGGGGAGGTATCGAAGGTCACCGCCACCCGCCGGCCATGGCGGGCGCAATAGATCGTCTCGACGCGCTGTCGGAGGGCGGCACGCGCAGGCCTGTGGTCATTTTTGGGCTGGTTATTTTGCATATCAACCGTTCCCTTTGCGCAATGGCGCGGCAACCGCCCCGTGGCGGGGAAACCACGCCTTGTCGTCAAGATAACGGCAAATCCGCATGCGCGGCCTTGAGATAGGTCAATTGTGTAGGATTACCTGCGCGACTTTGCCAGTTAGGCCGAACTTAGCCCATTTTCTTGTCTAATTGTCTGATTTGCTTCACTATCAGGCAATATTGTAGTCATAGCTTATGGCATTTTTCTGTTGACACCACTGAGCGTCAGTGATTCAAGATACGCATGTACGTCACCACGGTGAAGAACCGCTCATCCCGACCCGCTATCCTGCTTCGGGAGTCCTACCGCGAAGGCGGTAAGGTCAAGAACCGCACCTTGAAGAATTTGACAAGCTGGCCGGTGGAGCGGATTGAGCTGCTGCGGGCTGCCTTGCGCGGCGATCCCCTGGTGCCCTCGGGTGAAGGCGTCGCGATTGAACGCGCCCTGCCCCACGGCCATGTGCTGGCGGCGTTGGGCACGGCGCGTCAGATTGAGTTGGACCGGCTGCTACCGCCGCGCGGCCCGGCGCGGCGGCGGCAGCTCGCCCTTGCCATGATCGTGGCGCGGTTGCTTGCACCGGCGGCGAAGCTGGCTACGGCCCGGGCCCTGGACCCGGCAACCGCGCAGCATTCGTTGGGCGCGGTTCTGGGTCTTGGCCCGGTGACTGTCAAGGAGCTGTACGCAGCCCTTGACTGGCTTGGCAAGTCCCAGGCGCACATCGAGGCCCGCCTGGCCCGCCGCCATCTGAGCACTGGCACCCTGGTGCTCTATGACGTTACCTCCTCTTACCTGGAGGGCAGCTGCTGCGAACTGGCGCATTACGGCTACAGTCGGGATCACCGGCGTGATCGGCCGCAGATCGTTTTTGGCCTGTTGTGCAGCGCCGAGGGCTGTCCCATTGCGGTTGAGGTGTTTGAGGGTAACAGCGGTGATCCCTCGACCTTAAGTGCGCAGATTGACAAGCTCAAGCAACGCTTTGGTCTGCGCCACGTTGTCTTGGTCGGCGACCGCGGCATGATCACCAGCGCGCGCATTGAACAGGAGTTGCGGCCGGGTGGGCTGGATTGGATTACGGCTTTGCGGGCACCGGCGATCCGCCAATTGGCCGAGGACGACGGTCCGTTGCAGCTGTCGCTGTTCGACCAGCGCGATCTGGCCGAGATTGAGAGCCCGGCGTATCCCGGTGAACGCCTGATCGCCTGCCGCAACCCGGCCCTGGCGGCAGAGCGGGGACGCAAGCGGACTGAGTTGCTTGATGCCACGCAGCGTGGGCTGGAACGGATCCAGCGCCGGGTGCGAGGCAAGCGTGCGCCGCTGCGCGGCGCCGCGGAGATCGGCCAGGCGGTCGGCGCGGTGGTGGGCCGGCACAAGGTGGCAAAGCATTTTCGCATCACCATCACCGACGACCAGCTCGGCTTCGAGCGCGACCAGGAGGCGATCGACGCGGAGGCCCGTCTGGACGGCTTCTATGTGCTGCGCACCAGCCTGTCGGAGAACCGGCTGACCGCCGAGCGGACCGTTAGCACATACAAGAGCCTGGCCCGGGTCGAGCGCGCCTTCCGCAGCTTGAAGGCCTTGGATCTCCAGGTTCGCCCGATCTTCCACTGGACCAGCCAGCGGGTTCGGGCTCACGTTTTCCTGTGCATGCTGGCATATTATCTGGAATGGCACCTCCGACAGCGACTGGCCCCGATGCTGTTCCAAGACCACGACCACGCGGCTGGTGCGGCGAGGCGCCGCTCGCCAGTGGCCAAAGCCCAAACCTCGCTTGCAGCGCGGCGCAAGAGCAAATCCAAAATCACCGATGACGGGCTGCCCGTTCACAGCTTCCGCACACTGCTTGCAGATCTCGCCACCATGACCAGAAACACGGTCAGCTACGGCAACGAGCAAACAATGATAATGCTGGCCAAGCCGACCGAGATCCAGACAAAGGCGCTCGACCTGCTCGCCGTCAAAGTTCAGGCGTAGTCACAAATCCGGCTCCTGACCCGAGTCAAATCAATCACTTAGCTGAAATTCAGGGAAAGTTCGGGTTAGGGCAAATTTCAATGAATTGGAGTCGTGGATCCGACGCAAGAAATTGGTTCAATCGACCTCTTCTGAAGATTCAGAGCACACTTGGATCAAAAGTGCTCTTGCGCGGCTATTCGAGAGGCCACCGTCCTGTTCCGTTGGCATGGCTCGCGCGTCAAACCAGGGCGGTATCGGGTTGCTCGAGTAATGACACCAGGTCATTGATGAAATGGGTCGCCTCGGCGCCACCGCGATATCCAAATCAACACTGTCACGGGGGAGCAGCGCGCCATAGGTCTCGTCAATGGTGGCATTGAAACGTTCCTGACGACACAGCGCGGCGGCCAGGCATTTGGCGATCAGGGGCAGGGGCGAATGCTGGTGCGTTTCCATTGCCTGACGCAAGCCATCGCCCATGGCCTCGAATACGGTTGTCGTGGTTGCCGAAATGCCGAACCGGTCATTGGCCACCGCGCCGTTCACGCGGAAACCGTTGCTGCCATTGAACGGGGCGAGATCGAAGCGGCTGCGAACGCCTGGCTCTCGGATAGCGGCGTCCGCTTTTCATCGCCGCGGCGCGAAAGCCCCGAAAGGTTGGAACTGACGTTGGCTGGCGTTGCCCAGAAAACAACGCGGACGCGAGACATAATCGGGTGGCGGGCAAGTCTATAAAATAGCGGCTTTCGAATTCAGGGGACGCAATACTCCCCTATCTTGATCAAGATTTACCTCCATGCCGCCAAACCCGCATGCTACGATCAATGCAGTTAAGGTTAATGAAACATTTTCCTGTTAATGATTTAGGGCTATTGAGAAATTCGCGCCTTGCTTATTCAAAAATTGGCCTGTTTAACTTATTGATGGTGGCGAAATCCTGATAGAAGGGGGGGCGTGAATTGGTTCCGCTGACCGTTCTGGGTGTTTCTGTATTGCTGCAAGTAGCTGCCGCCGTCATGGCGCTGCGGCTCGTGCGGACGACAGGTTGGCATCTCGCATGGCTGCTTATTGCTGGTGCACTTCTGCTCATGGGCGTGCGCCGATCGATAACTCTTTATTACGCTGTTATTGGGGACCTTCCGCAGCCGCCAAATTTGTCCGCCGAACTCGTTGCCCTGTCGATCTCGGCGTTGCTGCTTGTCGGTGTCACGCTGATCCGGCCAATCTTTGCTGCAACGCGAAAGGCGGAAGCCGCACTGCGTGACAGCGAAGCGATCTATGGCAGTATCCTGGACAACATATCGGACATATTCTATCGGACCGACGCCGATGGGCGGATCATCATCACCTCGCCTTCCGCCACCAGCTTGCTCGGCTATTCAATGGAGGAACTGATCGGCCGACCCCTTGGCGAATTATATATCCGGCCCGCTGACCGCGACGAGTTTCTGCGGCAGCTGGAGGCGGGCGGCGGGCAGGTCCAGGGTTACGTGGCGCCGCTTCGGCGCAAGGACGGGGGTCTCATTATGGTGGAGACCAATTCCCGCAGTTTGCGCGATGGCAAGGGCAATTTCATAGGTGTCGAAGGCATAGTGCGCGATATCACCAGCCGCAGACACTCCGAGGAACTCAATGCGCGTCTTGGCCGTATTATCGAGGACTCCAGCAACGAGATTTATGTGTTCGACAGCGAAACGCTGCAATTCATACAAGTAAACCGGGGCGCACGCGAAAATCTTGGCTATACCATGGCGGAACTTAACAAAATGACGCCGGTCGATATCAAGCCGATGTTCAATGGAGAGGAATTTTCCCAGTTGATCAAACCTTGCCTATCCGCCTTTCACCCACACCCACTAGATATTGAATCGCGGGGGCA
>JAQBYC010000171.1 GCA_027623205.1 Pseudomonadota bacterium | reverse complement strand
CCAAGCCCTTGGAACGCTTCCAAAGACCGGACATATCGTCTGCTACAAAATCCGGACATATCATTCGCTACTGACAGAGCCAGCGGTGTGCGATTGCTGTTTTTGAACGTGGGCCATACAGTTGATCATCTTTGCATGTTGCTGTTCCCGACAGTGATTCTGGCTTTGGAACACGATTGGCAATTGAGCTACGAAGAATTGATCTGGGTCTCCACGGTCGGGTTCGTGACATTCGCGGGCGGCGCCGTACCGGCTGGCTGGTTGGGCGACAGATGGCACCGGGAAGGCATGATGCTGGTGTTTTTTCTCGGTATCGGCAGCGCCTGCTTTTTCACCGGTTTTGCCCAGAATACCTGGCAGATCGCGATCGGACTCGGCGCCATAGGCCTGTTCGCCTCTATCTATCATCCGGTGGGTATCGCCCTGGTGGTCTCGGGCCAGAAACGCATGGGCCGTATTTTGGGCGTCAACGGCGTTTGGGGCAACATGGGCGTGGCGGCGGCGGCCCTGACCGCGGGCATTCTGACCGACAGCATCCAGTGGCGCGCCGCCTTCATGATTCCCGGCGCCCTCTGTATTGCGATCGGCATCGCCTATGGTTTCTATCTGCGCCGGGTCGGCGTTATGACCATCGCCAAAAAAGTAACACGGGCGGGCAGCCAGGCCGAATACCGCGCCGCCCAGATCCGGGTTTTCATCGTGGTCCTGATTGCCACGGCCTGCGGCGGCCTGGTGTTCGGCTCCACCACCTTGATCATGCCCAAGGCCTTGGAAGATGGCCTGGGAACTCTGGCTGGAAATACCGCCGCCGTTGGCGGCTACGCCGCGCTGGTTTTTGCCGTTGCTTCCCTCGCCCAGTTGGTCAGCGGCCGTTTGGTCGACAGCAGGGAAGCCAAGCCGCTGTTATTCATCATTGCCGCGGGGCAGGCCATGTTTCTGGGCTTGTTGGCCCTCGGGATAACCGGCCTGCCCATGTTGGCCGTGGCCATCGGCACCATGTTGTTTGTATTCGGCCAAATCCCTTTGAATGACACCTTGATCGCGCGTTATACGGACGATCAATGGCGGGCGCGCATCTTCTCGATCAAATACTTGATCACCCTGTCCGTCGCGGCCCTGGCTGCCCCCGTCGTCGCGATATTGCGGGGGATGAGCGGCGATTTCATCTCCCTGTTCATGCTTCTGGCGATCTTGGCCTTGGTCATTACCCTGGCTTCACTGCTGCTGCCCATGATAGCTACGGCGGGGCAGCCGCGAGCCGCCGGCGAAGTCAAGGCCCAGATATAGAGGGTAAAGCTGCAGTCTGATGGCGAGCATGACAGGTTTTTGGGCGGAGGTTTTGACCGTTTGGCATACGGCGGTGTTTGGCGTCGGGGTCGGTCAGGTGCTGTTGGCGCTGGCAACATTTATTCTGTTTTTGCTGTTGCGCCGGGTCTTCACCCGCGTCGTACTGGCGGCGTTGCGCAGCATTACGCAGCGCACCCGCACGAGCTTTGACGACGAGTTGATTGCCGCTCTGGAACAACCCTTGCAGTTTGTTTTTGTCATCATCGGGTTATACGCCGCGACCCAGGTGGTGTCGTTTCCCGATGCGGTGGCGGCGCTGTTGACCCGCCTGGTCCGCTCGCTCATCGCCTTTGCCATTTTCTGGACCCTGTATCGCTGTGTCGGCCCGTTGGCCTTTCTGATCGACAAGGCCTTCGGCGCCTTAGGCCATTCTACTCTGGGTGACAGCCTGAAGGAGTTCGTTGCCAAGTTGGCGCGCTTTGTCATCGCTTGCGTCGGCATTGTGGCGATCCTGGAAGAATGGCATTTCAATGTGGGCGCGGTTCTGGGTGGCCTGGGCCTGGTCGGCATGGCGGTAGCATTGGGCGCACAGGGCCTGATAGCCAATTTGTTCGCCGGAGTTACCATATTTTTGGATGATATGTTCGCAAGGGGTGACTGGATCAAGGGTGCGGGTGTCGAAGGTACGGTCGAGGAGATAGGGTTTCGCACCACCAAGATCCGTCGTTTTGACAAGGCCCTGACCACCATTCCCAACGGCAAGCTGGCGGGCGATGCGGTGATCAATTTCTCCCGCATGACGAACCGGCGCATCTATTGGAAGATCGGCGTCGAATATGGTACCAGCGAGGGCCAGTTGCGTCAGATCGTCAACGGTATCAAGGGGCATATCCTCGACAACGATGATTTTGAGGTGGACCCGGCCAAAGTGACAACGCTGATCCATGTGGACAGTTTTAACAGTTCCTCCATCGACATCATGCTGTACTGCTTTACCACCACCACCATTTGGACGGAGTGGATGCGGGTCAAGGAAGATCTGGCATTCGCCATCAAACGCATTGTGGCAGAGGCAGGCGGCAGCTTCGCCTTCCCCTCCACTTCGATCTATCTGGAATCACTGCCCTTCGGCACGCCGGAACTGTTCCCAACCGGCGAGACTTAAAATGCTGCCGCCGCTACGAAAGGTTGGTCACTTTGGCGCCTTCCTCCTCGACCAGAAACTGCGTACCGGGATAGCCGGCTTCGAGAGGAATTTTCAGGGTCCGGCCCCTGGGGTGAGCGACGAACTCAGGCTGAACGGTAACGACGGTGCTGGCGCGGCTTGCCGCCATGGCTTCATCGACATCCTTGTATTGCGACAGTTTCAGAAGGTTCATCCGGGTTGGAAAAACCACCGTGCGTTTGCCCAATTCAGCGTCCGCCACGGCTGCCACGGGCCGTAACCATTCGGAGTCGGTGGATTCCAGCCCATCATGCAAGGCCACGTGATCCACCGGCGCCCGGGCTATGAAGAACTGGGTATCGAATACCTTCGGCACAATGCGCGGGGTGATCCAATGGGCATAATGCACCATTTCGTTCAGCGCCAGGATCAGGCCTTCGGTACGGCAAACATCGGCCATTGTTATTCTGCCGGCCGCCAGGTCCGCCCGCCAACGGGCCTCGATACCGGCCAGTCGATCGGCACCAATCAAGACATCGCTGTCCTTTTCGGTGGCAAGCAAAACGCCGCATTCTTCAAACGCCTCGCGCACCGCGGCGACCCGGTGGGCCAATGCCCCCTCGTCCATGCCCTCGGCGCCGCGGCTATATTGCCCGGCTGCGACATCTTCCGGATCAACCTTGCCGCCGGGAAAGACCAGGGCGCCGGAAAACGAGTCAATTTCCTGGTGGCGCACCACCATGAACACTTCCAGGCCATCTGCCCCATCGCGGATTAACAGGACGGTAGAGGCGGAAATAGTTGGCTTTTCGGCTTCGCTCACGTTCACTCGCATTCTTTGCAACGGGTTTCCCTGCCTGCCTTGTAACACAAATTTCGCCGCTGGGCGCTGGTATCAGGCGGGCGGTTATGTCATTTTGCCGGGTCAGACGCGATCGGTGATGAGCGGATTACCAGCATTGAATGAACCCAATCCATGGCTTCAATCAATCTTGAAGCTCTCTAACGGAATAGGGAATCCAGCATGGGCCTTGCCATTGACCACAACAACGAAGCGAAAAGCAAACGCGGGCTTTCACAAGCCCTGCAAGAGGATTTGACGGCGCTGCTTGGTGATCGTTTCAGTACCGCCATGTCGGTGCGTGAACATCACGGCAAGGGAGAGGCCTATCATCCGTCTGCCCCACCCGACGCGGTGGCCTACGCCAACAGCACGGAAGAGGTTTCCGCTATCGTCAAGGCCTGCGCCGCTTATGGCACGCCGGTGATCCCCTATGGCACCGGCACCGCGCTGGAAGGCCATACCTTGGCCCTGCAGGGCGGCGTCACCCTGGATCTCAGCGGCATGGATCAGATTATTCGCGTCAGCCCGGAAGACCTGGATTGCACGGTGCAAGCGGGCGTTACCCGTAACACACTGAACGAGTATCTGCGCGACACGGGTCTGTTTTTCCCCGTAGATCCCGGTGCCGACGCCTCCCTCGGCGGCATGTCCGCGACCCGGGCCAGCGGTACCACGACGGTGCGCTATGGCGCCATGCGCGAGAACGTTTTGGCCTTGACCGTGGTCCTGGCCGATGGCCGGATCATCCGGACTGCCCGCCGGGCGCGTAAATCCGCCGCGGGATATGACCTGACACGGTTGTTCGTCGGCTCCGAAGGCACCCTTGGCGTTATTACCGAGGTAACCTTGCGTCTCTTCGGCATCCCCGAGGCCACCCGGGCGGCGGTCTGTTCGTTTCCCTCGCTGGAAGCGGCCGTCAACACGGTGATCTCGATTGTGCAATGCGGCATCCCCATTGCCCGGTGCGAGCTGCTGGACGATTGGGCCATGAAGATGATCTGCGAATACGGCAAGCTGGATGATTACGCCATCGGCGACACATTGTTCATGGAGTTCCATGGTAGCGAGGCCGCGGTCGCGGAACAGGCGGCAATGACCCAGGCGATTGCGGCTGATTTCGGCGCCGGCGATTTCAAATGGGCTTCGAAGCTGGAAGACCGCAACAAGTTGTGGGAAGCACGGCATAACGGCCATTACGCCATTCTGGCCGCCAAGAAGCCGGAACAACATGTGATGGCGACCGATGTCTGCGTACCGGTCTCCCGTCTGGCCGACTGTATCATGGCCACCAAGGAAGACCTGCTGCGGAGTGGCTTGAACTCGGGTTTCGTCGGGCACGCCGGTGACGGCAATTTTCATATGTCAATCATCGCCAACTATGATGACCCGGAGGAGAACCGCCTGGCCCATGAATTCCATGATCGTCTGGTACAGCGAGCCCAGGACATGGAGGGCACCTGTACCGGAGAACACGGCATTGGGTCGGGCAAGATTGACTATCTCGAGGCCGAGTTGGGCGAGGCCGTTGATGTCATGCGCGCCGTGAAACGGGCCCTGGATCCGGACAACATCATGAATCCGGGCAAGATGTTGCGCATGTAGCGGAATTGGCGCTTTTAAGGGATTGGGCTTGGGGAATGGCATGAACGAACCGTCAGGTTTAGCGAAATCGGGGTCATCCAACCACTACACGGCCACCAATTGGGGCACATATCATCCGGAACGGGATGACCAGGGTCGCCTGACCCTGCGGGCCGTGGCGGACGACCCCGATCCCTCACCCATCGGCAGGTCCCTCGCCGGCGCGGTTGACGATGACCTGCGTATTGAACAGCCGATGGTGCGGGCCGGCTGGCTGGACAATGGTCCAGGCCCGTGCGGCGGCGAGGGCCGTGGTGTGCGGGGCGGCGAGCCGTTCGTGGCGGTATCGTGGGACAAAGCCTTCGAACTGGTCGCCGGCGAGATCGACCGGGTGCGCCTGACCCATGGCAGTCAGGCCATTTACGCCGGCTCTTACGGTTGGGCCAGCGCCGGGCGTTTTCATAATTGCCAGGCCCAATTGGGGCGCTTTCTGAACCTGACGGGGGGTTTTACCCGCTCGGTCAATACCTACAGCCTGGCCGCGGCCGAGGTCATTTTGCCCTATGTCGTGGGCAAGTTGGTGCCTTTGCAAAATGCCCATCACAGCTGGCCAGTAATCGCTGGACATACTGAGCTGATGGTGATGTTCGGCGGCGTTCCGTTGAAGAATGCCCAGGTGGATTCGGGTGGCGTGGCCAGGCATAGTGCGGCCGAGGGCTTGCGCGCCTGCCGTGCGGCCGGCGTTGAGTTCGTCAATATCAGCCCGGTCCGCGGTGACGCCGCAGATTTCCTGGAGCCTGAATGGCTGCAACCCCGGCCCGGCACGGACGTCGCGTTGATGCTGGGTCTGGCCCATACTTTGATCAGCGAAGATCTGCATGATCCGGATTTCCTGGCCAAATACTGTATAGGGTTCGACCGTTTCCGGCCCTACCTGATGGGCCAGGCGGATGGTCAGGCCAAGGATGCCGATTGGGCTGCCGGGATCGTCGATCTGCCGGCGGCGCAGATCAGGGCGCTGGCCCGGCGCATGGCGGCGAAGCGGACGTTGATCAATATCGCCTGGTCCCTGCAGCGGGCCGACCATGGCGAACAGCCCTATTGGATGGTCGTTACCTTGGCGGCGATTTTGGGCCAAATTGGCCTGCCCGGCGGCGGCTTCGCCCTTGGTTACGGCGCCGTCGCCTCCATGGGGCGGCACACCATTCCGGCCCCCTGGGCCAGCCTGAACAGAGGCCGCAATGAGGTTGGGGATTTTATCCCCGTGGCCCGCATATCGGATTTACTCTTGAATCCCGGCGGCCGCATTGACTACAACGGCCGGCGGCTGACCTATCCGGATATCCGCATGGTCTATTGGGCGGGCGGTAACCCATTCCACCATCATCAGGACATCAACCGCCTGCTGACGGCCTGGCAGCGCCCGGATACTGTGGTGGTACACGAACCCTGGTGGAATGCCATGGCCCGCCATGCCGATATCGTGCTGCCGGCAACCACCGTACTTGAACGCAACGACATCGCCGGATCGTTCCGGGACGGCAGCACCCTGATCGCGAACCGCCAAGCCATGGCAACGGTGGGCCAATCGCGTCATGATCATGAAATTTTTTGCGGCCTGGCCGAAAAAATGGGCCTGGACGCGGCCTTCACCGAGGGCCGGGACGAGATGGACTGGCTGCGCCATATATACGACCTGTCGCGCCAGCGGGCCGCCAAGGGCGGCCACGAGATGCCTGATTTCGACCAGTTCTGGGAGGCCGGCAAGGTCGAATTGTCGCCGCTGGACGCGCCCAATATCTTTCTGGCCGGTTTCCGCGCCGCGCCTGATGCCCAGCCGCTGGATACCCCAAGCGGCAAGTTGGAGATCTGGTCGGATAGCATCGCCGCCTTTGACTATGACGACTGTCCGGGCCATCCGGTCTGGCTGGAACCAAGGGAATGGCTGGGCGCCGGGTTGGCCAAGACCTACCCCCTGCACCTGATATCAAACCAGCCTGTCACTCGCTTGCACAGTCAGCTGGATAACGGTGTTCTCTCGCGCGAAGCAAAGATCGCGGGACGCGAGGCGGTGACCATCCATCCCGACGATGCGGCTGCCCGGCATATCAAGGATGGCGATGTGGTGCGCCTGTTCAACGACCGTGGACAATGTCTGGCCGGCGCCTGCGTCAGCGATGCGGTCCGTCCCCGCACCGTGCAATTACCCACCGGCGCCTGGTACGATCCGGACGTACCGGGGCAGATCGGCAGTCTGGACAAGCATGGCAATGCCAACATGCTGACCCGCGATAGCGGCACCTCGCGCCTGGCCCAAGGTCCCAGCGCCCAATCCTGCCTGGTTGAAATCGAGGTCTTTCAAGGAACCCCGCCCCCGGTGACCGCCTTTGCACCGCCGCCGATCCGCCGCGACTAAGGCATTTTTGAGGTTGGTCAAACGGCCTGCTTTCGGTTAGATCGCGAAACGCTGGACCATTTTCGAGGTTGACTTACCCACCCGCTCCCCCTCCCGACCACCCCCCAGTC
>JAQBYC010000170.1 GCA_027623205.1 Pseudomonadota bacterium | reverse complement strand
TAGCAAATAAAAGCGGACATTTAATGTGCTACAAAAACCGGACATCTGTATGTGTCATTGACAGCGGCGTTTACAGACCTTTTCCTGGCTGATCATTGGCATGATCAACGCCCGCACGGTGAACCTGAGCCACATTGCCAGCCAGTTTTCGGGGCGGGCACGGGTGGCCTCGAATTACCGCCGCCTGCAACGGTTCTTCCAGTATGTGCGGCTGGACGGTGATTGGCTGGCCGCGGCGGTGATCAAGCTTTTGAAGCTGCAGCCACCGTGGCTGTTGGCTCTGGACCGGACCAATTGGAAGATTGGCCGGCGCGACGTGAACATTCTCATGTTGGCGGTGATCACGCGGCGCGCGCGGCTGCCGTTGATGTGGATCATCCTGGACAAGCCAGGCACCTCGAATGCGGCGGAACGGATCGAACTGCTGCGCCGCTACTGCGCGCTTTTTGGCGCCGCCTCGATCCGGACGTTGCTCTGCGACCGTGAGTTCATTGGCCAGACCTGGATCGAATACCTGTTGCAAAACAATATCTTGTTCTCTATCCGGGTGAAGGAGAACAGCTACGTCGTGCTCGATGATGGACGCACTTACCAGCTTAAATCCCTGCTGCGGAAATCCTACGGCGGGAAAGAACTGACGGTGCGCAGCGGCCAATTCCGCACCATGGCGGCGAGCAATCTTCCCCCCATCCGCTTCGCCGCCAAGCGTCTGGCCGATGGCCAGCTCCTGATCGTCGCCACCAACATCAAGCCCGCCAGGGCGCTGAAGCTGTACCGCAAACGCTGGCATATCGAATGCCTGTTCGGCGACAGCAAAACCAGGGGCCTGAACATGGAAGACACCCGGCTTACCAATCCGGCAAAGCTCAACACGCTGCTCGTCGTCATCACCTTGGCCATGACCTGGGCCTACGCCAGCGCAACCTTGCTGAAGGGCACCGAAACCATCCGGAAGGGTAAGCATGGCTACCGCCTAAAGTCATGGTTCCGATGCGGCTTCGATCAGCTCAGAAACTGGATCCTGCACCAGCCCGACAAAGCCATCCAGGCTTGGCAGAGAGCCTGGCCTAAACGAAAAGAAACCCTCAAATTCTACAGAGTCGTGTAGTGTGACCCCACTGAATTGGCAATTGCGCCAGGCTTCAGCCCGTACGCCAGGTAGAACTGGATTTGCATTTGCGACAGATGCGCTCCCCGGCCCACTCGCTAGGGAACGAGTCCTTGCATACCAGGCATTGTCTTGTCTTGCTCTGGTCATCGCGTTTGGTGTCAGTGTCAGTGTCAGTTTCCGGCGTCTTGAGATCAATCTGCATCGTTCGCTTTCTTCAGGTCTAGGGCGTTTCCAGTCTAGGCCACGCGGCCCGCGATAATATTCGCGTATATTGGTGGACCAGTGTATCCTAATGGGACGCACAATCAAACGGCAGGATTCGGTTCACGTCGAAAGAGGCACGATCAGGCCTCTTGGGCCGATCTTCGAGGCTGGCCTTTCACGCGGCCAAATGGCCTGCCGCGTTGAAGTAGGGTAGGTTATCCCGTGCAGAGCAGCCCAGTATCGCGAGCCTTTCTGCGATTTTTATGGCCTTCTGGTACTTCCGTTCGGTTTCAGCATGGCTGTGGGTTTGAAACACGGCGCCGCAGAGTGAAATACCGTAGTGGGCCTGTAGTGTGCGAACTTTTTTGCCGGCGAGCATGCCATCCGCGATGAGCGAGAGGTCAAATTCGCCATGTTTTACAATTTGGATGTTTCCCTCCACCAGATAGGCGCGGATACGCGCCTCTGCCGCCAGGGCGGTATCCCAGTAGTCGGACTCGGTTTTTGTCGGCTCGCCCGAAACATCCACGAAAGCCTTGCAAAAGGCGAGAAATATCTGCTCCTTGCCATTTGCCGATTTCCACGCCGTGCCGCCAAGTCTGTTCCAAACGGATAAATCCATCTCATCATAAATCTTCGGCACCCGCTCAAAGAATAACCGGTGCAAGCCGTTTTCGTTCAGCGAACTGTCGAGCTTCTGTTCCTTGTAGATGTCGACGGCGGCATAGGTGCCGCATACGGGACAGGTGCCGTCATCATGAGCGCTTTTCTTATACACGTGCGAACAGCGCGTTCTATTCGGCAATTCACTTTTACACAGCAAGTAGATATCGCTGATGTCCTCGCCATCCTGCTGCTGGCCGATCCAATTGAAGCGGTTCATGAACTGCATATAGGAGCGTGGATGGGTCCAAAGACTCCATTCCAGTTTTTCCACAGGACCGAAGGTGCTCCAGTTGGAACTAACATCGATGACGATGCATGTCTCCTTGCCCGGCGCCGACCGCAACCCACGGCCCACCGACTGGCCCCACAAAACCTTCGACAAAGTCGGGCGAAGGTGGACGATGATGTTACAGTGAGGGTTATCCCAGCCTTCCGCAAGCACCCCCACCGACACCATTGCCTCGATCTCGCCACTCTCGTGACGCGCCAGCAGCTTCATCCGTTCCCTGATCGGCGTCGCGGCTGTGACCATGGCGGCTTCGATGCCGAATTGCCGGATGCTGCGCAGCGTCGCCTCGGCGACGCTGATGTCCGGACAGAACCAGGCCGACACTGGTCTTGTTGAAAGCTTCAAACGCTCTTCTTTGTAGCTCCAGATCGCATAATCGATCATGGACGATTTGATGATCGCAGGCGCCAGTTTCGCGACCGGAAAATCGCCCGAGCTGATATCTATACCGTCCAGATTCAAGTCGTGCACAAAATGCGGCCGGTAGATCGGCTGCACCAAAACGCCTTCTTTGATCAAGTCCTCAATATTCGCGCAATCGAAAATAGCGTCGAACGCAAGACTGAGTTGGTCGCGCTGGTCACCGGTACGGCGCTCGGGAGAGGCCGTCAGCCCTATGAACTGTGCGCCCGCTTTGCCGTGCTCGTTAAAATCGTCGATGATCCGTTTATAGCCTTTGCCATTTGGCGATACACGGTGTGCCTCGTCCACGATGACGAGATCGGCCTTGGGCAAAGCATCCGCCAACACCTCCTTTGCCCGCATGCTCGTCGACAGCAGGATGTCATAATCCTCGAACGCCGGTCCCGTGTCGGAAACGGCCAGCTTGCGGACGTTGTGTTTCTTGCCAAGCGCCGTTTCAAGCTGTTCCAACAGCACCAGGCGGTGGCACAGCACGACAACCTTCTTACCCTTGTAGAAGCGTTCGATGATCTCGCTCGCCAGCACGGTCTTACCGGCGCCGGTTGGCGCTTTCAGGATAAACCGGCGGTGTTGAGCGATGATCGACGGGAAATCGTCGATGATACTTTGCTGCCAATTTCTGAGATGCATCGGAGGCCTATATCAAAGAATGCTGCAGAATGCATTAATAAGTAACATCCGCCATCAACTGCGTGGTAACGCGCTCGGAAACACCTGAAACCAGCCGTCACGGGCCATATCTGCCATATACCCCGCGCTTACGCGCATCGGCGGGCAGATGAGCTCCACCTGGTGCCTGAGCAGGATGGGTAACATGCGGTCAATATCCTGCCGGATTAAGCGGGACAACGCGCGGCCTGATAGGCCTGGCCGGCACGCCTTTGGCGCTTCGCGCTGTTTGTCTAAATATGTGTAGTTATCGCGGTCGCCGCCGCAAAGACAGCCAATCAGGCGCCGCAATTCCGTCGGACTGCGAGCCAGCCAATGCCGCATAGGTCAAGGATGCAGCGCGGCAACCGCCTCCAACAGATGTTGGAGGCGGTCCTTTGTATGGTCAATCAATGACGGAAAGGTTCTCGGCGGATGATTTGCCTTGCTGTCCGGGCTGAAGTTCATAGGAGACCTTCTGCCCTTCGTTAAGAGAACTCAGGCCGGCGCGCTCAACGGCGGAAATGTGGACAAATGCGTCTTTTGAGCCGTCTTCCGGCTCGATAAACCCAAAACCCTTAGCCGCGTTAAACCATTTTACAGTACCAGTAGTCATAGCTATTTCCTCTAACAGGGAATCAAAGTCCGCGCCCCACTTCATGCGATGGCGCGGTTAATATAACGTCCACATTGTCAGGGGGTAGCTAAGCTAATCGGCGCACCGGTTATTCAGGCAGCACCAAACGAATGCAACACGTATGCGAGATAAATAGTAGATACCACCGAGAAGTCAATGGCCGGCGGGCCCAACTGAAAGCGAGGAGGCCGAGGTGCATCCCGATTGGTTGCCGCCTATTCAAGCAGAGCCGCGCGGCCACCTTGGCCGCGTGGCGTCAACCTGCGGCCTGAGTTCCCCGACTTCCCGCTTTCATGAGGCTGGTTCGATTTGCTCTGACAATGCTGGTATCGGTCCTCGACGATTTCCATCAGATCGCGGCGCTGCTCCGGGTTAAGGCGTTCGGATCGGCTGGCAGCGTGTTTCATGCAGATGGAGCATTGTCGCCAGGCGTCATTGCGGCACGACGTTGTCGCGCGGGATCAGCAGCTGCAACACCGCGACCAAGCCGACTATCCCGGCGCCGGCCAGATCACTGCCGATGCCCGGTTTGATCAGCGTGATCGCCGCGGCCACCAGCAGCAACCGTTCCAGGATATTGGCCCGCCGCAGAAAATAGCCGTGCAATCCCGCAGCCAGACAGATGACGCCAATAACCGAGGTCACACAAGCAAGAGCGACGGTCGCGCCGTCCCCAATCAATAACAATGATGGACCGTAGACGAACATGAACGGGATGATGTAGCCGGTCGCGGCCAGTTTCATCGCCGCGAGCCCGCCGTCCCATAAACCGGCGCCGGAAAGGCCGTTGGCCGCGTAAAGCGTGATCGCGACCGGTGGCGTAATCGCCGAGAGAATAGCAAAGTAAAACACGAACATATGTGCCGCCTCGAGCGCCACGCCAAGCTTGATCAAGGCGGGTACAAGCAAGGCCACCTGCACGATGTAGGCCGGCGTTGTCGGCAGCCCCATGCCAAGGATAATGCCGGCGATGGCGGTCAGGATCAGGGCCAGCAGCAGTGTGTCCTGCGAGAGCTGGATGATGTAGGAAGTGAAATCGATCCCGATGCCGCTGAGCGAGATGATGCCAATCACGATACCGGAGCAAGCGGTCGCGGTCGCGACCTGAAGGGAATTGCGGATTCCATCCAGAATCGCTTCGTATAGGATCCGAAACGACATATCCGCGCGCGTGGTCTTGCGCATCAGCGTGATCGGAATTACCGATAACAGCCCGAGTGTCGCCGCGTACGGGGCGCTGTATCCACCGACGAGAATACCAACGATGACCACGAGGGGGAGAAACTGGTGGCCCCGTTCGCGCAACACCCTGCCCATCTCGGGAAGGTCGGCGCGGGGCAAGCCCTTCAGGCCAATCCGCTTTGCCTCGAAGTGAACCGCGACGAAAACGGCGAGGAAATACAGCAAGGCCGGCAGGATCGCGATGCCGATGACCGTCAGGTAGCTGACCGCCATGAATTCCGCCATGACGAAGGCCGCCGCGCCCATGATCGGGGGCATGATTTGCCCGCCGGTGGATGCAACAGCCTCCACGGCACCGGCAAAGGCCGGCCGGTACCCGATTTTCTTCATCATCGGGATGGTAAAGGTACCGGTCGTCATGACATTGGCGGTCGAACTGCCCGAGATCGTGCCAAACATGGCGCTGGTCATGCAGGCGACCTTGGCGGGACCACCGGCGGTATGCCCGGCCAGGGCCAGCGAGAATTCCATGAACAGTTTCCCGGTGCCTGATTTCTCGACCAGGGAGCCAAACACGATGAACAGCACCAGATAGGTTGCGGATACGTTCAGTGGGATGCCAAAGATGCCCTCGGTTGTCAGGTATAATTGATCGATGACCTCGCCCGCGTGGAGGTTCGCGAAGAAAATTCCGTAGAGCAGGAAAATCATCGCGGTAATCGGCAAGGCCAGCCCGACGATCCGCCGGGTGGATTCGAGAACAAGGCCGATGATCATTACGCCGAGGATCGCGTCGATGGGTCTTAGCTCGTCCACATAGGCGAAACGGGTGAGGATGTATTCATGCTCCCAGAACAGATACCCGATCACGGCGATCGAACCGGCGATCATCACGGTATCGATCATGGCGCCGGCAAAGGCGCGGACACGCGATGTTCCGTCGCGCAAAACGGGAAACCACAGGAACGTGAGGACCAGCGCGAACAGAAGATGGGTGCCGCGGAAGTGAAAAACCTCGGGCGCGCCGAAGGCGACGACCCAAAAATGAAACGCCATCATGCAGAGCGCGATGACGGAGGGGATCAAAACGCCAAGCCTGGTATTTCCTAGCATCGAGGGGACATTCCCTTTCGAGGGGCCGCGTCAAGACGGAACACCGTACCGAATGGGGGCCGGGCACTTTGGCACCCGGCCCCTTACTCGGGATGGTCGTCCTTTGAGGTATGGAACGATTAAAGCGCGCCCGCTTCCTTGTAAGCCTTCATAGCCCCCGGATGCAGCGGCACACCTATATCAGCCGCCATGTTCTTCGCGGTCAGCGAGCCGAGCGACTTGACGATTAACCCAAGTTCCTTGCCGCGATTGATCAGCGCTTTGGTCATTTTATAGGCGAGGTCGTCGGACACCTTGCTGCAATTCAGGATCAAATGCGCCGGAAAGCCCGCGATCTCCACCGGTGTGGTCTGGTTGGGATAGCTGTTCGCTGGAATAGTAAGGCGCTGCCAGCCGGCGTTCATGGCCTTCATCTTCGCGAACTGATCATCGGTGATCGGCAGGAATTTGATCTTGCGTGAGTTGGTGAGGTCGAGCAGGGAGCCATTCGGCACCGACGTGATGGTCAGCATCGCTTTCGCCTGCCCGTCCTTCAACATATTCACCCCATCGCTGATCGAGGCGAAATTCACCTTGCTCATATCTTCATAAGTCAGGCCGGCGGCCTTGAGCAGGGCCCGCGCGCCCAGTTCCGTCGTGTTGCCGCGCGGCAAGGTGACGATACTTTTGCCCTTAAGGTCGGCCGCCGACATCAACGACGGGTCGGTTGTCGTGACCTGAAGGTAGTTGGTATAAAAAGAGCCCAGGTTACAAACGTCCGGCAGCTTACTCTCGAAGGGCTCCCTCCCGTTGACGGCATCGACCGCCGACATCACCAGGCTCCATCCCATTTCAGCCTTGCCGGAGGAAACGCCCTTTAGATTGATCAGGCCGGCACCGGGGCGGATCGTCACATCAAGGCCCGCGACCTCACTCTCGAGGATCGTCTTGATGGCGCCACCCAACGGATACCAGCTACCGCCGGCCGGCCCCGTCATGAACGTGATGCTTTCGGCACTCGCCGCGCCGGGCGCCAAACCAATGGCGCCTGCGACCGCCATGACGGCGGCGGATCGTTTCAATACTTTCATCATCTTCATCATTCCTTGCCTATCCGGTTGTTACCCACACCTACTAAATGTAGGGTGGGTCCATTCTCCGGAG
>JAQBYC010000032.1 GCA_027623205.1 Pseudomonadota bacterium | reverse complement strand
CCTAGCAAATAAAAGCGGACATTTAATGTGCTACAAAAACCGGACATCTGTATGTGTCATTGACAGTGGGAAATTTGATCGGCGATAGATTCAGACGGACTGGCGAATTGCGGTCGTGATAATGCGGCAATATGGCTGAAACCGGCAGTTTAAGAGCTTAGGGCGAAAAAAAGAGCCGCCCGGTTTTGGGGCGGCTCCGAGTCAACAGGGAGGCGTCAACAGACTGGAATAATCCAATCCGCGACGATGACAGGGTGTGCGTGTCATCACCATGCACTCTATCGACGAATTGTTAACAAATTGCTAAAGACCGGAGAGACAAATGTATTTTCCGACAGAGCAAATGATTGGCGGACGAACACAAAAAAAGGATAATGCGGGGATGCCAACATTATTGCTTACGTATGCTGCCCTGTCTGATTCCAATCCGAGTTATGCCCTGGCGGAATGTGCGGGTTCCATGTCGCGCGCCGCGGCCCGGGCCCGACCGTGACATTGGCGCCGGGAATTCTGTTTAGCCTGCTGCTTTTCGTTCTGGGTAGCTGTGCCTGGGTGGAACAGAACGTGGCGCAGCCTACCGTCGAAAATCTGGCTGCCCTGACGGCAGGGAAGCCAGCCTGGAAATCGCCCGTATTGCAACAACATCATCTGGTCGGACGAATTTGGCGTCCGTCGGATGGCCGTTTTGTTGATCAGCAGGCCCTGACCGAGGATTTGGTTAGGTCGGCCTATATTTTGTTGGGCGAGAAGCACGATAACCCCGATCATCATTTGCTGCAGGCCCGTCTGATCCATACTTTGACGGCGCTGGGCCGGCGCCCGGCGGTGGTGTGGGAAATGATCCTTGAATCCCGACAACCGGTTCTGGACTCTTATTGGGCGAAATACTCCCATGATGCCGCCGCTCTGGGCGGAACCCTGGGTTGGGACGCCAGCGGCTGGCCGGCCTGGAGTATGTACCAACCCATCGCCGAGGCCGCCATGGCTGCCCATCTGCCAATGTACGCCGCCGGCCTGTCGAAGGCGGCTGTGCGGACCCTGGCCCGTGGTAAGCCGTCGTTTGCGTTCGCCAAACGCCAACGCAGCCTGGGCTTGAATATCCCCATGCCCGAGGAAATGCGACAGCGCAGCCTTGAGCAATTGTATCAGGGTCATTGCGAATTGATGCCACGGGACGCTCTGGTTCCTCTGCTGAACGTTCAACGGGCCAAGGATGCGGTTTTTGCTGAACATATGCTGTCCGGCGGTGCCGATGACGGTACCCTGTTAATCGCGGGAACTGGCCATGTGCGCAAGGACCTGGCGGTGCCGGTGTTCCTCGCTCGACATCAGCCGGATGTGCGGATCACCACGGTGGCATTCGTGGAGGTCAGGGATGGAATTTTGGATCCCATGGACTATGCGGCGAGTTTCTCGGCCCCGGTGCTACCCTTCGATTATGTCTGGTTTACGCCCCGCGCTGACGATAAAGACCATTGCGCCGCACTGAAGGAAAAATGGCGAAAGCCAAAAGACGTGAAGATGGACCCGGCCGCCGGTTCCTCTACTGATACTTCCAGGGGGCCTTCAGATGCGCCGGCCGAGCCGCCTTCCGAGGCTCCAGCCGAGGCACCGTCGGAAGTTCCAACCGAGGTGCCTGCAAAAACCAAGCCTGTGCCACAACCAACGACGCCACCAGCGCCGTCGACTGCGCCGGCGGCGCCGGAAAACGACCCACCGGCTCCAAACTTATCGGCGCCGGCGCCCGCCAAGTCGTCGATTAAACCTTGAAGACAGCATCCGCGGCCCCGCGGGCGGACTGTTTGCCATCAATGGCGGCACGCACACGGGCGATTTCCGCCTCCATTTCGGCAATATAGTCGTGCAACTGCGCCACGGACATGATTTGCAGGTCGGGCTTGCCAGCCGGTTTTCTAGGCGGATTCTGGGGCGGTTCCAAATCGTCGGTATCCATTGTTCCCTCTCGACATTGCCAAGTGTCAAGAGCACATTAGACCAATAGTTCCAGCCATCTGCAAACGAATGAGAGTATCCAATGACCGTTTTGCCGAACAGCATGACCGCGATTGAAATTGCCAGCTTTGGACCGCCGGAAGGTTTGCAACCGGCCGCGCGTCCCATGCCCCGGCCCGGCCATGGTGATGTGCTGATCAAAGTTGCCGCCGCCGGCATCAATCGTCCGGACGTGATGCAGCGCATGGGAAACTATCCACCGCCGCCTGGTGCGCCAGATATTCCCGGCCTGGAGGTCGCGGGCGAAGTCGTACTGGTTGGCCCCGGGGTGGACAGCATGGTCACGGGTGACAGGGTTTGCGCCCTGGTGGCGGGCGGCGGCTATGCTGAGTATTGTGTGGCCCCGGCGGTTCTCTGCCTCCCCGTGCCGGCGCCTTTAAGCATGGCAGAGGCCGCGGCATTGCCCGAAACGTTCTTTACGGTTTGGACGAATGTCTTTCAACGGGGCAAATTGCAGGGCGGGGAAAGCATATTGATCCATGGCGGTTCTTCCGGGATCGGCACCACGGCTATTCAGTTGGCCCGCGCGTTCGGCGCCCGGGTTTTCGCGACCGCTGGTAATCGGGACAAGTGCCGGGTCTGCGAGGAACTGGGCGCGGAACGGGCGATCAACTACCGCGAGGAGGATTTTGCCGCGGTGATAGCGGAGGTGACGGGGGGCGAAGGGGTCGATCTTGTCCTGGACATGGTGGGGGGCGATTATTTCAACCCCAATCTCGCCTGCCTGGCCGTGGAAGGGCGATTGGTGCAAATTGCCACGTTACATGGCCCCAAGGTGCCGGAGTTTTCCATCCTGCCGATCATGATCAAGCGTCTGACCGTGACCGGATCAACGCTGCGGCCACGCACCGTGGCGCAAAAGGCAGTCATTGCCGATGAATTGCGGGCCCGGGTTTGGCCGCTGCTGGAACAGGGTGTGGTGCGGCCGGTGATGGACCATAGTTTCGCCTTGGCGGATGCGGCGGCGGCCCACAGCCGGATGGAGGGTGGTGAACATATTGGTAAGATTGTCTTGACGGTCTAGGCCGCCTTGCCGTAATTCCCAGACCTCTAATCATGCGCTCTGACTGCCCTCGCTGTTTGCGCTGTGGCACAAGCGCGTTATATAGGTGTTAATTGGTAATTTCGATGCGCGGGACCACAAGCGGCGGCCAGATTTTGCGCCGGACATTCGTTGGGGATTACCGCATTCAGGAGTCATACAAATGACGGAAGTATTGATGCCGAAAGCGACGGCCGTCTGGCTGGTCGATAGCACGACTTTGACTTTTGATCAGATCGCCGCTTTCTGCAACTTGCATCCATTGGAGATCCAGGGCATCGCGGATGGCGAAGTGGCCGCTGGGATCAAGGGCGTGGACCCGATCGCCACGGGGCAGCTCACCCAGGACGAGATTGACCGTTGCGCTGGCGATGCCGCACAGCGCCTGCGCCGTTCCGATGCCCGTTTGCGGGAAACGCAACGACGCAGCAAGGGGCCTCGCTATACACCCCTGTCGCGCCGGCAGGACCGTCCCAATGCCATTGCCTGGCTGGTCCGCTATCATGCCGAATTGACGGATGCGCAGATTTCCAAACTGGTGGGCACCACGAAACAGACCATCGATGCGGTTCGCGATCGCAGTCATTGGAATATCTCCAACATCACGCCCCAGGATCCGGTGACCTTGGGTTTGAGCACCCAGGTGGATCTGGATGGCGCGGTGCAAAAAGCCCAGGATAAATTGCAGAAGCAACAGGCCAAGGCGGACAGGGAACTGGCCAAGAAGCGCGCCGCCAATCTCAGTGCCGCCGAAGACGCCGGCCAGCCGTCGGCGCAACCGGACGATGACCAAGAAAACACGGCGGCCGGCCTTGGCGCTGAGCCTGATGCGATGCCTGAGGCAGCCACGGAATCCGCGCCGGAACCTTCCGCGGATAACATCTTCGGTGACGTGCCGAACAGCAGCGAGCAGCCAAAGGAAGATGCCCCCAGCGTCGAGGATGTCTTCCGCAAATAACCTCTTTTCGAGATTAATGAAGTGTCCGCTCTGGCGTTTCCCTTGGTCTATTCAGAAGATTCCGAGCACATTTGAATTAAATGCGCTCTAGGAGTCTGGAGCCGTTCAAGGGTAATCGTATGCCATGGCCTTGTCGGACGGTTCACTCACATCAACGTTTTTGGCGGATGCGGCGGCACTGATCGCCGCCGCATAGCGCAGATCGGTACGGCGCGCCGGCCTTCGGCCAAATCCGTCAACGCCCATGGGCAGCGCAGAGGGAGGCCTGAAAGACCACGGCCCTCCGTCGCTGCCGGCTACTTGTTTTGCCGGTTCTCGATCAGATCCTCGACCACGGCTGGATCAGCCAGGGTTGAAGTGTCGCCGAGATTGGAAAAATCGTCTTCGGCGATCTTGCGTAAGATGCGGCGCATGATCTTGCCGGATCGGGTTTTCGGCAGACCCGGCGCGAACTGGATCAAGTCGGGCGATGCGATGGGGCCGATATCCTTGCGCACCCATTGCACCAATTCCTTGCGCAGCGCGTCGTCCCCATCCAAGCCGGCGTTCAGGGTGACATAGGCGTAAATACCCTGACCCTTGATGTCGTGAGGATAGCCAACCACCGCGGCCTCGGCCACGTCATGATGTTCCACCAGCGAGCTTTCCACCTCGGCTGTGCCCATACGGTGGCCCGAAACGTTGATCACATCGTCGACCCGGCCAGTAATCCAGTAATAGCCGTCTTCGTCTCGGCGGCAACCGTCGCCGGCGAAATATTTGCCGGGATAGGTGGTGAAATAGGCTTCGATGAAACGGTCATGATCGCCATACAGGCTACGCATCTGCCCCGGCCAGCTGTCCAGAATACATAGATTGCCCGAGGCGGTACCCTCCAACAGATTGCCGTCACCATCCACCAGGGCCGGTTTGATGCCAAAGAATGGCCGGGTGGCGGAGCCTGGCTTGAGGGCGGTAGCGCCGGGCAGGGGCGTGATCATGATGCCCCCTGTTTCGGTCTGCCACCAGGTGTCGACAATGGGGCAGCGCCCCTCGCCCACCACGTTGTAGTACCACAGCCAGGCCTCGGGATTGATGGGCTCGCCCACGCTGCCCAGCAACCGGAGCGATTTGCGAGAGGTCTTTGTCACCGGGCCGTCGCCTTCGCGCATCAGGGCGCGGATCGCCGTGGGCGCGGTGTAGTAAATATTGACCTGATGTTTATCGCAGACCTGCCAGTGGCGGGATGCGTCCGGATAGTTCGGCACGCCCTCAAACATTACAGTCGTGGCGCCGTTGGATAGCGGGCCATAGAGGATATAGCTGTGCCCGGTGACCCAGCCCACATCCGCCGTGCACCAGTATATGTCGCCATCATGATAATCGAAGACATACTGATGGGTCATGGAGGCATAGACCATGTAGCCCCCCGTGGTGTGCAGCACGCCTTTTGGTTTGCCGGTGGAGCCGGAAGTATAGAGGATGAATAGGGCATCTTCCGCGCCCATTTCCTCCGCCGCGCAATCATCGGACTGATCGGCGATCAGATCGTGGTACCAGACGTCCCGGCCCTCGGCCATGGCGATATCTGCCCCGGTGCGGTTGACCACCACGCAATGATTGACCGTGGGGCATTTTTCCAAGGCCGCATCCGTATTGGCCTTAAGCGGGATGGACCGGCCGGCGCGCACCCCTTCATCCGAGGTGATGACGATATTGGATTCGCAGTCATGGATACGGCCGGCCAGGGAATCCGGAGAAAAGCCGCCAAAAACGACTGAATGTACCGCGCCGATACGGGCACAGGCCAGTACGGCAAAGGCAATTTCCGGGATCATGGGCAGATAGATGGTAACCCGGTCGCCGCGCTTGACGCCCAAGGATTTCAGGCCGTTGGCGAATTTGCACACGGCGGTATGCAGTTCTCCATAGGTAAATGTCTTGCTATCGGCCGGATTATCGCCTTCCCAGATGATCGCTACCTGATCGCGGCGGGCGTCGAGGTGACGGTCCAGGCAATTGTACGAAGCATTCAAGGTGCCGTCCTCGTACCATTTGATCGAGACGTCACCTGGCCCAAAGGTGGCGTTCTTCACCTTGGTGTAGGGTTTGAACCAATCGATACGCTTGCCCTGCTCGCCCCAGAAGCCGTCCGGATCATCCAGGGACTGCTGATACATGGCGAGATATTTGTCGTTGTCGGCAAAAGCCCGCCGGGCCCAGGCATCAGAAACGGGGAAAATTTCGTTGTGGCTCATCATCGCCTCCCAAGGCATCAAAACTCTAATTGATTATCCCGATAATGGGGCTTCTGGACAAGTGATGGCGCATTATTCCTTCGGGTTTTGCACCAGTTGCAGACGCCAGCCGTCGGGATCGCGCAAGTTCAGATTGGTCCGGCCGGTCTCCGGCACGCGTCCCGGCGCGCCGGAGACCATGCCGGGATAATTCTTCAGGGCGGCGTGGGCGGCATCGTCAACCTTGAATGCGATATGGTTGACGCCGATGACCTCTTCGCCCGTCACTTGATGAATTTCGAATACCGGCTGACCTTCTCCGGGCGGCTTCATCTCGACTGAACCGCCATGATGAGGGGTCTCGCGCACGGTTTCGAAGCCCAGGGTTTTTAGGAACGCCACATACTCGTCCAGTTGGCGTACAATCAATTCAATATGGTCGATACCTTGGGTCATCTTTGCCTCCGGGGTTTGGGGTGATCGCGAAATTTGGAAGGATCTATTCCGCGATGCAGTTGCAGATGCAGACTTGGGCCGAAGTCGAAGGTTATCTCGAAACCTCGACCATGGCCATCATGCCGATTGGCTCCACGGAACAACACGGACCCAATGGCTTGATTGGCACCGATGCGGTTACTGCCGAGGCTATCGCCCTGGCCGTGGGCGCGGCGACGGACACAATGGTCGCGCCGACCATCGCCGTGGGCATGGCGCAACATCATATGGCGTTCAAGGGCAGCATGACCCTGCGACCCGCCACACTGATCCAGGTGATCGGTGACTATGTGGGCAGTCTGGCCCATCATGGTTTTGACCGTTTCTATTTCATCAACGGCCATGGCGGCAACGGCGCCACCATCGAGGCGGCCTTCCAGGAAATCTATACCGCCCATAGCCTGGGCAGCCATGGTGGCGAAAATGCGCCTTCGGTTCGATGCCAGCTGCGCAACTGGTGGCAGGGTCCCAAAATGGGCGCGCTGATCAAGCAGTTGTTCGGCGACAAGGACGGCATGCATGCCACCATTTCCGAGGTCTCGGTGACGCAGTATCTGTTCCCCGAGCATATCAAATCCGCGCCCGACATGGGCCCGCCCGAGCCGTTTCGCAGCCGTTGGAGCGATGCGGCCGATTACCGCGCAAAATTTCCCGACGGCCGTATCGCCTCCCACCCCGGCCTGGCCACGCCCGAGGCCGGTAAACAAGTATTCGATCTGGCCGTCGCCGAAATCGCCGAGGAAGTCGCTGCCTACGCCCAGGGCTGATGGAACCGCGTGATTTGCTGGAATGTTGGCGGCCATTCTTGGTCCTGATGCGATCCGTCGCGGTCCGAGACGACCACGGTCAAGGATCTTGCGGCGATCTTCCTCTCCGTAGCCGTTTTGTCGCAGTTTGCCGACGGGGAACAGGTCACGATCACCGGCGCCTTGACCGGTTATCGGGGCCTGCGCCTGACGTCCGCCGACTGAAATTTGTTGAAATATTTTCTTATCACGGCGCCATGGACCATGCTAAGATGCAGGGCGATGGTTATGACAAGAATGGACAGGAGGTCGGGCCATGGTTATCAAATTCGTTCTTGGCGCCGCGCTTGTCATCATGTCGACGGCGGCCTTGATCATCTGGGTCGCCAGCGTCACGCGTGGGTTGCAGGCGATCTTGTTGGTTGGCGGGGTGATGACCGTCGCTGTATTGTTCCTGATGGCGCATGCCGCCATGGGCGTGACATTGCTGGAATGCCTGCAATTTAGTCTGGTCGTCGGACTGCTGGTTATCCCGATCATTGCGATGTCATTCGCCGACTGGCGCCGCGCTTAAAGGGCTGGCGCCGCACTCAAAGGTCTGGCGAAGATCCGGACGTCCGGCGCCTAAAACTTGTTGTAGGCGCCGTCGATGATGAAGGTGTCACCGGAATGATAGGCCGAGGCGTCCGAGGCTAGGTACACGGCGACGCCGCCAAAATCCTCCTTCGTACCCCACCGGCGGGCCGGAATACGCGGCTTCACCGCATCGGCGAATTTGTCCCAGCCAAAAGCCGCATTGGTCATCGGTGTTTCAATCCAGCCGGGCAGCACCGAGTTGGCGGTGATGCCATAGCGCGCCAGACCCACCGATAACGAGATCATCATGGAGATCAAGGCGCCCTTGGTGGCGGCGTAATGGACGCTTCGGGGCGACGCTTCGATGGCGGCTAGAGACGCCGTGCCGATCAGACGGCCGCCGCCTTCCCGTTCGGTCATATGGCGGGCCGCCGCCTGCAAGGTGAAAAACGCGCCATCCAGGTTGACGTCCATGACGCGGCGCCATTCTTCTGCCGGCATTTCCATGAAGGTTGCATTCGCGGCCCGCCCCGAGACACCCGCGTTGGCAAAACAACTATCCACCCTTCCGAAATGCGCCAGAGTCTCGGCGAAGGACGCAGCGACTGCCGCTTGGTCCGCAACATTGCATATCTGCGCCATGGCCTTGCCGCCATGACGCAGCAATTGTTCCAGAGCGACGGCGTTCTTGTCCGCGTTCGTACCCCAAATACAGACGCCGGCGCCGGCTTGGGCCATGGCATCGGCAAAGCCAAGGCCAATGCCGCTGTTGCCGCCCGTTACCAGGGCGACCTTGCCGCTAAGATCGAATGCTTGATACGCCATGGCTATTTTCCTTCTACCTGTTTTTTTATGATTCGTTTTCACGAGTTTCGGATCGATCGGTTTGCCAGCGCGCCGCCGCATCCTCGTCATCTTGACGCGCCGCGACCCAATGGGCCTCATCACCGACTTCCTCCAGCTTCCAGAAAGGCGCCTTGGTCTTCAGCCAATCCATCAGGAAGGCGCAGGCCTCGAACGCCGCCTCGCGGTGCGCGGACGTCGCGGCGCACAGCACGATCTGTTGCCCTGGTTGCAAGCGGCCGAAACGATGAATGATCAGCACCCGGTCCAGGGGCCAGCGGTCCAGCGCCTGCGCCTCCAGCTGTGCCAGTTGCCGCTCGGTCATGCCGGGATAATGTTCGAGGGTCATCGCAGACAATGCGCCGGGACCGGCCACATCACGCACCAGGCCGATGAAGGAAGCCACGGCGCCAACGTCCGTGCGGCCCCGGGTCAAGGCCGCCAATTCGGCGCCAACGTCGAAATCTTGCTCTTGCACCTTGATCATCGGATCGCCTTGGCTGTCGGATACATAGCCGGCTTCAACCACCGGTGACCGGGGGAAAGAAGGCCACCTCGTCGTTCGCGCCCACAGCCTCCTCCATCTTGGCAAATTCCTGATTGACGGCGCAGCACACAATCGCGGGATCGGCGAAGGCTTCAGCATGGCCACCGGATTGCCGCGCCAGCCAGGCGACCAACTGACCGACGGTGGCGACATCATCGGGGGGCTGCACGGTTTCCTCCCCCATCCCAATCCGATCGCGTATCCATGAAAAATACAGCAACTTCATGAGGTCACCTCGTCAAAGGGTAAGAAATCAACCAGCTCCCCGATCTTCACCTGTGTTACATCCTCGGCGATTTCGACCAGGCCATGGGTCTGCACCAGGGAACTGATGATGCCCGAGCCCTGGGGCCGGAACAATACGGCCCTAGGCCCGCCATCTTCCTGTCTCTCGAGCCGGGCCCGCAGCCATTCCCGGCGTCCGGCCTTTTTCTGATAGTCAAAATCAGACGTCACACGATAGAGCACCGGATCTAGATCCACAGCGCCGGCCAGACCCAGGATCAAGGGCCGGGCAAAGCGCAGAAAGCACACCATGGCTGCCACCGGGTTTCCCGGCAGGCCGACAAACGCCGCCTTCCCGACCTGCCCCAAGGCCAGCGGCCGTCCCGGCTTGATCGCCAGGCGCCAGAAATGCAGGTGGCCCAGCGCCTCCACCGCGCCGCGCACATGATCCTCGTCACCCACCGACACGCCGCCGGAGGTCAACAACAAATCGTGGCTGGTGGCTGCCGCGCTCAGGCCCTCGCGTACCGCGGCGGCATCGTCGGACAGAATGCCCAGATCAGACACATTCGCCCCCAGACCGGCAATGAGTGCCGTCAGGATGTAGCGGTTGGCGTCATAAATTGCGCCAGTGGGCAGTCTCGCCCCAGGCTCGGCCAATTCATCGCCCGTGGAAAATACCGCCACCCGCAGCGGCCGGTAAAGACTTAGATCCGCCTGTCCGACCGAGGCCGCCAGACCCAGGTCCTGGGGACGCAGGCGCCGGCCGCGCGCCAGCACCACATCGCCCCGTTTGGTATCCTCGCCTTTGTGGCGCCGGTTGGCGCCCAGGGCCAGGCCCGGCGGGATCGTGATGTAGTCTTCCGCCCGTACCGCATCCTCCTGCATCACCACGGTGTCGGCCCCTTCGGGCATGACGGCGCCGGTAAATATCCGCACCGCCTGGCCCGCTGCAAGGCGCGCGCCATGGGGATGGCCGGCGGCAGACCGGCCCAGAACCGGCAGGCGGGACGGTCCATTCGCGACCAGATCGTCATGGCGTACGGCGTACCCATCGACGGCTGAATTATCATGCGGCGGGACATCAAGGCCCGAGGTGACATCCTGGGCCAGTATGCGCCCCAGGGCCCGGGCCAGGGGTATTTGTTCCAGTTTGTCCTGGGTTACCGTTACGATTCGCTGTCGCAGGATCGCCAAGGCCGTTGCCATGGACATCAGATCATCGGCCTGATTGAAACAGTCGTCGGCGAGCTGGTTCATGATGGCGCGCGCTCGTTTCGGCAATATTCGACAACGAAATCGGCCAGCGCCCGCACATCATCCAGATCGAGCAGCGGCAAATCCAAATCCGCCGGCCGGTAATTGGCGGCCAGGGCAATAAAACTCTTATCGTTGCGGCATAACAATGGTTTGTTCAATCCCTTGCGATGCACCTCGATCTTCTGATGGCCTTCCCCCTTGAAGCCTTCCACTAGAACGAGGTCAACCGGCGTCAGGTTGGCCAGCAAGGCCTCGAGTTTGAGTTCGGCCGCGCCACGGTTTTCATGCATCAGAACCCAGCGCGCGGCAGAGGCGATCAATACCTCCGTGGCGCCCGCTTCGCGATGGCGATAGGAATCCTTGCCTGGCGTATCGACATCGAAGGTGTGATGGGCATGCTTGATGGTGGATACGCTCAGCCCCCTTGCGGCCAGTTCCGGTATGAGCAAACTGAGCAGCGTTGTCTTGCCGGCGCCGCTCCATCCCGTTAGGCCCAAGACCTTCAAGATCCACCCACTTTCATGATCTATCCGCTCCATCACCATCGCGCGCCGTGCCGGTTGTGACATGTTGCAACCCGGCCTGCAGGTAGTCATAGCCGGTATAGATGGTGAACAAGGCAGCCAGCCACATGCCCAAACGGCCGACTTCCATCACCGGAATGAGATCCCAGCCGGCATCGCCGACGATCAGGAAACCGATCGCCACCATCTGCATTGCGGTCTTCCATTTCGCAACCCGGCTGACCGGGACGCTGACCCGCAGTTCGGCCAGAAACTCCCGCAGGCCGGAGACCAAAATCTCCCGGCACAGGATCACCACCGCCGGTAGGATCGTCCATTCGCCAATCCGCCCCACGTGGACCAACATCAACAGGGTGGCGGCCACCAGAAGCTTATCGGCAACCGGGTCGAGAAACCGCCCCAGGCCGCTTTCCTCGCCCCGGCTACGCGCCAGATAGCCATCCAGAATATCGGTGATGCCGGCGGCGGTAAAAATGGCAAAGGCCAGCCAATTTGACAGCGGCGCGGTCAAATAAAACGCGCCGATCAAGGCGGGAATGGCCAGGATCCGCGACAGGGTCAAGAGATTTGGTATGGTGGTGATCATTTCCTCAAACCGCAGTTCCCGCGGGCAGTTGAGTATAGGGATTTAGCGCCATGGTGAAAGCATCCGCTTACGCTTCGGGGTGAAAGAAGTCATAAATTTTTTGCGCAACGGCTTTGGAGATGCCGTGGACGCTTTCCAGATCTGTCAGTCCGGCGGTTTCCACCGCCCTGGCAGAGCCGAAATGGTTCAACAGAGCCCGCTTGCGGCCGGGGCCGATTCCCGCAATGCTGTCCAGCGCAGAGCGGTCCATCCGCTTGGCCCGCCGCGCCCGGTGTGTACCGATGGCGAAGCGGTGGGATTCATCCCGCAGGCGCTGCAGAAAATACAGTACCGGGCTGCGCGGCGGCAACGAAATCTCTGGCTTGTCGGGCAGGTGGATCCGCTCTAAGCCGGCATTGCGGTCCGGCCCCTTCGCGATAGCGGCCAGGGCGACGCCGGTTACACCCAGATCGGCAAATACATCCCGCACCGCCGTCAACTGGCCCAAGCCGCCGTCAATCAAGACCAGATCGGGCCATTCCCCGGCGATCCGGGCATCCTCTCCGCTGCCATCACTGGAACTTTCCGGACTCCCGGAACTCTCGGCCGCAGCCTGGGCTTTCAACAGCCGGGCAAAACGGCGGTGCAGTACTTCCCGCATCATGCCGTAGTCATCACCTGGGGTAAGATCTCTGTTCTTGATATTGAATTTTCGATAGGCGTTTTTTTGAAAGCCCTCCGGCCCGGCCACGATCATGGCGCCGATGGCGTCGGTGCCCATAATATGGCTGTTGTCATAAACTTCGATGCGCCGTGGCGGGCCGTCCAAAGCGAACAGCTCGGCAACGGCCTCCAACAGGCGGCGCTGCGAGGCGCTTTCGGCCAGGCGGCGGGCCAGGGCCTCCCGCGCATTGGTTTGGGCATGGCTGACCAGTTCCCGCCGTTGACCCCGTTCGGGGCGATGCAGGCGGATTTTGCGGGCGGCCTTGACACCCAGGGCCTCGGCGATCAGCTCTTGATTTTCCGGCCATTCGTTGAGCAAAACTTCCTTTGGCGGCGGTTTGTCATCATAGAACTGTCCGATGAAGGCGCCCATCACCTCGGCCGATGTTCGCTCGCGTCCGTGGCTAGGGAAATAGGCCCGGTTGCCCCAATTTTGCCCAGCACGAAAGAAGAAAACCTGAATACAGCTCTGCCCTCCCTCCATATGGATGGCGATGACGTCCGCCTCGCTCACGCTGGCCACGTTGATGCCCTGGTGGCCCTGAACATGAGCCAGGGCGCGCAGTCGGTCGCGGTAAACGGCGGCGGTCTCGAATGCCAATTCTGCGCTGGCGGCTTCCATTCTTTGAGATAGGCCATGTTGTATCTCGCGGCTGCGCCCGGATAGAAAATCCCGCGCCTCCGTCACCAGTTCGGCATAGCTGTCCTTGTCGATGCGGCCGACACAAGGGCCGGCGCAGCGGCGGATCTGATATTGCAGACAGGGTCGGGTGCGCGAGGCAAAAATGCTGTCGGAACAGGAGCGCAGGGGAAACGCCTTCTGCAGGGTATTCAAAGTGCGGTTAACGGACGAGGCGGAGGCGAAGGGGCCGAAATATTCCCCTTTTCGATTGCGGGCGCCGCGATGCTTGGCCAACTGCGGCCATTCATGATCGCCGGTAATGACGATGAAGGGGAAGGATTTGTCGTCCCGCAACAGAATATTATAACGTGGACGCAGACGCTTGATCAGATTGGATTCCAGTAATAGCGCTTCGACTTCCGTATGGGTGGTCACAATCTCCATGGCACGGGTTTCCGCGATCATCCGCAGGGTTCGCGTATTCAGACCGGCGGGCTGGGCGTAGTTGCGTACCCGGTTCTTAAGATTCTTGGCCTTGCCCACGTATAGCACTTCGCCATCCTGGGCCACCATGCGGTAGACCCCGGGTGCCGCCGGCATGGTCACCAGCGCCTTAACGATAGCCTCGCGGCCATTGTCAATACCCGAGGCGGGCCGACTGTCCGAGGGCAGGTCCAGTGGCTGCGCATTTGGTTTGTCGGCCTTTCCCATAAGGCTATTTTCCGCGCCTTTCTCGATTCGTCAATGGTCCTTCACCATAACAAGTATGAATGGCGCCCGATATCCACCTAACTTGTGAATAAGTATGTGGGGAAGCCTTCCTCGGCAGCAACTAATTGGCGGAATCCGGCCTCTTCGCCCTCTTTGCTTAAAAAATAGGCACAATTCGTAATATATTGATTTCAAAAGCAGATTTCAAAGGCGCCTAGATTGGTCGTAGTCCATATCTGAAAACTGACGCAGCCACTGCGTTAACACTGGCGATATCAGCGGGCTGTGTACAAAAACCCTCAGTTGCGGGCAAGTCTCCGCAGACTCCAAGGCCCATTCGATCCCATGTCAAGTAATGACGTGGTTCAGCTATCATCGAAGTAACGCAATCGATTTGCCAGGTATCGATAGTATTTGTGCGCTCTGTATTTCCGATGCTGGTTGACTGGACTGCTTGACCTGACTTTTAGGCGTTTCCGATAGGCCGTGATACAGCGACAGCACATAAATTACGTAAGCGAGAGTGAGAAAGGCGCCATAGCGTCGGCTGATCGGACGACCGCACAACACCAACGGGGTCACCAGGATACTGGCCGACAGCATAATCCATAGATCGTAGGAGATGATTTGGTCAGGTATGGGTATCTCTGCCACCATTGATGTTATACCCATGATGCCGAGAATATTGAATAGGTTGGAACCTACGACATTGCCAATCGCCACATCGCCGTGACGGCGGATGGCCGCGACCAGCGAAGTCGCCAATTCCGGCAGGGACGTTCCCAGCGCGACCAAGGACAACCCAATTGTGGTCTCCGATACACCGGCGGCCATGGCCAGCGCCGTGGCGCCCTGTATCAGCAGATCAGAGCCGTAGATCAATCCGGCAATTCCGGCCAAGATGAAGGTCAGTGATAGCCAAGTCGAATGCGGCCGGGTGGCAATGCCCTCGATCTCGTCGACGATGGTCTCGGCTGTGCTGTCATGGTTTGCGCGGCCTGAAAAATAGGACCAGGTCAAGTAACCACACAACAACGATGTCATGACGGCGCCCTGCCAATTCAACACTTGGCCGCTCCAGCATAAGGCAACGAAACCAACGGTGACCGCGAACATGATGGCGCCGTCCCGGCGAATAGCCTCGACATCACAGGCGATGGGAAAGATCATGGCCGGCACGCCCAGAACCAGTAGAATGTTGGCGATGTTGGAACCGACCACATTGCCTATGGCAATTTCCGGCACTCCGCTCAGCACCGCGTCCAGGCTGACCACCAACTCCGGCGATGAGGTGCCAAAGGCCACCACGGTCAGTCCGACAACCAACGGCGGCACCGCCAACCGCTGCGCCAGGGTAACGGCGCCACGGACCAGAGCGTCACCACCGATCAGAAGCAGCACCAAGCCACCGGCAACCATTAGATACGTCATGCCTCAACTTCACCGCTGGTTACCCGATTAAGACAAATTCGCCACCCGTCCCCGTCTCATAAAGCGCACCAACGAGACCGCGTGCTGAACATATATAGCGGTGAAGTCCCCCGCTTTGAAGGGGTCATTCGGCAAAGTCTGCCATCGCCGCCTCCAGCGCGGGTTACCCGACGCCGTTCAGGCGGCCCGTCGCCGCCGCTGTCCGTCCAGGTTGTCAGTATCACTGCGAACGGCCCCGGCGCGGACGCAGATATGGACAAGGCGGCATGTCTCGGTTATGCCGTCACCGTCCCTCATGTCAGAGGGCGTCAGCATTCGGACGATATATGAGCATTCCCATTATCGATGGCTTGGCCGAAATGGCCGACGACTACGACCTGTTTATCTTCGATTTGTGGGGTGTCGTGCATGATGGGGTATCGGCCTATCCCAGCGCCCTGGATTGTCTTCGTCGTCTGCGCCAACGGCGCGCCAGGGTGGTGTTGCTGTCCAATGTACCCAGACCCAGTGCGTCGGTGACCCAGCATTTGACCGAGCTTGGCGTGGCGGAGCCCTTGTATGACTGGCTGTTGACCTCGGGCGAGGCGGCGGCCACCGCGGTCGCGGCCACCGCGGTTGGTTCGGGCGCGGACGCCCGCCCGGCCTATTTTCATCTTGGTCCGGAACGCAACCGGCCGACCCTGGACGCCTGTCGCGGTCGTGAAGTCGCCATCGAAGCGGCCGAGATGATTATTTGTACCGGTTTGTTTGATGATGACGCGGATAAGGCCGAAGATTACCGTGGTTTTTTGACGGCGGCGGTCGCGCGGGACCTGCCGATGATTTGTGCCAACCCGGACATCGTGGTCATGCGCGGCGACCAGATGGTCCAGTGCGCCGGCGCCGTGGCGGCATTGTATGAAGACCTAGGGGGGACCGTGCAGCGTTTCGGCAAGCCGTTTCCTGCCATTTTCGACCGCCTGTTCGTGGAAGCCCCCGATATCCCACGGGCTCGTGCCGTGATGATCGGCGATGCCTTGGCCACCGATATTCGCGGCGCCCGGCAGGCCGGCATTGCTGCCATCTGGATTGCCGGCGGCATCCATGCCGACGCCTTGTCCCTTGCTCCGGATGGGGGATTGGATCAGGACAAGGTCAATAGCGTTGCCGAACAGGCCTGCGAACAGCCGGCGGCAATAATGCCATGGCTGCAATGGTAGGAAATTTAGTCGAATAAGGCGTCGATCTCGTCCTGGCTAGCGGTGTCGCTTGGATCGGCCTTCAAAGGGACGATGTCATCCAATTGCGGCTCGTCAGGTTTGGCGTCCCGAACCTTCGCCGTGGCCTTTTTTGCCATCGTTTTCGGCGCTGGTGGGGCCGGGTCCATGATTTCGCTGCCGCTGGATAGGATATCAATGCCATTCCTGTTGGCCTCCGCCTCCGGTTCGGCGCGGTTTTCCGCTCGATCAAGCGGTTCCGCCATGGCCAGTTGCGATTCAACTTCCGGCACCATCTCCGGTTCGATGGCTACAGCTTCCTCAGCCACCGGGTTGCCGGCAAGAAGGTCGTCAACCTGATTCTGTTGGATGCCTTCGCCGGCAAGAGCCGGGCCGTTTAACAGGTCGCTGTCGGGCGCCGCATCTTGGTCGGCAACGTCGCCTTCGGCATCGGCGATATCAGGGCCCCAGGCATCCTGCAGTCCGTGTAGACGTTCTTCGATATAGGTCAGGGTTGCGACGACCTTGGTTATGCGCTGTCCCGTAATATCCTGGAACGAGCAGGCCTCGAAGATCCGCATGCAGGCGTCGTTGAGGGTATCGCCGAATTCTTCTGCGGCGGGATCGGCGGACATGATCTCTTCCGCCGCATCCATAATGGCGCCGGTGGCATTTTCCGTCGCAGCCACAATCGCTTCCAACTCCAACCCGGCGCGGGGGATCTTTTCCTGCTTCAGATCATTTGGCCGCAGCTCCGAGATCTCGCTCCGGGCACGTTGAATATATTCAGATAGGTCGCGGAACTCGGTATACAGCGTCGTATCAACCGAGTTGAAATAGCGCCGCATGGTCGCCAACAAGACTTCTGTGACACCGGCGATATCGCCAAGGTTTACGGAAGTTGACTGATTGGCGCGCAGATGATCGACAAGCTGCTCGATACCTATGCTGATCTCTTCCGTATCCATCAATTAAACCCCATGGTGCAACTCGTCGCGCCCACTAATGCTTGTGAACTAGAAATCACCAATTACGGAAGACATTTTGGTTTTCAACGTCGCCGCATTGAAGGGTTTCACGATGTAATTGTTCACGCCGGCTTTCTTTGCCGCAATGACATTCTCGGTCTTGGATTCCGCCGTTATCATGATGAACGGCATCTCCTGCATTTTGTCGTCCGAGCGTATTTCCTTCAGCAACTGGTAACCGGTCATTGGTTCCATGTTCCAATCGGAAATCACCAGATCATAATCCTTGCCGCGAAGCTTTTGCAGAGCCGCCGCCCCATCGGCCGCTTCGTCGACATTGTTAAAGCCGAGCTGCTTCAACAGATTTCGTATAATACGCAACATTGTCTTGTAATCGTCGACGATCAGGATCGTCATGTTCATATCGACGGCCATCGTTCCTGCCTCACTAGATCTGTTAGTTCCGGTAATCAATGCAATCGTTGGCAAGCGGCTAACCGGCACAACGGCACCCCTCATCCAATCTGGCAACGGAGGACAGTTTGCGCACGGGCGCTGAATATTTGGTTAACAGCACGAAGAAGATATTTTGCGCCTGGGCGTGCGCTGACGGGATCGGTTGTCGCCGCTGTGCGCCGTCACTATATTGCGCCGCACAATCAAGGGGCCCATGACGCATAGGATATCAGTGATGTACGATGATGTGACGCACAGCCAGAAAGCCATTCAATCGACCAATTTGTTCAAGGAACTGCATGGCTATTTCATAGAAGACCTGGAGGTCGGTATGTCGGCCTTCTATTCACGCACGGTAACAGAGGCCGACATCGTTTTGTTCGCGGGCATTTCCGGTGATTTCAACCCGCTGCATCTGAACCGCGAGTTTGCCGAGCAGACCCATTTTGGCGGTACCATCGCCCATGGCATGTTGACAGCCAGCCTGATTTCTACCGTTGTCGGCACTAAACTCCCGGGACCGGGCTCTATCTATATGGCGCAGAATATTCGTTTCACGGCGCCCGTAAAGGCCGGCGACACAATCACGGCGGTGGCCACGGTAGTGGATCTGAATGTGGAAAAGCGCCGCTGCGCCCTGGACACTATTTGCATACGCGGCGGCGAGGTCGTGGTGACGGGCGATGCCTTGTTGCTGGTGCCGACCAGCAGAGCATTTATGAGTCCGGATAATTAGCCGGTTGCCTCAACGCGACCTAACCCCAATAATCAAGCCCATGCGTATCATCCGCCATATTTGTAACACGCCAGATGATTTGCGCGGCGGTGCGGTGGCGGTAGGAAATTTCGACGGCATCCATCGCGGTCACCAGGCCCTTATTGGCTACTGCCGCGCCTTGGCCGACACGGTCAAAGGTCCGGCTCTCGCGCTTACTTTCGAGCCGCACCCCAGAAGTATCTTCCAAATCGATGCCCCGCCCTTTCGTTTGACGCCCTTTCGCAGCAAGGCCCGTCTTTTGGCGGACCTCGGGATCGATTGCCTGGTTAGCCTGCGGTTCGACACGAAAATCAGCCATTTGTCGCCGGAGAATTTTATCGAGGAAATCCTGGTACGGGGTTTGGGTGCACGCCATGTGGTGGTGGGCTATGACTTCGTCTTTGGCCACCGCCGGGCTGGGGATGTTGAGCTGTTGCGGGAACAAGGCGCGCGCCTCGACTTCGCCGTATCGGTGCTGGAACCAGTGACCCACGATGACGATGTCTGTTCTTCAACGATTATCCGGGTCGACCTTGAAACCGGCCGTTGTCGCCGGGCCGCCGATTTGTTGGGCCATTGGTGGGAGATCGAGGGCCGGGTGCGCGGCGGTGACCGGCGCGGACGTCAACTGGGCTTCCCGACGGCCAATCTGCATTTACGCGATGCCGCCCTGCGGCCGGCTTTGGGCGTCTATGCGATCCGCTTCGGCTTGGAAGAGGCAGGCGGGACGCGCTGGTATCCTGGCGTCGCCAATCTGGGTCATCGACCGACCTTTGATGGTAAGGGCATTGTTCTGGAAGCTCATTTGTTCGATTTCAACGGTGATATCTATGGCCGCCATGGCCGGGTTGCCTTCGTGGAACATTTGCGTCCGGAGCAAAAATTCGAGGGAATCGATGCTCTTATGGCGCAAATCGCCGTGGACTGCGAACAGACCCGCCAAATTCTGGCCGATCCGGCCAATGCACAGAACCGCTTCGAGGCGAGTTGACTGGTATGACAAGCACTTGCGACGGCAGGCGACCATGCCTGATGGAATTCGCCTGACTCGCAGACAGCACCTGCTATAATGGCCTTGCCATTGAAAGAGATTTGGGGAACGCGATGTCAATTGCAGCTGTTACGCTGGACGATAAATACGAGCAGGAATCCGGTCGGGTCTTCATGACCGGCCTGCAGGCCTTGGTGCGATTGCCTATGTTGCAACGTCAGCGCGACGTTGCTGCTGGCCTGAATACCGGCGGCTTTATCTCGGGCTACCGCGGCTCGCCCTTGGGCGGCTATGACGCCGCGCTGTGGTCTGCATCGCGCCTTTTGTCCCGCAGCCATGTGCGCTTTCAACCTGGTCTGAACGAGGATTTGGCCCTCACCGCGGTTTGGGGGACGCAACAAGTCAATCTTTGGCCAGGCGGCAAGTATGACGGCGTCTTTGGCATCTGGTATGGCAAGGGGCCGGGTGTTGACCGCAGTGGCGATGCAATCAAGCATCTGAATTATGACGGTACGGCCAAGTATGGTGGCGTGCTGTTGGTCGCGGGTGATGACCACGGGGCCAAATCATCGACCCTGCCCCATCAAAGCGAGCCTGCGTTCATGGCGGCGGCCGTACCGGTTTTTCATCCCGCCGGCGTGCAGGAGTATCTTGATCTGGGCCTGCACGGTTTCGCCATGTCGCGATTTTCAGGCTGCGCCGTGGGCTTCAAGGCGGTTGGCGAGACCGTTGAAAGCTCGGCCTCGGTTTCCATCGAACCCGCGGCGGTCGGCGTCGTGCCGCAGATCGACTTCGACATGCCCCCCGGCGGCCTAAACCTACGCTACCCGGACCCGATCATGGAGAAGGAAAGCCGGCTATTGGATTTCAAGCTGCCGGCAGCCCAGGCTTATGTACGGGCCAATGGCCTGGACAAGCTGATCTTTGATACGCCGCGGCCGCGTCTGGGCATCGTCACCACGGGCAAGGCCTATCTGGACGTGCGCCAGGCCTTTGACGAATTGGGTCTGACGGCGGCGATGGCAGCGGACATGGGCATCCGCCTGTACAAAGTCGCCATGACCTGGCCGTTGGAGCCCCGGGGCGCCATGGAATTCGCCAAGGGGCTGGAAGAAATCATCGTAGTCGAGGAAAAGCGGCCGATTCTGGAAGATCAATTGCGGAGCCTGCTTTACGGAAAGGAAAATGCGCCGCGCCGTATTGTCGGCAAAAAGGACGAGCATGATCATGTGTTGTTGCCGGAAACCGGCGAACTGACGCCGGGCTTGGTCGCCAGCACCATCGTTGGCCGACTGAAAAAATACAGCGATATGCCGGACTTCGAACAACGTCTGGCGCGCATCGAACAAATCGAAACCGGGGCCAAGGGTTCGCCGCCGAGTATGTTGCGTACGCCGTATTTCTGTTCCGGCTGCCCGCACAATACCTCGACCCGCGTACCCGATGGCAGCCGCACCATGGCGGGCATCGGCTGTCATGGCATGGCCCTGTGGATGCCCGACCGCAATACCCAGACCATCACCCATATGGGAGCCGAGGGGGTCAATTGGGTCGGTCAGGCGCCCTTCACCAAAACCGAGCACGTGTTCCAGAACCTGGGCGATGGCACCTATTACCACTCTGGCCTTTTGGCGATCCGCGCCGCCGTCGATGCCAGCGTCAACATCACCTACAAGATCCTGTTCAATGATGCCGTCGCCATGACCGGCGGCCAGCCAGTGGTCAATGCCGTGGACGGCAAACTGACCCCGGACGAGATCAGCCGGCAGGTCCATGCCGAAGGGGTGACCAAGATCGCCCTGGTTACCGACGAGCCGGACAAATATCCCATTGGCACCAACTGGGCGCCTGGCACCACCATTCATCACCGGGATGACTTAGATCAGGTGCAACGCGATTTGCGGGTGACGCCGGGCTGCAGCATTTTGATCTATGACCAGACCTGCGCTGCGGAGAAGCGCCGCCGGCGCAAGCGCGGGCTTTTCCCGGACCCGCCCAAGCGGGCCTTTATCAATGATCTGGTTTGCGAGGGCTGCGGTGACTGTTCGGCTAAATCAAACTGTGTCTCGGTGCAGCCGAAAGATACCGAATGGGGCCGCAAGCGGCAGATCGATCAGTCCAATTGCAACAAGGATTATTCCTGCGTCAATGGCTTCTGTCCCAGCTTTGTCACCGTGCATGGGGGTGCTCTGCGCAAGGCGGAAAAGCCGCAAAGCGCCAGCAGCGGTTCCGGTGGCGGACAGTGGGAGGAGCTCTTCGCGGCTCTGCCGACGCCAACCCTGCCATCGGCGGCGGAACCTTACGGCATTCTGATTACCGGCATCGGTGGTACCGGCGTGGTCACGGTATCCGCCCTATTGGGCATGGCCGCGCATTTGGCCGGCAAAGGCGTTTCGGCCCTGGACATGGCTGGTCTGGCGCAAAAGAACGGCGCTGTCACTTCACATATCCGCATTGCCGATGCGCCGGAGGATTTACATGCCGTGCGTATCGCCACCGGTGGTTCCAAGTTGATTCTGGGCTGCGATATCGTGGTGGCCTCTGGTCCGGACGTTTTGTCCACCGTCAATGAAGGGGTTACGGCGGCGGTGGTCAACAGCCACGTGGTACCCACGGCTGAATTTCTTGCCAACCAGGATATGGACATGGCCGGCGATACCCTTATCAGTAGGTTGCGCGGCGCATTGGGGGCGGATTTCAGCCACTTCGTCAATGCGACAAAATTGGCCACGGCATTGCTCGGCGATTCCATCGCCACTAATCTGTTTATGCTGGGTGTCGCCTATCAAAAGGGCTATTTGCCGCTTTCCCTGGAAGCGATCGAAGGCGCCATCGATATCAATGGCGTCGCGGTAGCTGCGAACAAACAGGCCTTTGCCTGGGGTCGCTTGACGGCCCATGACCCGGATGCGGTAGAGGCCATTGCCGCGCCGCTGATGCCGCAAAAAGAGGTTCAGAGTGAAGACGTGAGCCTGGAGCAGAAAATTGCCCGGCGGGTGGATTTTCTGACCGACTATCAGGATGCTGCTTATGCCGCGCGCTATAGTCGTTTGGTTGACAGGGTGCTGGTAGCGGAACGGGACCGGGCCGCCGGCATGGATGGTCTGGGGGAAGCGGTGGCGCTCAGTTTCTTCCGCCTGATGGCCTATAAGGATGAGTACGAAGTGGCGCGGCTGTATAGCGATGGTCGATTTATGGATCAGGTGCGCCGGCAGTTCGAGGGGGACTTCACGCTGCGCCTGCATATGGCGCCACCCCTGATCGCGCGGCGTAAACCGGAGAGTGGCGAATTGCAAAAGCGTGAATTCGGCTCGTGGATGCTGCGGGTTATGCCGCTTTTGGCTCGCATGCGGGGCCTGCGCGGCACCGCCTGGGATATCTTTGGCCGCACGGCGGAACGGCGTATGGAACGCCAATTGATTGTGGACTACGAAGCTACCATGACGGAGATTATGGCGGGGTTGAGCCATGATAACTTTGCCATGGCGGTGCGCATTGCCGAAGTGCCGGACCGTATTCGCGGCTTTGGCCATGTCAAGGAAAAGGCTCTTACCTTGGCCAAACGGGCCGAAGCGGAAATGCTGGAACTTTACCGCGCGCCGGCGCAGCAACCGACAGCGGCGGAGTAATACCGAAGGCGCAGGTTCAGCTGCGCCATGGGGAGTGAGACAATGCCTTATTCCCGCGCTATGGCATTTCGCCACTTGGCCGGCGAGCACATGCTGGCGCCACCGCCCGTCCTGCGGCTTGGCAGTACGGTCGGGCAGGCGGTGGATAGCCTTACCCAGGCGGCCAGCGATATTGTGGTCATTGTCGACGCTGAAGGCATACCGTGCGGCGTGCTGACGGAACAGGATGTGGCGCGCCGGGTGGTCTTTCGTCTGGATAGCGACAGCCCCCTTGATGGCGTAATGAGCCAGCCGGTGCGGGTGATCCGAGCCCATGATCTGATATTTCATGCTATCGCCCGCATGCGCCGCGCCGGTCTACGGCATATGCCGGTGGTGGATGACCGCGACTGTCTGGTGGGGATGTTGACCCTGGAAGGGGCCCTGGCGCGCATCAACGGCCAGTTGGTGGACCAGATCGAAAGCCTGAGCCGACCGGACACCCCCGGCGGCATGGCCGAGGTGCGGGCTGCGCAGCTACAGGTGGCCGAGCAATTGTTGGCTGATGGGGCGCCAGCGCCGGAAGTCCAGGCTCTGGTCAGTCATATCAACAATGATATCTATCGCCGCATGCTGCGTCATTGCGTCCGCGTCCTGACGGAGGAGGGCCGGGGCCTGCCACCAAGGGAATTCTGCCTGCTTGTTATGGGTTCCGGGGGGCGACGGGAAAGTTATCTGAACCCCGATCAGGACAATGGTCTGATCATAGCAGACTATCCGGATGCGGAGCACGACAAGATAGATGGCTATTTTTTGGAACTGGCCGACCGGCTGACCCAGGCCATGGCTGGTGTGGGCATGCCACTGTGTAACGGCAATGTCATGGCGGTAAACCCGCTATGGCGCAAGACGGCCAGCCAATGGCAGGCGCAGATGGATTATTGGCTGAGCAGGCGGAACCCCGCGGCTTTGCGCCTCTCGGACATCTTTTTTGATTTTTGCGGCGTTGCCGGAGAACGCCGTCTGGCTGCAGAATTACGCGACTATATAACCGTCCGGCTGCGGAATAATCGCAGCTTCATCCGGGAAATGTTCCTGCAGGATGAACATTTCGGCGTCGCCTTGGGTTTGTTCAACCGCTTCATTGTGGAAAAGGATGACAAGGGTCATCGCGGTGAATTGAACCTGAAGATAACCGGCACCCTGCCTTTGGTGGACGGCATCCGCGCCCTGGCCCTGCTGCATGGCGTGCCGGACACCGGAACCCTTGCCCGCATTGCCAAATTGCAGGACCAGGGCGTCCTGGACAAGGACGAAGCGGACTATTTGAGCGGCGCCTTTCACCACATCTGCCAGCTGTTGTTGCGCCAGCAATTGACGGATCAACGTCAGGGCAAGGCCGTCAGCAATTATGTCCATCCGGCCAGCCTGACGGACCGCGAGGACGACATGCTGGTCGATGCCCTGAAAGCCATCCGCAATCTGCGCGACAGGCTGCGCAGCGATTTGAGCGGTGAGTTGTTCTGATATTTCCGCGTATGGCGGCGTTGCAGTTCGCCGCACCAAACCTGATTCAATGAATATCGAAATTGATCTAATAGCGTTTCTGCAGGCGGCGAAAACGGCGGGCCTTGTAGGACAGATTGATAAGCTGGCCCAGGGTTTTGGCGTCCTTGGCCAGGGTCAGCAGGGTCAGAAATACCTCCGCCGTGGCAAGGCTGTCGCCCAGGGCGGTGTGACGGTCCGCTTCCGGTAGCCTCGCGTCATGACGATCAACAAGGGCATCCAGGTCATGGCCCTTGGCGTCAGGCTCCAGCACCGCCGAAAGCAACAGGGTGTCGAGCACCGGCTGTATAAAGGCGGGGGCGCCGTCGGACTGGGCCAGTTCCAGAAACCTCATATCAAAGGCCGCATTATGGGCCACCAGAACACTGTCACCGCAAAACCCGTGGAAATCCCGCAAGACCGGTCCGATGGACCGTTTATCCGCGACGTGTTGATCAATGATGCCGTGAAATTTGGTTGACGCGGCGGGAATTGACCGGCCCGGATGTACCAGTTCATTGAAAATTTGATCCCGCCGAATGATCCCATCGACGATCCGTACGCCGGCGATCTGCACGATGCGATCGCCGTCGGATGGATGCAGACCTGTGGTCTCGGTGTCGAAAACCACAAAGCTCAGGCTCGCCAGGGGCGGGTCTTCCGCCATCTGGGGCCGGCGCTGGAACCGGGAAAAATCCACCCGTTCGATCAGGCTTGGCAGGAAGACGCCGAGCATGACAATGGCGATGGCGGCGAGCTCCATCGCCTGCATGGTTTCACCCAGGACCAGGACGGCCAGGGGCACGGACAGCGGTCCAACCAGACTGGAGTAAAGGCTGGCTTGGCCAACCGGCATGCGCCGCAGGGCATAGTTCAGCAAGAAAAACGGCCCCGCCGTGGCGATCAGCCCCAGATACGCCAACAAGCCCAAGGGGCCACGGCTCACATGCTCCAGGGATGTCGCGGGTTGCTCCAGCAACACCAGCGCCAGGGACCCGACGACCAGGGCCATGGTCATTTGCCATGCCGTGGTGACCATGGGGCGGCCTTGTTGTTGGGCCACCCGGCGGGCCAACAGGGCGCTGGCCACGCCGCACATGACGCCGCAGATCGTCAACATATCGCCGAACAGATTACCCTCGCCCGAAGCCTGATTGGCCAGCATCAGAACAATGGCGCCGGCAAATGCCAGCACGGCGCCGGCGACCACGGCCGGATTGACCGCTTCGCGCAAGACCAGGCGCGCCGCCAAGGGCATGATCACGGGCATCAGGGCCCAGAACACCGCCGCATTCACGGCCGAGGTATGGTGCAGGCCCCAGACCAGGAATAAGGACACCAGGCCTGGATCCAGCATACCCATGAGCAGCGGCCGCCGCGCCTGGCCCAGATGGATCGGCTGACGGGTCAACAAAACCACCCCCCACATCATGGCGGCGGCGAACAGGAATCGTCCGGCGACCACTTCCGTGATCGCCAGTTCCAGGACCGCCAATTTACTGCCGATAATCGAGGACGACCACAGCATGGCGGCCAAAAACATGGCCAGAACCGGCATTTACCTATTCCATTTGCAGTAACAAGCCCGGCGATTGAAACACAAGCCAGGGAAAAGGCAGAGGCATTTTCTCTCATCCCCCAGGCGACAGAAACCAGACCAGCGCCTATCATTGACGCCAAACCCAGCTGGAGGATGATGCAATGGCGGACGTCTATATCATAGGCAGTTATTCCACCCGTTTTCAGAAATGGCCCGACAAAAGCTTCAAGGACCTGACCCGCGAAGCCTATCTGGGCGTTCTGGGCGACAGTGGACTGGAAAATGGCGCGGATATCGAAATCACCTACTTCGGCAATTGCGGCCTGGGCACCTGGGGCCAATCCTGCATTCGCGGCCAGGTCTGTTTCACGCCCTTGGTGCGTGAAGGCCTGTTTCCGGAACGCGTACCCACGGTCAACGTTGAAGATGCCTGCGCCACATCTGCTGTTGCCATGAACGGGGCCTGGAAGGATATCCTTTCGGGCCAGTCTCATCTGGCCCTGGCCATGGGTGTTGAAAAAACTTACGTGCCCGGCGATCCGGCCCGGACCATGGAACTGTTCGCCGGTGGCGTTGACCAGTTGGACCCCCAGGAATGGCAGGCGCATTATCGCCAACAAGGCGAGGCGGCCGGCAAGCCGTTCGAGACCGGGCCGGGCCGGACCATCTTCATGGATACCTATGCCATGCAGGCCAGCCACCATATGCGGAAATGGGGTACGACCCGGGAACAGATCGCGACCGGCGCGGCCAAGAATCATAACAATGGCGCCCTCAACCCGCTGGCCCAGTATCAGTTTGAAATGTCCGTGGACGAGGTGCTGGCGGACCGGGAAGTCAGCCATCCTTTAACACGCGCCATGTGTGCACCCGTCGGTGACGGTGCCGCCGCTGCCATCCTGTGTTCCGAGGACTATCTGCGCAATTTGCCCGGCAAGGTGCAAGGTCGGGCGGTAAAGGTCAAGGCCTCGGCCCTGTCGGGCGGCAAATACCGCAGCCTGGAGGAGCCGGGCCTGACCAAGATTGCAGCCGACAAGGCCTATGCCATGGCCGGCGTGACTCCGGCTGACATTGATGTCGCGGAAGTCCATGACGCCACCTCGTTCTGCGAAATTTACCAGGTCGAGATGATGGGTTTTTGCGGGATCGGGGAAGGCGGCAAATTTATCGGTGACGGCCATACCATGCTGGATGGCAAAATTCCGGTAAACACGTCTGGGGGGCTGGTCTCCAAGGGGCATCCCGTGGGCGCCACCGGGCTATCCATGATCCATGAATTGACCGTCCAGTTGCGGGGCGAGGCCGGCGCCCGTCAGGTCGCGGGCGCGCGGTTGGCCCTGGCCGAGAATGGCGGTGGCGTCATGGGCATGGAAGAAGCCGCCGCCTGCATCACCATTTTAGAGAAGGATACCTAGGACATGACAGCCAGGACGGTCGCCCAATGCCATAACATCGACGACCTGCGCAGCCTTGCCGCGCGCAAGGTGCCGAAACTGTTATTCGATTTCATCGATGGCGGGGCCGAGGACGAAGTGACGCTACGGCGCAGCAGCAGCGGTTTTGAACGCTATCAACTGGTGCCGCACAATTTCGTGGATGTCTCCGAGATCGATATCAGCACGGAGGTAATGGGCTGCAAGATCGCCGCGCCTCTGATCGTTTCGCCTACTGGGTTGCCAGAATTATTCCACCATACGGGGGAAGAAAGTCTGGCCGCCGCCGCTGGCGCGCATGATATCCCCTATACGCTGTCGTCCGCTTCCTCCACTTCCATAGAAGGCGTGGGCAATTTGTCCGGCGGGCCAAAATGGTTTCAAATCTATGTCTGGAAGGACCGGGCCATCGTTCGGGATTTTATCGCGCGGTGCAGGAACAGCGGTTTCAGCGCCCTGTGCCTGACCGTCGATGTGCCGATCACCGGTAACCGGGAGCGCGATGTGCGCAACGGCCTGGCCATGCCGCTCAAACCGACCCTGCCGATGGTCCTGGACATGCTGCGCAAACCGGCCTGGCTGTATCACGCCATCCGCAACCCCACTCCGACCCTAGCGAATTTGGCCGACCGGGTCGAGGGGAACACCTCTACCGCTGATCTCGCCCGCTATACGGAAGAGCAATTGGACAAGACGGTTAGCTGGGAGGACGCGGCGCAGATGAAGGAACAATGGGGCGGGCCGTTAGCCATCAAAGGGGTGTTGCGGGCCGAGGACGCCAGCCGCGCTGCCGAGATGGGCTTTGACGCCATTATCGTCTCCAACCACGGTGGCCGGCAGTTGGATCATGCGCCGGCCCCGATCGATGTATTGCCTGAAATCGTCGCTGCGGTCGACGGCCGGGCCCAGGTGATCCTGGACGGCGGCGTGCGCCGGGGCACGGATGTCTTGAAGGCGCTCTCGCTTGGCGCCACTGCCTGCATGGCGGGCCGGCCCTATCTCTACGGCCTTGGCGCCGGCGGCCGGGCCGGGGTGGAACGGGCCATGGAAATTTTGCAGGGCGAGATCCGCCGTGACATGATGCTGTTGGGTTGCGCCAAGGCGGGCGATCTGGGGCCGCAGTATCTTCGCACCCTGGCATAATATCAAGGACCATCGGTACAACATCCCTGGACCAGGTGCTTGGCCGCGCCCATAATGCGAAACTTGCTATGGATAAGGACATTGTCGGAAGGTCTGGTCGCATGCGACCGCCGACGTTTGCGCAGGAGAGATATATGTCATTGGCTGAACAACTCGACGCTATTCGCGCCGGTGCCGCAACCCGGATACCGGAGGAGAAGCGGGCAATCATGGGGGCCGCGACAACCGCTTTGCGCGCATCGGGCATATTGGACAGCGTCGTCAAGGTGGGCGACCAATTGCCAGATTTTGCGTTGCCGAATGTCGAGGGAACCGCGGTGCGGTCAGGCGATCTTTTGGCGCGCGGACCGCTGGTTTTGACCTTCTTCCGGGGTACCTGGTGACCCTATTGTAACGCAGAGCTGTATGCTTTGCAGAAGGCTCTTGGCGAACTGGAAGATATGGGCGCGACTTTAGTGGCCATAACGCCGCAGTTGGCCGAACACAGCCGAACCATGATCAAGAAACACGCGCTGAACTACCATCTGGTGATGGATGCCGGCAATGCCTATGCCGCGCAACTGGGGCTGCGGTTCCAGGTGCCGCCGGCGCTGCAACTGGTCTATGACGGCTTCGGCATAGATCTGCCCAAATATAACGGCGACGACAGCTGGACTTTAGCGATCCCGGCGCGGTTGGTGGTTGATCAGGGCGGTTTGATCAAAGCCGCCGATATCGAAGTGGATTACACGCAGCGGCCCGAACCCGGCAAAACCATTGCTGATCTCAAGGCGTTAGCCTGAGTATATGACGGCGGATGGCGTCGGCCATAAATCGCGGTGCCGTGCCGTGGGGAAACATGGTCACGAAGTCTCCATTCCGGCCCATCAAATAGGTCAATGATGAGTGGTTGGCCAGGTAATTCCCCGGTGGGGCGTCTTCAACGATGATCTTGCTGCGGTGCACGCGGTAGGCTTTCGCCACGCGGCTGATTTGCCTCTCGGATCCGCTCAAACCGATCAGGCGCGGGTGGAAATTGAGGACATATTCCTTCAGCACCGCCGGTTTGTCGCGTGCCGGATCGATGGTGATGAAAATGGGCTGTACCGGTTCACCGGTCGGTCCCAGCAGTTCCAGCGCCGCGGCCATGGTCGATAGATCCAGGGGGCAGATATCAGGGCAGTGAGTGTAGCCGAAACTGATCAGTAGGAACCTGCCGGAATAATCCCGATCCGTCCGTGGCGAACCATCATGGTCGATCAGCGAGAACGGACCGCCGAAAAGGGCGGCCATATTCGGCGGCGGCGGTGGGACGTCGGGCGCTGGTCCATGGGCTTCCGACGGCGCCGACATTGCCACGGCCGCCAAAAAGGCCAGGGCAATAACGGTACGCCCGACGGCGTTGCGGTATATTGACAATGGTCCAAGAAACAGGTTGGTTTCAACAGCCATCACGGCAAGCGGGTCACTCTTTATCGGGTTTAAGGCCCGGGATGCCGAATACGCCGCTGGCCGCGATCTCGGTCTTGACGCGGGCGTCTTGGCGGAACCATTGTGCCGCGTTTTTGCCGCCGTTGGCCTTTGACCAGTCCTTGGTGAACTGATTGGCACGACTCCATTTCCCATCCGGCGCCAGGCGTTTGAACTGCAACGCGAAAAGAGCCATTTTCGGGGTCTTGATCAAAAGCCCGTCGGCGACGATTCGCTTGCCGAAGAAGCCAATGAGATCGGCCGCGGCGCCGGCGAAATTATCGAAATTCTTGGCCACCAGCAAAAGGCTCCCGTCATCCCGAAGCAGGCCAAGCTGACGCTTGCCGTTGCCGCAATTGGCGGGGCAATTGCCTGACAGTTCGCACGCAATATCAACGACCTTGGCCTCGAAGCGGGCCTTTTCCTCGCCATCAATTCCCCATTCCTCGGCCGCGAAGGCGGCCGGGGTGAACGCCCAAACGGCAACCGCGACGATTATTGCAATGGCTTTCATGGTTATTCTCCAAACGGCTGAATGCCGTTTTCGGCATGGGTCAGGTTGATGATGCCTTGGTCATCGGCCACCTGGGTGACAAATAGATAATTGACGCCGTCACGCTCGAAAAGGTCGCCATTGACCGTGACTTTGTGGGTCTGGATTTTAAGGATGGTGGGATTGGCGACGTTGGTGCCGTCGTCTTCAAGTTTGAGGACGACATAGACCTTGCCGTCGTCGCCAAGAATACTGACCGGTATCCCGCCCGCCGCACACCATACGGCGCATTGATGATGGGCGGTGCCCAGGGCGTACATGATCTCGGTCACATAGCATCAGGTATCGACGACCTCTCCGGTCACGTTGATACGTTTCGCCGCCATCGCCGCCGCGGCGGTCGATACATGCGAGGTAGCCGCAAGACAGAATAATCCTGCCATCATGACTCTCATCAAGGTCCGCGTCATTGTTTTCGATCCCGATATGGCAAATTTCGAAGCCTCAATTTGAACGAATTAAAGGCCGCGCGGTAATGACATTATCGCGATCACATCGTGTAGTGACTGAATATCAGTTCATTGCCGCGGCCGCTGTCAATGCCAGGCTGCAGTGATGGGAACCCTCTCGTCCAGAATTCTGGTTTGCCTGTCAGGGCGCGTTCAGACCTTCATGACGGCATCGATCTTGGCCAACAAATCCGCCAGCCGATAGGGTTTGGCCAGGGTATCATCAGCACCGAACGCCGCGGCCATGCTAAGATAACTCAGGTTGTTGACACGGTCGCCGCCGGAAATCGCGATGATCTTCACCTCGGCATTGGACCGGCGCAATTCACGGATTGTTTCCAGCCCCTCCTTTTCCGGCATCAGGATATCGGTGATCACCAGATCGATGGTCCTACCGTCGAATTTCAGCAGGCCCTCGTTACCGTTAGCGGCCTCAATCACTTCATGGCCCGCCTGCAACAGCGTGCGGGCAAGCGTGGCACGCACCAGATTGTCGTCATCAATAATCAGAACCCGCATTTCTATTTGTCCGTCGCCCATAGCGGCATGCCCGGCAAGAATATACTACAACCATCATACGTGGTCATCCAGGACCTCCCGCACCCGCTGGGCCAGGGCTGGGGTCTGATACGGTTTGTTCATAAGCACCACGCCTTGTTCCAGTTGGCCGCGGCGATTGAGAATTTCCCGGGTGTAGCCCGATGAATTCAACACGCCCGCCGCTGGATAACGTTTGCGGAAGGCGATCGCAACATCGCGGCCGCTCATGCCCCTGGGCAGGATCACATCGGTCAACAGCAGATCGATGCCGCTTGCAGCCGCCATGACCTCCAATGCCGCCGGCCCGTCTTCGGCTTCCAGCACGGTATAGCCAAGCCGGCGGAGCACGATTACGAGATAATCCCGGACAGCCTTGTCGTCCTCGACCACCATGATCGTTTCATCGCCCGTCGGACGGTCCTTGTGCGATGGATCGTCGATGCTTTCGGCAGTAGCCGCCCGTTGTTCCCTGGGTAAATAAATCCTGACCGTCGTGCCGTCTCCCACCTCACTGTAAATGGAGACGTGGCCGCCCGATTGCTTGGCGAAGCCAAAGACCATGCTCAGACCCAGGCCGCTGCCCTGACCGACTGGCTTGGTCGTAAAAAATGGCTCGAATACCCGCTCCCGCACTTCCGCCCGCATCCCGGTACCGTTGTCGCTGACGGCGATCATCACATAGTCGCCGGGCGCCAGATCCTCGTATCTCGCGGTGTCGTCCTGATCCAGAACCTTGTTGGCGGTTTCAATGACCAACAGCCCGCCATCGGGCATGGCATCGCGGGCGTTGATAGCGAGGTTCAGAAGGGCATTCTCCAGCTGTCCGGAATCGACCATGGTGGGCCACAGATCGGCCGCCAGTTTCATCTCGATGGTGATATTCCCGCCGATGGTGCGCTGGGCCAGTTGGCTGAAGTGCGGCAGCATCTGGTTGATCTGGGTTGTCTTGGCATCCAGTTCCTGTTGCCGCGAGAAGGCAAATAGGCGGTGGGTCAGTTCCGCGCCTCTAAGCGCCGCGCGAAGGGCGGTGGAGATGCTTTCCCGGTCAAACTCAGCGGGAATGCTGTCCTCTTCTATCAGATCAAGATTGCCGATGATGGCGGCCAGCAAGTTGTTGAAATCATGGGCCACACCGCCCGTGAGTTGACCGATCATCTCCATTTTCTGGGCCTGGCGCAGTTGTTCCTCCGCTTGTTTCATTTCCGTGATGTCGCTGGTCATGCTGCAGATGCCGGTGATGTTCCCGTCGTCGTCCCGCAAAGGGAATTTCGCGTTCAGCGAGTGATGCATGACACCATTGATTTCTTCGCTGATCTCCTGCTGCAATGGTTCGCCGGTTGCCACGACTTTGCGATCGGCGTCCAGATCCATGTCTGCGATATGGCGGGGCAGAAATTCGGCGGTGGTGCGGCCAATCAGGTTGTCACTTTCAAGGCCCAGGATTTCCGACACATTGCGGCCAACGGCAAGGATCCGGCCATCAAGGTCCTTGAGGATGATTTCGATCGGCGCATTGTCCAGGATCGCCCGCAGCCAGGCGTCCCGGGTCCGTACCGCCCGCTCGGCCAGTATGCTCTCGGTGATGTCCTGCACCGTACCGCGTGATCTTAACGGCTTGCCGTCCCCGTCAAAATCCATCTCGTAGCGCGCCTGCACCCATTTGATGCGGCCGTCCTTCATTCGGAAGCGGTGGGTAATCTCATAAGGGGACCGGTTGGCGAGCGAGGCCGTGTGGGCTTTATCGACCATTTCCCGGTCGTCGGGGTGGACGGCTTCCAGGAAGGCATTGTTGGAGGCGGTGAAAGATTTCGGATCGACTTCCAATAACCGGTAGACTTCGTCGGACCAGGTTAGGACATCGTTCGTCAGGTTCAACTCCCACGACCCGATCCGTGCGATACGCTGGGCCTCGACCAGCCGCTCCTCCCGGTCCCGCAGGATATCCTCGGCCTGCCTGCGCGCGGTGATGTCGCGGACGGTTCCTTCGATGCCGGCGATCCTACCGTCCTCGTCCCGATAATACTGACCGTTGCTTGAAACCAGGATCTCGTTGCCATCCTTGCGCCGCACGGCGAATTCGAATTGCTCGACCTTCTCGCCATTTTCCTCAAGCCGCCGGCGGAACTCGCCACGACTGCTTGGATCGGCATAAAGCTCAGAAACCTGTGTGCCGATAAGCTCGCTTACATCATAGCCTAGAAGACCGGATACGGCGGCGGAGACCATCACGATCTGGCCGTCCAAATCGGATCGGTAGTAGGTATCCAGCATGTTGTCCAAAATGCGTCGGTAGCTCTGCTCGCTCGCCTTCAAGGCCAGATCAACGCGCGCGCGTTCCTCGATTTCTTCGCGTAATTTTGTGGAAATGGTCGTTTCGACGTGCAGGCGCTTCAGCAGGTTTTCGCGGTTCCTGACGATCAAGTACGAGATAACCAAGGCCGCAAAACCGCCGAAAAAACACGCCGGCAGAATAGTCAACATTGAAACGTTTACGAAACCGAAGGCCAAGCCTTGCACGACAACAGCCAGCGCGCCGATACTTGTCGCGCTCGCCAGCGTGACGGCCAGCAAGAAAAAATTCAATCTAGCATTGAATGATCGCATTTCTGGCATTCTAGTATTGAAGGATCGCATTTCTGGCATTCCAACGGCTTTGTTCCGGGCCGGGGCGAAGATACCTTAATCTTACCGACATTAATATATTCTCACCTCTGGAGCCGTCTGGCCGCCCTGTCCCGATTTTCGAACTGCACGGCATCTGAAAAATCAAAAAAATGTGACGCAACGACGCGCGCGATCACCAATTTTCCGGTTCATCCCAGAGCGCGGCGCAAGAGCTGCACCATATGGACGGCCTCCCGTCCACTGCCATGTTTGATCTGCTGCCGGCAGGAGGTGCCGTTGGCGACGATCACTGTTGCCGGGGCGGTCTCCCGGACGGCCGGCAGCAGCGCGGCCTCGCCCATGGCAATGGAGGTATCATAGGTATCGGCGCCGTAGCCGAAGGCGCCGGCCATGCCACAGCAACTGGATGGCACGGTTTTCACTTCCACATCCCCCAACAAACCCAAGGTCGTTGTCATGGCCGCCATGGTCTGATGGGCTTTTTGGTGGCAATGGCCGTGCACCAGCACCTTGGCAATATCCCGACCGCCATCCCCATCCAGATTCAGATCCAGGCGGCCGGCCCGATGTTCCGCCGCCAGATACTCTTCCAGCAACATGGCGTTTTTCGCCAGGGCTTGCGACATTTTGCCGGGCAGCACCGCAAGCAGTTCGTCGCGCAGGGTCAACAGACATGATGGCTCCAGCCCCAGGATGGGCAGGCCGCGGGCAACGAAGGGCCCCAGGGCGGCAACCGTGCGCGCCATCTCATCCCTTGCCTGATCCACCAGACCGGCCGAAAGAAAGGTGCGGCCACAACAAAGGCGCCGGCCGCCGTCAGACCGCGCCGGCCGGGCGATGTGCACATGCCGGCCCGCCGCCACCAGGACGGCAAGGGCGGCCTGCAGGTTTTCCGCCTCGAACGCCGTGTTGAAGGTATCGGCGAACAGCACGACCTCCGGTCTGTCTTCCGGTCCGTAGGCGTCCTGGTCCGGGCGGAAGATGTCCCGGCGCCATTTCGGCAAGGGCCGTCGGGCTGTAAAGCCCAACAGCCGTTCGCTCAGCCGGGCCAGGCCGGGCACGGCATCACGCAGGTTGAGCAGGGGGGCGAGATGCCGGGCCCAGGGCGCATAGCGCGGCAGATAGGCGACCAGACGGTCGTGCCAGGAAATACCCGAGCGCTTGGCGCGCTGGTACTGTACTTCGATCTTCATGGCAGCCATGTCGACGCCCACCGGGCATTCCCGTTTGCAGCCCTTGCAGCCGACGCACAGCGCCATGGCCTCGGCCATGGCGTCTGAATGCAGGGCGTCCGGGCCCAACTGCCCCGAGATACCAAGGCGCAACAGATTTGCCCGGCCGCGGGTGACGTGCGCCTCGTCCCTGGTGATTTGAAACGAGGGGCACATGACGCCGGCCAGACCCAATTTGCGGCAGGCGCCATTGTTGTTGCACATCTCCACCGCGCCGGCGAAGCCGCCCCAGGCCGACCAATCCAGCCCGGTCTCCAGGGTCTCGGTCTGATAATCCGGTTTGAAGCGGAACAGACGGCGGTCGTCCATTTTTGGCGGCGCCACGATCTTGCCGGGATTGAACAGTCCCTTGGGGTCGAGAAGCTGTTTTACCTCGGCGAAATTGTTGACCATGCGCTGGCCGAACATGGGCAGATGAAATTCCGAACGGACCAGGCCATCGCCATGTTCACCGGAATGCGAGCCTTTGTATTCCCGCACCATGGCGAAGGCTTCCTCGGCCATGGCGCGCATCTTCACGGCACCGTCCGCTTCCTTCAGATTGACCACGGGGCGTACGTGCAGGCAGCCGACCGAGGCATGGGCGTACCATGTGCCTGTGGTGCCGTGCTTGGTAAAAACCTTTGTCAGGCGGTCGGTATATTCGGCCAGATCTTCCAGGCGCACGGCGCAATCCTCGATAAAGGAAATTGGTTTGCCGTCGCCTTTCATGGACATCATGATGTTCAGACCGGATTTGCGTACTTCCCAGACCTCCCGCTGGAAGCCGGGATCGGTGGCCTCCACGACGGCGCCGGGGAAGCCCAGGTCGCCCATCAATTCGACCAATTGCCGCAGTTTGCGCAGCTGTTCGTCCCTATCCTCGCCGGCGAATTCGACCAGCAGCAAGGCCGCCGGCTGGCCTTCCACGAAGCGCTCGATGGTGGGGCGGAAGATCTCGATCGCGCGGGCCAGATCGATCATGGTGCGGTCCACCAGTTCCACCGCCGCAGGTCCCAGCTTGACGATATGCTGGGTTGCGTCCATGGCCGCGTAAAAGTCCGGGAAATGGCAAATGCCCAGAACCTTGTTGGACGGGATGGGGGCCAGGTTCAATTCAATCGCCGTGGAAAAGGCCAGGGTGCCTTCCGAGCCGACCAGCAGATGGGCCAGGTTTTCCGATCCAACGCCGGGCACCAGGGCATCAATGTTATAACCGCCGACCCGCCGTTGCACCGTTGGAAAGCGGGCGGCGATCTCGGCTGCTTCCCGCCGGCCCAAAGCCAGCAGCGGCGTGGCGATATCGCGAAACCGTGCGGGTATATCGGCGGCCTGGAAGTCACGGGGCAGCGGGCCGAAATGCAGCTTGCTGCCGTCCGCCAGCAGGGCATCGATCGCGTGGACGTTCTCCACCATACGGCCGTAGCGGATGGAACGCGCGCCGCACGAATTGTTGCCGGTCATACCCCCGATCGTAGCCCGGGATGAGGTCGAGACGTCGACGGGGAAGTACATGCCATGAGGCTGCAGATAGGCGTTCAATTGATCCAGCACCAAGCCAGGTTGTACCGTCACCCGCCGGCTTTCGATGTCCAGGGCAATAACACCTGTGAGAGTCTTGCTGACATCCAACACCAGGGCTTCGCCCACGGTCTGGCCGCATTGCGAGGTGCCGCCGCCTCTGGCCAGAATGGGAACGCCCTCGTCCCCCGCGATCTGGATGGCGCGCACCACGTCCGCTTCGTCATGGGGCACCACCACGCCAATGGGTTCGATCTGATAGATCGAGGCATCGGTTGAATAGCGGCCCCGGGAAGCGCCGTCGAACAGCACCTCGCCCCGCAACTCCCGGCGCAACCGGGCCGCCAGCGCGCTGTCGCCGATGCGGCCGCCTCCCGTGTAGGGGGCGCCTATGACGCCGCCGCCTTGGCTTGGTCGCGCAGCACGAATTTCTGAATTTTGCCGGTCGAGGTTTTCGGCAGTTCGGCAAAGATCACCTCGCGCGGGCACTTGTAATGGGCCATGTTCTCGCGGCAGAAATCGATGATTTCCCGGGCGCTGGTCTGCTGGCCCGGTTTCAGCTCGATAAAGGCGATTGGGGTCTCGCCCCATTTTTCGTCCGGTTTGGCGACCACCGCCACCGCCGCCACCATTGGGTGTTTGTACAGGATATCCTCGACCTCGATGGAGGAGATATTCTCGCCCCCCGATATGATGATATCCTTGGAACGGTCCTTCAATTCCACATAGCCGTCCGGGTGCCAGACGCCCAGATCACCGGAATGAAACCAGCCGCCCGCGAAGGCCTCCTTGGTGGCCTTTGGGTTCTTCAAATACCCTTTCATGGTGACGTTGCCCCGCATGAGCACTTCGCCCATGGTCACGCCGTCCATTGGCACCGGTTCCAGGGTATCGGGGTCCGCCACCATCAAGCCTTCCTGCACCTGATAAGCCACGCCCTGGCGCGCCTTCAGCCGGGATTGTTCAGCGATCGGCAGGTCATTCCATTCCGTCTTCCAGGCGCTGACGACGCAGGGGCCATAGACTTCGGTCAGACCATAGACATGGGTAACATCGAAACCCTGACGCGCCATGTCTTCCAATACCGCCGCGGGGGGCGGGGCGGCGGCGGTGAACATCTTGACGGTATGGGGCAGTTCGCGCTTCTCCGCGGCGGTGGCGCCGGCAATCACCTGCATGACGATGGGTGCCCCGCACATATGGGTGACGCCATGATCGGCGATGGCGTCATAGATCGGGGCCGGGGCGACCGCGCGCAGGCAGACATGGGTGCCGGCCACGGCGGTGATGGACCAGGCGAAGCACCAGCCGTTGCAATGGAACATGGGCAGGGTCCACAAATAGACCGGATGGGCCGGCAGGTTCCAGGCCAGAATGTTGCCCATGGCATTCAGATAGGTGCCGCGATGGCTATAGACCACCCCCTTGGGATTGCCCGTGGTGCCGGAGGTATAGTTCAACGATATGGCCTCCCATTCGTCACCCGGCGGCTGCCAACGATGATCCTCGTCGCCGGTCTCCAGAAACGCCTCGTAATTCATCTCGCCCAGGCTTTTACCCCCTGGTCCGGCGGGGTCTTCGATGTCGATGACCAGGGGACGGTTCCTGACCAGGGTCAGCGCCGCCTCGATGACGGGGCTGAATTCCGTATCGGTGATCAGCAACTTCGCTTCGCCATGGTCCAGAATAAAGGCGATTTCCGCCGCGTTCAGGCGATAGTTCAGGGCGTTCAGCACGGCGCCCTGCATGGGTACGCCAAAGGTCGCCTCGAAGGCCGCCGTGACATTGGGCGCCATCACCGCCACCGTATCGCCCTTGCCAATGCCCTTCTTGGACAGGGCCGAGGCCAGGCGCAAACAGCGGCGGTGCGTCTCGGCCCAGGTATGGCGCGCCGCGCCATCAATGACCGCGGGGTAGTCGGGATAGGTAAAGGCGGTCTTGGCCAGAAAGCTCAGGGGCGACAGCGCCTGATAATTGGCTGCCGTTATGGGCAAATCGGTCTCGAATGGATTGGCGCTCATGTCCGGTTCCTCGGCTGGCTTCTGTGGAGGCAAAGGCGTGGGGCAATTTATCGTTTGCCGCCGCAAGGGACAAGTACGAGACGATGGGCGACCGCCACATGGCCGCGGCCCACGACGGATGTGCGGTTATACCAAGGACCATTGCTGTTGCCCAGCCGCCGCCCGGACGTCAGCCGCGGCGGTTGCGCCGGCGGCGCCGTTTGGTTAGAGCAATTTTCAATCAATTGGATTCGCTTTAGCGATCCAAGTGATTGGTTCAATTGCTCTATTCTTAAGAGTCCAGGCAGTTTCGAAAAAACATGCTCTAGCGGCACGCCAATCTCGAAACCGCGCTAAAGACCCGCCTGGAGGTATGTTTCCTCGGCCCAGCGGCGGTGCAGCCACATCCAATCTTCCGGCCGTTCCCGGATCCATGCCTCGAGCTGTTCGTTCAACCTGTCCATGACCGCACCGGCGTCGGCTTGCCGGTCGCCGGACGCCGCAAACGCGATGGGTGGATATATGGTAATGCGGAACCTGGCCCCGGCGGTCCGTTCGACGCGTACAGGGATCAGCGGACAAGCCAGGCGCAGCGCCAATTGCGCCGGCGCCACGGGGCTCATGGCCTGGTGCCCGAACAGGGTCGTCACGGCGCCGTCGTTCATTTTTTGATCGAACAACAGGCCGAGCACGGCGCCGCCGCGCAAGGCCCGCATCGCCTCTTTTGCGCCCCGGCGGCCTTTCTGTATCTGCCTGCCGCCGGCCCGGCGGCGCAAGTATTCGATCATCTTCTGGGTCAGGGGATTGTTTTGCTCACGCACGACCGAGACGATTTCGCCGCCGCTCAAGTTCGCCAGGGCGGCCGAAATTTCCCAATTCGCAAGATGCGCCCCGGCCAGGATCACCGCCCGCCCATCGCGCCGCTGGGTGCGGAGGATGTCGCCGTTGATGATCTCGACACGGCCCGAGCCGGGCGCGACGATTGCATTTACATGCACGAACTCGGCGGCGGTACGGCCCAGATTGTCCCACATGCCGCGCACAATTTCGGCGCGTCCCGCATCGCTCATGTCCGGGAAGACAAGTCGCAGGTTTCGAATAGCGCGGGCCGTAGGCGGTAGGCGCGGTCCCAGGGCGCGGCCAAGCAGACCGCCAATTGCCGAGGCCATTTCAACGGGCAATGCGGCAAAAATGGCAAAACAAATTCCCAGCAGAACGGCTTCCAATGGGTATCGAAGCCAGCGCTTGACAACGCCGGGCCCGACTAATGTCCCTTTGATGGTCGTTGACATGCCGTCACCACTACAGCGAACGCATCCGGGTGCAGGGCCGTTGCGGTGAATAGCCCGGCGAAGCGCGCGGGCCCAGGCAGCAACCCCTCGGCCACGGCATTCCGCTGGACATTATGAGCACCGGCGTGCCACATTGCCACCAGTTCAGGGGCGCACACAGGCGCCGGAGACGACAAACCCGACATTGTCTCCCGACGCCGTCAACACCATGCCGCCGGTGTCAGCCCGGATGGCGATGCTCCGGGCCCGACCGTCCCCGACGCCGTCCATGCCGTCTTCCGCGCCTTGCAGGAACAGCTTGCCGTCAAGTTGCGTCATATCCACAATCTTCGAGGTTCGCCGGGGCCTGCCGGGCCCGCGGATCACCCCTGCCTTAAAATCCACGTCCAGGAAAGTGGGCACATTGCCGCCTTCCAGCGAAACGGGTTCGCAACCGGCCTCCTCCGTACACTGCATGGCGCAGCGTGTCGCGCGGAGGAGTGGGCCAGAACCGTCAAAATCGCCGGCCATGGCCAAGCCCGCTATGGTCCCGAGCCGCACTTAACTTCTCCCTAAATGCAAAACCAGCCCGATTGGCTGGTTTGATCGTTTGTGCATGGGCCAATTCTAACGCCTCCCCGTTGACAGGTCTACCGGGTAAAATTGGCGGTTGACCGGCATGGTGACTGGTCGGTAGGGAACAGGCCGCCGGCATGACTTTTTTCGGGACCGCGAACGTGTTAGAAGCGTTCCGGGGCGCCTTCATGGCGGCCCCAACCGGAGACTGATGTGGCCAAGGTGTAACGTACAACGGGGATTAGGTTTTCCGCTTCGCCGTTGCGGGGCGGGATTTTATGAAAATCAGATAGATGCGCCCGTAGCTCAGCAGGATAGAGCACTTGATTCCTAATCAAGGGGTCGCAGGTTCGAGTCCTGCCGGGCGCACCAATTTTATTGTTATATTTCAAACACTTATCTAGAAATGGCTGGCGCCCTACTTATTTGTCCGACGCCAAAAATAAGGGAAAATGGGGATGGGCAGGGGCTTTTTGCGCTAAAAAATACGACGGTTGGAAAGGCGCACCCCAGGTGCCA